>JBBRFO010000074.1:0-15168 GCA_038224135.1 Solirubrobacterales bacterium
CCTGGCGCTTGTGCGCCTTGTGCTTGGCGCGCTGGCGGGCAGCGCCGGCCAGCAGGAGAGCCAGCCCCAGCATGGCCAGGGCGCCGACCGCGGCGCCGAGCAGGAACCGCCGGCCGGTCAGCAGCCGCTCGAACCAGGCCAGCGACCCGCGCATCCACGCGCTGTCCCGCGCGATCGCGACCTCGTCGGGTGCAGCACTCTCGAGCTGGGCGGTGATCGCGTTCGGCGCGACCTTCCAGACGCGGTTGAACCAATCGATCGCGATCATCGTCTCCGTGCGCCGAGCGGGATCGTCGGGGTAGAGGGGCGGGCCGTCGCCGTGGGCGTCGATCCAGGCGAGGATCGCCGGCGAGTCGGCGATCACCTCGTCGTCGGCGACGCGCAGCACCGGCACGAGGTCCTGGCCGCTGACCTCGACGACGGCCGAGCGATCGGCCGGGTCGACATCGACCCAGGCGGCCGTCAGCCCGTGATGGCCGAGCGCCAGCGCGACGCGCTCGACGTTGGTCGAATACGGGATCCGCCAGATCGTCAGCTCGCTCATGTGCGCAGTCCCGGATAGCTGTGGAAGCCGCGCCCGGTCTTGCGGCCGAGCAGCCCGTCGTCGACCAGGGCGCGCAGGCGCAGCGGCGCCGGCCGGTCGATCGCGCGGCCGATCGCCAGCGCGACGTCGAGGCCGACGAAGTCCAGCAGCGCCAGCGGCCCCATCGGCTGCCCGGTGCCCAGCGCCATGCAGCGATCGACATCGGCCGCCGACATCCCCGTCTCCTCGAGCAGTTCCACGGCGCTGAACAGGTAGGGGAACAGGAGCCGGTTGACGACGAATCCGGGCATGTCGGGCACGACGACGGCGGTCTTGCCGAGCGCCTCGCAGACGGCGACCGCGCGCTCGCGCGTCGGCTGCGATGCGCGGGTCGGGAAGACGAGCTCGACCAGCTGCATCTTCGTCACCGGGTTGAAGACGTGAAGGCCGAAGAAGCGGTCGTGATGGCCGCTGGCGAGCGACAGCTCGGTGACCGACAGCGACGACGTGGTCGTGGCGATCAGCGCGTCTGGCCCGGCGACCTTGGCCAGGGTTCCCAGGACCCCCGCCTTGATCGCCTGATCCTCGGCCACCGCCTCGATCAGCAGCGTGGCGCTGCGCAGGTCTTCGGGATCGGTCGTGACGTGGACGCTGCCCATCGCGTGGGCGTCGCCGTCGATGCGAACGCGCAGGTCCGCGCGGGCGCGGTCGGCCGACTCCGGCGAGCGGGCGAGGACGACGACATCACCGCTGCGGGATCCGAGCTGCGCCAGCCCGCAGGCGATCGCGCCGGTCCCGGCGATGGCGAGTCGTTCGGACACGGGCGCGGAAGGCTAGTGGACCGTCCGGTGGCGTCCCGCGGCTACGACGCGTCGCCGGCGCCCTGCCCGCGCAGGATGACCGTCAGCGCTTCCGGAAGCGAGCACGCGGCGGCCGCCGCGTAGTCGTAGCCGACGAGCGCGCCCCAGCCTTCGGCCAGCAGCCGGCCGTCGTGTTCTGCGGTGATGCAGAACTCCATCCGGAAGCTCGAGCGCCGCAGCTGCGCGGGCCGCACGTGCGTGCGGAGCTCCTCGGCGAAGAACGCCGGCGCGCGGTAGTTGATGTGACATTCGGCGAAGATCAGGCCCCAGTCATCCTCGGGCTCGGTCGGACGGTGCGAGGGAACCATCGCCGTGATGTAGGCGATCCGGGCCGACTCGAAGAACTGCAGGAACGCGACGTTGTTGAGGTGACGCATCGCGTCGAGGTCGCCGAAGCGGACGGCGTCGAGGTGCGAGAAGGCCCAGCCTGGAAGCGTGCCGTCGGGGACGGCGAGCGCGGCGCTGCTCATCCCCAGCGAAAGCCGGTCGCAGAGACGGCCACCGGCAGCGGGCTCGACGGCAGGCCGGCGGGCGGGTCGGTCTCGTTGTAGCCGCCCGGCGCGACGTCGTTCGGGCCGTCCGGGTGAAACAGCGAGGCGAGGTACTGGATCTGGCCGCGGCCGCAGCCGAGCTCGAACTGGCCGCCGCCGTACATCCCGATGCCACGCTCGGCGCAGGTGTCGTAGACGCGGAAGAGCTCGCGCAGCGGGCCGAAGCGCGAGGGCTTGACGTTGACGACCTTCGGCGGGAACGGCAGCGCGTCGATGTCGGCGACCGAATGCATGTTGGCGTCCCACGTGATCCGCTCGCGGTGGGGCAGCAGCACCGCGTCGGTCTCGGGCGTGAGCTTGGGATCCTCGATCCAGGCGTCGGGGAATGCCTCGGCGATCAGTGCGTAGAACGCCGGATCGGCGGGCACGTCGACGACCGTGCCCTCGTACAGCCCCTTGAGGTCGACCGACTCGACGGCGCCGGTCGCCTGCAGCTGGGCGATCAGCTCGCCGCTCCAGTCGGGTGTCGGATCGAGCTTGAACTGCAGCCCGGGATAGACGTCCAGCCGGCGTTGCAGCGGCGCGATCGTCGGCGGCTCACCGGGGTCGGCCAGCCGCAGCGAGCAGACGAAGCGGACCGGGCGTGGCGTGATCCCCAGATGCTCGTGCAGGCTCGTGCCCGCCTGTCGCAGGGCGAGGTCCAGCGCCGCCGACTCGTAGGCCCAGACGCGGTAGGCGCGTGAGACCTCGCGGACCGGCGCCTGCGGGAACAGGTCGAGCGCTTCGACGTGGTCGCAGAACGACGCCAGCGTCCAGTCGCCTGCGAGCTCGAGGTATGCGCCGGCCGCCTGCGCGGCGTCGTGGTCCTCGGTGTCGTACGAGACGTCCTCGCCGATGCCGTGCTCGCCGTCGCCGCCGCCGCTGATCGTGATCGTGGTCGTCTTGCGCAGGAAGCCGCTGGAGACGTTCCGTTCCTGGAAGCTCAGGTCGTAGCCGTCGATGCTCAGCGGCAGGTCGGCGATCTTGTCGAACGTGCTCATGCGCTGGGCTCCTGCTCGGTGGTTGCTGCTGCGGGGTCCTGGCCGTCCAGGCGGGCGACGAGGTCGTCGAGGCGCAGCTCCTGCAGTGCGGTGCTGACCGCGTCGAGCTCGCCGGCGCAGTATTCGACCAGCGCGCGCCCCTCCTGCACGAGCCCGAGCGTCTCGCGCAGGCCGGCCTCGCCGGAGTCCAGGCGGCGGATGATCTCCTCCAGCCGGGCGCTGGCCCGCTCGTAGGTCTCGTCGGTCTCGGTCATGGTTCCTCGATCGTGGCAGGCACGGAAGCGTCGGCGAAGGTGATCCGGACGGTTCGCGCCTGGAGTGCGCGAGCGCTCGTGGCGATCAGTTCGCCGTTGCCGTCGTCGACCATCGCATAGCCGCGCTCCAGCACCCGGCGCGGGTCGTGCGCGGTCAGCGCCAGTGACAGCCCGTCGAGCGCGCGGCGCCGCTCGATCGCCTCCGCGCCCGCGGTCGCGGACGCCTTGCGCCGCAGGACCTCGGCGCGGACGGCAGTGCGGGCGCGCTCGTCGCCGACCCTCCGAGCTGCGCTGGCGCGCAGCTCACGCAGCTCCTGGTGCAGGCGCCGGCGCTGGCGGGCGACGTGCTCGCCGGGGACACGCGCGAGCGCCGCGAGCCGCTGCGCGCGCGTGACGACGGCGCGGCGCCCGTGTCCCACCAGCTGGCCCGCCCGCGCGTGCGCCAGGCGTCGCTCGGCGGCGATGTCGAGCGGGACGGCGGCCTCGGCCGCATGTGTCGGCGTCGAGCAGCTGACGGCTGCGACGTCGTCGATCAACGTGCGGTCGGTGTGGTGGCCGACGCTCGCGATGACCGGCGCTCGCAGCAGCGCGACCGTGCGGCACAGCGTCTCGTCGCAGAACGCGAACAGGTCCATCAGCGAGCCGCCGCCGCGGGCGACGATGATCACGTCGACCTCCTCGATCGCCGCCAGCTCCTGCAGGGCCCGGCCGATCGCCGGTGCGGCCTTGCGGTCCTGCACGGGGGCGAAGGCCCAGACGATCCGCCCGGCCCAGCCGCGCCGCGCCAGACCTGCGAGCACGTCATCGCGGGCCTTGCCCGACTCGCCGGTGACGACGCCGATCGTGCGCGGCAGGCTCGGGCGCGGCAGCAGCTTCTGCGGCTCGAACAGGCCTTCGGCCTCGAGCCGGCGGCGCAGCT
This sequence comes from Solirubrobacterales bacterium, assembly GCA_038224135.1. GTDB lineage: Bacteria > Actinomycetota > Thermoleophilia > Solirubrobacterales > Solirubrobacteraceae > F1-60-MAGs163. The sequence continues at coordinate 4,088 of JBBRFO010000074.1, forward strand.
CGGCCAAGCGCGCGAGCATGTCGCCTTCGCCGGCGATGCGGATCGCGCTGACGTCGAACGAGAACGCCGGCGAGGCCGTCGCGCTGCCCGCGTAGTAGTCCGGGCCGCCGGCCGCGATCACCTGCGCACCGTCGGCGAACAGGCCGTCCGGCAGGTGCAGCGCGTCGAGCCGCGTGTTCCAGACCGAGCAGTTGACGGCGCCGGTCGCATCGCGCAGCTCGAAGTACGTCCGGACCTTCGTGCGACGCAGGTTCGTCACCTCGCCGAGCAGCTGGATGCGCGGCCGCGCCCGCAGGAAATCGCGGAAACCCGCCGCCCACTCGCCGACGGCGAACGGTCCGGGCAGATCACTCCCCGGACCGGTCAGCTCACGGGCGGGGAGGTCGGCCATGCGACGCTCGTCAGCGCGGGTCGCTGACGGACGCGAGCGGGCCGAGCCCGTCCTCGGCCGGCCGCCCGCGCAGCTCGCCGTCACGGCCGAGCAGGTCGAGACGCGCGATCTCGGCCTCGCCCTCCGCGCGCGCGGGGTGGCCTGCGGGGAGTGGCGCGATCAGCCGCGCGATGCGGTTGCGCAGCTGCAGCGCGAAGTGGGGCGTCGAGGCGCCCATCAGCTTGCGGACGTCGTCGACCGTGACGGCGTCGGCGGCGCGCAGGATTGGATCTTCGGCTTCGCTCACGGGCTCTCGGGTGGTCGTTGGCTGATCGGCTGGATCTCGAGCAGTCCGTCGATCGACGCCTGCGTCGCGGCGGTGACCGCACGCGCGTCTCCGACGATCCAGGCGCGATTGTAGACCCCGCGGACCGGGTCGCTGGAGTAGCCGGGGCGCACGTCCAGCAGGTAGTTGCGGACCGCGCTCGGCAGCCCGCCCTTGGGGTCGCTGAGCAGCAGCGGCCCGTAGGAGCCCGATGCCGCCAGCGCCGCGGCGGCCCCGGCGTCGGCGGGTCGCGTGGGGGAGGCGACGGCGAAGCCGTGCCCGGGATCGATCACGCCCCAGCCGAAGCGCCCGTCGCGGTAGCGCGCGAATGCGACGGCCGTCGCCGCCGCGCTGGAAGCGCCGATTCGCGACACGGTGCCGAGCGTCTGCAGCTGCCGCGCGACGGCCGGCGAGGCGACGGTCGCGGGGCCGAGCAGGTAGATCCGCGGACGCCCGTGGGCGGCGATCGCCCTGCGGGTGGGCTCGGGCACGCCGCCGCGCGTGACGAACAGGACCGGGTCGCCGGACTTCGCCGCCCATGCGGCCGCGGCCATCGCGTAGGACGGCGCGTCGGCCGAGACGACGACGACGCTCGGGCTGGCGCGACCGGCGAGCTCGGTCCGCAGCGCATCGATGTTCGCCGCGAGCGTCGCGGCGTCGTTGCCGGCGACGTCGCGGTTGCGCAGGCCGGGCGCGGAGGCCGCCGTGCCCAGCCGCAGCGCCTGCGGCCCGTTCTCGCCGATGCCGGTCGGCGCCAGCGCGCTCAGCGCCGCACGCGTCACATCGGGAATATCACCGGTGTCGGTGAACAGCAGCGGTGCGCGGATCGGCGGCGCCATGAGGACGGCGCCGGCGATCGCGGCGCGCCAGTCGCGGCGGTCGGCGAGCGCGACCGCAGACGGCGGCGGGACGGTGTCCCCGCCGGGAAAGACCGCCCGCGCGACGGCGGCGCCGGTGATGACCGGGTCGGCGCTCGCGACGCGTGTCGTGTTCTTGGTCGCCAGGACGGGGAACGCGAGGTCGGGAACGGCGGCCGCGCTCTGACCGCTCGTGCCGATCGCCGCAGCGGGCTGGGTGACGGTCCGCGTGCCGCTGCCGCAGGCGGCCAGGCCCATCGCCATCGCCGCGAGCGCGATCGCGGCGAGCGCGCGGCGTCGACCGTCGTGCTGGAGCACCGTGCGCATCGACGGGCGAGGCTAGATCATTGGCGGGCTGATGCGCCCCACAAGGCTTCCGTCCGAGAGTTCTGTACACTTCCGCAATCGCCGAATCCCCTCATGGGGACCGGGGGAACCACGTAGTTGGGGCTAATCGCGCAGAGTTCTGCGTGAGGCGCCGGTTCGTTCCGCGCCAGCCCGTCAGCTAACCCCGGAGGCTCACGAACGATTTCCCCCCAGAGTGCCCCGCACGTCTTTCGCATACCTGATCGCCTTTGCGCTGAGTTGCGCGCTGGCAGCCCCGGCTGCCGCGCAGGTGTCTGCGACGCCGCCGCCGCTGATGGGTGGCAGCGCCTTCGGCGAGGGCAACCCGGCCGACGCCGAGCAGGTCGCCGGCGAGGACGCGAAGCTGCTGCCCAACGGCAAGGCGGCGGCCCCAGCCGATGCGCCAGAGGCCGTCCAGCAGGCGATCGCGGCCGCCAATAGGATCATCGGCCGCCCCTACGTCTACGGCGGTGGCCACAGGGACTTCCTCTCGCGCGGCTACGACTGCTCCGGCACCGTCTCGTTCGCGCTGCACGGCGGCGACCTGCTTGACGATCCGCTCGACTCCTCGTCGTTCATGAGCTGGGGCGCGTCCGGTCGCGGCGACTGGGTCACGGTCTACACCAACCCCGGTCACGCCTTCGTCGTGATCGCGGGCCTGCGGCTCGACACGAGCGCCGCCGGCGACCCGGGCGGCGGCAAGGGCCCCCGCTGGCGCCCCGCACTGCGCCGCACGGCAGGCTTCAAGGCCCGCCACCCTGACGGGCTGTAGCGCGACCCGTAGCCGCCTGTAGGGTCGGCGTCAGATGCCCGAGCGCCTGCTGATCCGCGGCGGTCACGTCGTGTCGATGGACGATGCGATCGGCGACCTGACGCCGGGCGACGTGCTGATCGAGGACGACCGGATCGCCGCCGTCGGGCCGCAGCTGGAGGCATCGGGCGCGAGCGTGCTGGATGCCACGGGGCAGATCGTGCTGCCGGGCTTCGTCGACACGCACCGGCACACGTGGCAGACCTGCCTGCGCGGGATCTGTGCCGACTGGACGCTGCGCGACTACTTCCGCGGCATCCGCCAGCGGATCTCCCCGAACTGCTCGGCCGACGACGTCCACGCCGGCAACCTCGTGGGCGCGCTCGAGGCGCTCGACGCCGGTGTCACGACGATCCTCGACTTCTCGCACTGCAACAACACGCCGCAGCACGCCGACGCGGCGCTGGCGGGGCTGCGCGAGGCGGGCATCCGCGCGGTCTTCGGCTACGGCTACTTCCCGGCTCCGTCAGCGCAGCCGGGATTCGCCGACCACGCGGCGCGGCTGGCCGACGCGCGGCGGATCCGCAACGACGAACTGCCCGGCGACGACGGCCTGGTGACGATGGGCATCGCGCTGACCGAGACCGGCCTGCTGCCATTCGAGCTGACGATCGCCGAGGCGCGGTCGGCGCGCGATCTGGGCGTCCCGACCGTGCTGCACACCGGCTGCTCATGGGGGTCGGCGATCACCGAGGGCGTGCCCGAGCTGCAACGCCACGGCCTGCTCGGGCCTGATCAGATCCACGTCCACTGCAACACGCTCGACGACCGCGACTTCGACCGGCTCGCGCACGCCGGCTGCAAGATCTCCTGTAGCCCGGAGACCGAGCTGCAGATGGGGATGGGTCACCCTGTGATCGTCCGCGCGCTGGAGCGCGGGATGCGGCCAAGCCTCAGCTGCGACGTGATCTCCTCCAACTCGGGCGACATGTTCGCCCAGATGCGGATCGCGCTGGCGTTCCTGCGCTGCATCGACAACGACCGCGCCAACGCGCGCAACGAGCTGCCCGAGACGCTCAGCCTGACGGTGCGCGACGCGCTCGGCTGGGGGACGCGCAACGGCGCGCACGCGCTCGGCATCGAGGACCGGATCGGATCGCTGACACCGGGCAAGCAGGCCGACGTCGTCGTGCTCGGCGGCCGGCGGCTGAACATGACGCCGATCGCCGACGCCGTCGGGACGATCGTCGCGCAGGCGAATCCGTCGAACGTCGAGCATGTCCTCGTGGCCGGGCGCATGGTCAAGCGCGACGGCGAGCTTGTCGGCGTCGACCTGGACCGCATCCGCCGGCTCGCCCAGGAGTCGAGCGAGCGCGTGCTGCGCGCCGCGACGGCCGACGGGCAGCCGCTGCTGCCGCCGGCCGACCCGGGCTTCGACGAGCTCGTCGGCGCGATGGCGGCGGGCAACCTCGCCCGCGCCTGGGCGATCGAGCCCGCGGCTCTCTAGGAAGGCCCTTCGGCGCCCATCCCGTCCGGGATCAGGCCCTCGCCGGTGAAGTCGGCGCGCGCCTCGGCGAGCGTGCTGTCGGCCGGCGGGATGATCACGTCAGACCCGCGCAGGTCATCGTCCGCCAGGCGCCCGCCCTCGCTGCGCACCAGCGCGACCATGTCGGCGAGCAGCCGCAGGAACGTCGGCTCGTCGTCGGCGTCGGCCGCGGCGACCGCGGCGTTGTCGAGTTCGTTGACGCGCGCGAGCACGTCGTCGGTCAGCTCGTACTGCCCGTCTGCTGCGATGCGGACGATCATGCGGGCGTTCCTTCCTGCGGGTCGGCAGGCGGCGCCTCCGGCGCGGGCAGCTCGGCCGCCGGAGCGGCTCCGCCGCCCAGTTCGGCCTTCATCCGGGCGAGGTCGTCGTCGACGGCGCTCGTGCTGGACAGTTCCTTGAGCTGGCGATCGATGTCGTCGTCGCCGCTGCCGAGCGCTGTCAGGTCCTCGAACGTCCCCGCGGCCTCGAGCTCGGAGACGGCATCGGCGCGGGCCTTCATGTTCTCCGTCTTGTCGACGGCGCGCTGCATCGCCAGGCCGACATCGGCCATCTCCTCACCGACGCCGGTCGCGGCCTCGGAGATGCGGACCTGGGCCTCGGCGGCGGAGTACTGCGCCTTGATGACCTCCTTCTTGGTCCGGAATGCCTCGATCTTGGTCCGCAGCTTCTGCTCGGACTCGGTCAGCTTGACCTGTTGGGCCTCGAGGTCGCTGACCTGCGAGTCGAGCGTCTGAAGCTCGGTCTGGGCGACGTTCTTGCGCTCCAGCGCGGTCCGCGCGAGCTCTTCGTTGCCCTGGGCCAGCGCCTGGCGAGCCTGGGTGTCGAGCTTGACGACCGACTCCTCGAGCTTCACCGACTGCATCTGCAGGCGCTTCTTCGCCGTGACGACGTCGGCGATGCCCTTCTTGACGTTCTGCAGCGACTCGAGCTGCTTCTGATAGCTGTAGTCGAGGGTCTCGGCCGGGTCCTCGGCCTTGTCGAGGATCTTCGAGACCTTCGCCTTGATGACGGTTGACATCCGTCCGCCGAGACCGGCCATGGACGCTCCTTGCAGGGTGGGGTGAGGGCCGCGCCAGCGTATCGCGACGCGGGCACGGGGACGATGATCAGATCGGGATGCCCCAGAGCGGGAACCAGCGCGCGATCTCCGGCTCGACCGGCAGCCCGTCGCCGAGCAGGGCGCGCAGGCGCAGTTCGCGCTCGCTGTCGCGCTCCTGGGACGCCGGCCCGCCGCCCGCCGCCGGCGCGAACGGGTACCAGGACCCGCGCTTGTAGTTGTAGATCAGGTACAGCGGCGCGTGGGCGGTGTCCTCGAAGCCGAACACCGCGCAGAGGATGCGGTCGGCGTAGCCGCTCAGCTGGAGTTCGTCGCCGACCGCGTTGATCGCCACCGTCAGGTCGTCGACGTCGGGGTCGCGGACGATGATCCAGTGGTACCCGAAACTGTCGGTCTGGCGCTCGATCGTCGACGCCGTCTCCTCGCCCATGCCGCGCACGACCGACTCGACGCCGGCGACGACCTGCTCGAAGTCGCCGGTCGCCAACGGCTGGAAGACGATCGCCGCGGTGCCACGGGTGACGACGCCGCTGCGAGCCTGGAGGTCGAGGTAGGCGGTGGTGATCGCGAACAGCCGGTCGCTCGCGGGCTTCGCCACGCGGCGCCGGCCGAGGACGTTGTCGAGCAGGCCCATCAGATCGCGAGCGGCGCGCTGTCACGCAGTGGCGCCGAGCGCTGCAGGCTGGACTCCATCGCCTGCAGCCGCGCGATCCGGTCCTCCATCGGCGGATGCGTGGAGAACAGGTTCCCCAGGCCGCGCTTGAGGCCGACCGGGACGATGTAGAAGGCGTTGAGCTCGGCGTGGGCCTGGCGCAGGTCGACCTGCGGCGCGTGCTCGATCTGGCCGCTGATCTTCAGCAACGCGGAGGCCAGCGCGCTCGGCCGGCCGGTCAGCTCGGCCGCGCCGCGGTCGGCGGCGTACTCGCGGTAGCGCGACAGCGCCCGCATCAGCACGAACGAGATCGCGTAGACCATCGCCGCGGCCACGATCACCGCGAAGAATCCGGGGCCGTCCTCGTCGTCCTGCTGGCCGCCGCCGAAGAAGAAGCCGAACTGGAGGATCATCGAGGCGACCGACGCGAAGAAGCTCGCCATCGTCATCAGCGCGACGTCGCGGTTGGCGACGTGCGAGAGCTCGTGTGCGATCACGCCCTCCAGCTCCGCGGGCGAGAGCAGGTCGATGATCGCCGTCGACGCCGCGACGGTGGCGTGCTTGGGCGAGCGGCCCATCGCAAAGGCATTGGGAACGCTCGACTCGATGATCGCCACGCGCGGCTTGGGCAGGTCGGCCTGCACGCAGAGCCGGTCGATCATCCCGTGCAGCTCGGGCTGCTCGGCCGGCTCGACGATCTTCGCGCCCGTCGAGGCCAGGGCGATCTTGTCGGAGGTGAAGTACTGCAGCGCGAGGAACGCCGCGGCGATCAGCGCCATCGTCACGGCGCCCGTGCCGGCCGCGAACAGCACGGCCATGAAGACGACGTACAGCAGGCCGAGCAGGAACAGCGTCAGCAGCATGCGCGCCTGAAGTCCGCGATCGCGTCCCAACCGGGATGTCGAGTTCATGCCCCGCATCCTCGCGCGTCGACATAAATTCGTCCCAAATCGCCGCCGCTCGCGCCGCCCGCTGGTACTCTGGCGAAGGCCGAATTCCCTGGAAAGACCAGGGAAGCGGGGGACCCACTGGGGACGACGTCGTCCTCCGGGGCGAATCGCGGGCACTGCCGCCCGCGTAGCGCGACACCAGCGCGAGCCCGACAGCTCACCTCGCAGGCCTCGTTGCAGCTGTTGACCGATGACCGACGTGGCTCATAGCTTCCGGCGCCGCATGCGCCCGCGCCTCGCCCCAGCGCTCGTGCTCGCGCTCGCGTTCCCGCTCGTCCTCTGGGGCGCGCTTCCGATGGGGTCGAGTGGCGCGACGCACCAGCAGCAGATCAACCGCCTGCAGCAGCAGATCCAGACGACGCAGGGCAAGATTGGCCGCAAAAAGGGCACCGAGCGTGTCCTCAGCCAGGACATTGCCCGCTGGACGGCACGCGTCAACCGGCTGCAGGGGAAGATCGGTGGCCTGCAGGCGCGCGAAGCAGCAGTCCAGAGCGATCTCGATCAGGCGCAGGGCGATCTTCAGCAGACGCAGAGTGATCTGCGCTACCAGCGTCGTCGTCAGGTGCGGCTGAAGGCGCGGTTCGCCGTCGCGCGCCGCGTGCTCGCAGCCCGGCTCGTCCAGCTGTACGAGGCCGACAAGCCCGACCTGATCACCGTGATGCTCAACTCGACCGGTTTCGCGGAGCTGCTCCAGCGCGGGGAGTTCCTCTCGCGCATCAACGACCAGGACCGGCGGATCGTCAGCACGGTGCGCAACGCCAAGCGCGACGCCCGCGACACCGCGGCCCAGCTCGATCGCCTGCAGGGCCGCCAGCAGGCACTCGCGGCGCGCATTGCGACGCGCCGCAACGAGATCGCCGCCGTCAAGCAGACCCTGATCGACACGCGGGTCGGCTACGACCGCACGCGCCAGGGCAAGGCCGAGGCGTTGTCGCACGTGCGCGTCGAGCGGGTCAAGCTCGAGGGCTCGCTGTCAGCGATGAAGGCGACGCAGGCGAGAATCGCCGGCGTGCTGCAGAACGCGGCCGCCGGCGTGCTGCCCGATCAGCCGATCAAGGGCGGCAGCGGGCAGATGATCTGGCCGGTCAACGGCCCGATCACCTCGCAGTTCTGCGAGCGGCGCGCCTGGGAGGCGTGCCATCCCGGCATTGACATCGGCGTCCCCTCAGGCACGCCGATCCACGCTGCCCTCGGCGGCCGGGTGGCACTTGCGGGACCGACCGGCGGCTACGGCAACTACACCTGCCTGCAGCACACCGCGACGCTGTCGACGTGTTACGCCCACCAGTCGAGCATCGGCGTCAGCGTCGGGCAGACCGTCGCCAAGGGACAGATCATCGGCATCTCCGGCTGCACCGGCCTGTGCTTCGGTCCGCACCTGCACTTCGAGGTGCGGATCAGCGGCGCGGTCACCAACCCGCTGAACTACCTCTAGACCCTCGTAGAGTCGCGGTCGTGCAGCCCGAGATCGACCTCTTCGGCCTCCCGATCAAGACGTTCGGGCTGATGTTCGCGCTGGGCTTCCTGGCGTCCGGTTCGGTCATCCACCGGCGGATGAAGGAGCAGGGCAAGCCGCTCGACTGGGCCTACGAGATGATCTTCGCGGCGCTGGTCGGTGGGCTCGTCGGGGCGCGGCTGATCTGGATGCTCGAGAACCTCGACCAGGTCCGCGGGGACGTGATCGGGTCGATCTTCTCCGGCTCCGGTCTGGTCTGGTACGGCGGCGTCATCGGTGGCGCCGCGGCGGTCTGCTGGTGGGCGCGACGGAAGCGCTGGCTCGGCCTGCAGATGCTTGACATGGCCGCCGTCCCGCTGGCCGTCGGCAACGCGATCGGGCGGATCGGCTGCCAGCTTTCCGGCGACGGCGACTACGGCAAGGCGTGGGACGGGCCGTGGGCGATGGGCTACCCGCACGGGACGGTGCCGACCGCTCCCGGCGAGACGGTGCATCCGACGCCGATCTACGAAACCGTTGCCATGGGCCTGATCGCCTGGTTGCTGTGGACGCTGCGCGACGTCTTTCGCCCGGGTGTGCTGTTCGCGCTGTGGCTGCTGCTGGCGGGGACCGAGCGGCTGCTGGTCGAGTTCCTGCGCCGCAACGACCAGGTGCTGCTGGGTCTGACGGTGCCGCAGCTGCAGAGCGTGGCGATGATGATCGCCGGAACCGTCTGGCTGGCCGTCGTGCTTCGCCGTCATGGCAGCCTGCGGGCCGACGGTGCGCCGGCCGTGGCGACGCCGCCGAGCGCCGCGACCGCCTAACGCAGGGCACCGCGAGGCTCATCCGGCGGCGAACGCGTGCAGCAGGAACCGCACGCTGAGGTCCTGTAGTTCGCCGTCGTGCTGGACCGAGCGGTGGTGGCCGCCGGGGACGACGACGAGCCGGCTGCCCGTCGCCGCGGCGTGCAGCTCGCGCGAGTGCTCGGCCGGGACGATCTCGTCACCCTCGGCGTGGAGCAGCAGCAGCGGGCAACGCAGCGCGCGAGCGGCCTGCACCGCATCGTTGGCGACCAGGAACGCGTCGAGCGCGGCCGCGTCCGTGCGGGCATCGAGCCGCCCGGCGGCCAGCCCGCGGCGCAGGCCGTCGGCGGGTGCGGGGCAGATCGCCACGACCGCATCGGCCCGCGCCGCATCGGCCGCGACGAGCGCCAGGTAGCCGCCCATGCTCGATCCGCGCAGCCCGATCCGCGCGGCGCCGTTCTCGCGCAGCAGATCGGCGAGCGCAGCGACGTCGGCGGACGGGCCGCCACCGAGCTCTCCATCGCTGGCGCCGTGCCCGCGCAGGTCGACGGCCACCGCCGCCAGGCCGTACGCGCGGCAGCGGCGTGCGAAGTCGAAGTGCGACTCCTTGCGCGACCCGGCGCCGTGCAGCACGACGACGCCAGCGGCGGGGTCACCCGGCGGCAGGAACAGGGCGTAGGCGAGCCCGTCGCGCGTGGCGATCTCGGCCGGCGGGTCGATGTTGACGGTGCGCACGGCGTGGCATGATGCGCCGCCGATGGCCGCTGCGCAACAGCTCTCCCATGTGTATCCGCTGGGAAGCCGGATCGACGAGCGCGGTCGGATCGAGATCGGCGGCTGCGACACGGTCGAGCTGGCGGCCCAGTTCGGGACGCCGGCGTACATCGTCGCGGAGGACGACATCCGTGCCCGGGCGCGGGCCTTCGTCAGCGCCTTCGCCGCGCACGGGGACGAGCACGAGGTCGTCTTCGCCTCCAAGGCGTTCCCCTGCACCGCGATCTACCGCCTGCTCTGGGAGGAGGGGATCGGCTGCGACGTCGCCGGCGGCGGCGAGCTGGAGCTGGCGCTGCGCGCCGGCATCGATCCCGGCCACATCCACCTGCACGGCAATGCCAAAACCCACGAGGAGCTGGCGGCCGCGCGCGCCGCGGGCGTCGGGACGATCGTCGTCGACAACCTGCGCGACCTCGACGTGCTCGACGACCTCGGCGCCGGCGGACCGCCGCAGCCGGTCCTGCTGCGGATCGCGCCCGGCGTCAGCCCGGAGACCCATCCGGCGATCTCGACCGGCGGCCCGAACACGAAGTTCGGCTTCGACCTGCGCCACGCGCCCGCGGCGATCGAGCGCGCACAGGCCAGCGCCGCGATCGACCTGCGAGGCCTGCACTGCCACATCGGCTCGCAGATCCTCGACCTGGAGCCGTTCCGCCGCGCGCTGGAAGCGCTCGCACCGCTCGGCGACTTCGGGACGTACAACCTCGGCGGCGGGCTGGGCATCGCCTACGGCGCGCACGACGAGGTGCCGACGATCGAGGACTACGTGGCGGCGAAGCTCGACGCCGTCGCCGACGTGCTCGGGCCGGGCAAGCGCGTGATCGACGAGCCGGGGCGCGCGCTCGTCGGGCCCTCGACCGTCACCCTGTACACCGTGCAGAGCATCAAGCGCAACGTCGACACCTACGTCGCCGTCGACGGCGGCATGTCGGACAACCTGCGGCCGATGCTCTACGGCGCGCGCTACGAGGTCCAGGTCTCCGGCCGGCCCGGCGGCGGCACGCGCTGCCACGTCGTCGGCAAGCACTGCGAATCCGGTGACATCCTGATCCGCGACGCCGACCTCGCCGACCCGCGGCCCGGGGATGTGCTCGTCACCCCGGCGACGGGAGCCTACGGTCATGCGATGGCCAACACCTACAACGGCGCGCTGCGGCCGCCGGTGATCTTCTGCTCGGGCGGCGATGCCCGCGTCGTCGTCCGCCGCGAGACCTAC
>JBBRFO010000075.1:0-14776 GCA_038224135.1 Solirubrobacterales bacterium
CCATCGTGCGCGGCGAGCGCCTCGCGCAGCGCGGCGAAGCACGCGCGGCGTCGTGTGTCGGCCGCGTCGTCGCCGAGCCGGTCATACAGCGCTGTCAAACCGACGATGTCGGTGAACAGGATGGTGACAAACGGGCCGTCCATGGACGGAGCCTAGACGCGCCTCGATGACCGGCCGTAGTCTTCGCGGGTGACGGCTCAGAGGCCCGATCATTCACGGGGGTGACGACACGGTGCCCATGAGTCGCGACGATGCCGAACATGCCTTCTTCCGAGACGACAACGCTGAGCCGGCAGGACGTCGTCCTCGCGCTGGTCTTTGTGCTGGCGGGGCTTGCGCTGATGCTCTACAACGTCACGGACAAGACGATCCACGCTTCGCCGGCGGCGATTCCGCTCTTCGCGTTTGTCACGGTTCCCGTGTTGTGGCGGCGGGTAGCGCTGCCGGCGGCCGCAGGCGCAGCGCTCGGCGGGCTGGTTTTGCACGAGTTGGTGTTCGGCTCGTTGATCCGCTGCGGCATCGTGTTCGCGCTGGCCTTCGTCGTCGCGTTCACGGCCGCTCAACGGGCGCGTCAGCGCGACCAGCTGGTCGGCGTGGGCCTCGCGGGCACCTTGGTCGTGGTCGTCCTGCTCGACGATCGAGCTGTCGGGCCTGTCGCCATTCCGGCGTTCCTGGCGTTGACTGGGGCAGTGTTCGCCGTCGGTCTGCTCATTCGCGGTCGGCGCGTGCTCGCAGAGCATCTCGCCGAGCAGACGACGCAGCTGCGTGCGGTCCGCGACGAGTGTGCGCGACTGGAGGTCGCGTCCGACCGGGCGCGCATGTCGGCCGAGCTTGACCTCCTACTGCACCAGCGCTTGGCAGCGCTCGCTCGCTTGGCCGAGGACCGCAACGGTCCACCGGACGAGACGCTGCGCGCTATCGAGCAGCAGAGTCGGAGCACGCTTGAGGAGATGCGTGGCCTGGTCGGCGCGCTGCGCCGCGAGGGCGACGGGGCGAGTCCGACCGCGCCGCAGCCGACGCTGACGCATTTGGAAGCGCTGCTCGTTCGGGCCACCGGTCCCGATGCGCGGCTGCGCGTTGAGGGAAGCCCGCGGGTGCTCCCGGCCGGTGTCGAGCTGTCGGCCTACCGCGTGGTCGAACACCTGCTCGACAGCGTCCAGCACGACTCCGCCGTCGACGTCTGCGTTGCCTTCCACGACGATGCGCTGAAGCTGACCGTCTCCGGGCGCTCACGCCGCGGTTCGACGTCGCCGGCGATCGAGCGCGCTCGGGAGCGGGTCGCGCTGCACCGCGGGCGGCTGGAGGCCACGACCGACAGCGGCGTCATGCACACCGTCGCCCTGCTGCCGCTCGCGGGCGGACAATGAGCGCGCGGCGCGCGCTGGTCACCACGCTGGTCGCCGTCGGCGTGCTTCTCCTGCTCGGCGCCACCGGGTCGGCGCCGCTACCGCTCGGCGGCGACCTGCTCCTTGCGCTGCCGGCCTTTGCCGCCGGGCGGCGGCTACCGTGGCGCGGCAGTGGGGCCCTCACAATCGTCCTGGTCGCAGCCGGCGCATGGCCTGCGCTGCGAACCGGAGACTCGCTTGTGCCGCTCACGCTGATGGTGAGCACCGGCTGGGCCATCGGGTATCTCCTGGGCGAGCGCGAGCGCGTCGTCGCCCGCCTGGCTGCTCGCGGCCGCGAGCTCGAGACGGAGCGCGAGGCGTACACGCAGCTCTCGGTCCGCTACGAGCGCGCGCGGATCGCGTCGGAGCTGCACGACATCGTGGCCCACGCGATCAGCGTCATCGTCGTGCAGGCGACGGCTGGCCAGCGACTGACGGCCGCCGCGCCGGAGCTCGCCGCCGAGGCGATGGACGTGATCGCCGTCGCCGCCCGACAGGCCGAGCAGGACATCGGGCTCCTCGTCGCGTTGCTCGACGACGAGCCTGGGACCGAGACGCCCGACGCGGACCTTGAGCTCGTGCACGAACTCGTGGCGCGTGCGGCTGGCAGCGGCGTGGACGTGACCCTACGCCTGCGCGGGGATTGCGACGGTCTGGGCGGGGCGCCTGCCGCGCTGGTCTATGGCGTCGTGCGCGAAGGCCTGACCAACGCGATGCGCTACGCCGCCGGTGCCGCGGTGCAGATCACCATTGACGCCGGGCCGAACGCGACCGAGGTCCGCGTCGTCAACGCGACGGCCAGTCACGAGCCCGCGCTCTCCGGCGCAGGAACCGGCAACGGCCTGCGCGGACTGCGCGAGCGGCTCGGCGCTCGCGGCGGGCGGCTGGAGGCGGGCCCGGCCGCCGGTGGCTGCTTCGTCCTGCGAGCCACCGTGCCACGCTGAGAACACCGCTCGTCGCGCAGGTGAAGCCCCGTGGGGGACCGGACTGGGGTACCGAAGGTCGGCGGCGATCAGATTCGCCAAGCCAGCTCAGCCGGCGAGCTCGAGCGCGCCACCGACCGAGCGCACCGCCACGCCGGCAGCGACGAGCAGCAGCCCGCGGACGATCAGCGTGATGCCGATCAGGACGGCGAGCGTCGTCAGGCCCAGGTGCGGCCACGACAAGATCACGATGCCGCCGATCACGTCGATTGCGGCGAGCGCGAGATTCGCGCCACGACCCTCCGGCGTGGCGACGGCGACCATCGCCCGCACGACGCCGGCGACGACGAACCAGACGCCGACGATCAGCGTGAAGACGAGCAGCGTCTGGAACGGCTGCTTGATCAGCACCAGTCCGGCGATTGCGCTGAGCACGCCGACGAGCGCCAGCAGTCCGCGCCCGTCACCGGATCCGAACACCGACCCGGCGAGCGCGACAACGCCGTCGACGAGCAGGAAGATGCCGGCGACGACGGTGAAGGTGCTGAGCGTCTCGTGCGGCGAGGCGACGAAGAAGATGCCGAGGCCGAACGTCGCGAGTCCGAACAGCGCGACCAGCCACCAGAGGCTCGACAGCGCGCGCAGGGTCTGGTTGATCTCGGACGTCGTCACGCGGCGCTGCTCCTGGCTGGGGGACGCCGCAGACGATCCCGCCCGTGCCGGACGGGATCGTCGCCAAACGGCGCTAGGTCTTCTTGCCCGGCAAGACGCGGAAGGCGCCGCGCATGAACGGGTGCACGCGGCAGAAGTACGTGTACGTCCCCACCGCGAGCGATTTCGGCGTCTTCCACGTCGCCGAACCGACGCAGCCGTTCTTGATCACGGCGGCAAGGCCGATCGGCGCGCAGTCGGTCGGCTTGGCGGGGATGTCGACGACGGACGTGAACGGAACGCTGTCGCTCGACTCGCCGGTGTAGGACTGCGCGGAGATCGTCGGGCCGAAGCCCAGCTCGCCGGAGTCGAAGCCGCCGTTGCCGTCGGCCAGCGGGTTGCCGATGCCGGTCGTCGTGCTGCACGGCGCGCGGCAGGCGGTGATCGTGTGGAAGGCGACGTTGATCGGGTCCTTGTTGACGAACGTCAGCTGCTGGCCCTGACGAACGGTCGCCGGGCGCCCGGCCTTGCCGCGCAGCGTAAGGTCGCCCTGCTGGTAGGTGTAGTTCTTGATCACGACGGTGTCGACCAGCGGGCCGGGACGCGAGCGCAGCGCGTTGGAGTAGGCCGGGTTGGCCTTGCGCACGTTCTCGTCGATGTTCTCCTTCAGCCGCGGGTGCGTCAGGTAGTCGGACTGGTCGACCTTTTGCGTGAACGGATCGACGCCGCCGTCGGGACCTTCCGTGATCGCCACGGGCATGATGCCCATCACCTCGTACCACGAGGCGCGTGACGTGTCGTAGGTCGCGGTCGTCGCCAGGACGTCCCCCTTCTTGATCGCGACCTTCCAGTCCGGGGCGGTGGCGGACATCGCGACGTCCCATGAGACCGCTCCGACGGGATCGAAGTAGTTGGCGCGCGAGCGGAAGATCCGCACGGTCTTGCCATCGCGCGTGAGCGTCAGGTCCGTGTACAGCCCGCCGGGATGCAGATGCCCGGCGGTGGCGACGAGGGTCGCGTCGCGGTCGGCGACCCACTGGTTGCGCACGCGGCCACCGGCGTAGGCGTTCTTGGCCTGCGTCGGGAACGTGAAGCGATTCTTCGTGCCCGAGCCGCGCTTGACATCGAACACCGGGTACGGCTTGACGCCCTCGACGTCCATCCACTGGGTGTCGACGCGCTTGATCCCGGCGGCCTGCGGAGCGGTGTCCGGGATGAACACCAGCTCGAACGTCAGGTAGACCTTCTGCTCGGTCGGCGTCAGGTCGTGGATCATGTGGTTGATCAGCCACGTCTGCTTGGTCGTGTACCGCCAGCCGTAGCCGGGCGGGGTGTTGAAGTACGTCTTCTCCTCGCCGGCGGCGAACGTCGGCTTGAGCTGGCCGCCGGGCTCGCCGACGAGCCACACCGCGTGGTGCAGGTGGACGATGTTGACGCTCGGGCTCTTGCCGTTGTCGGCGTAGACGAGGCCCGGGCGGAAGCCGACGATCCAGCCGTCGACGGCCGGGCGTTCCTTCTGCACGTCGACGTTGATGTAGTTCTGCCCCGGCTGGATCGTCATCGGGCCGAACTTGTACTTCAGGACCTGGGCACCGGCCGGGAGGGCCGGCGCACGAACCGGGATGTTCACCTTGGCGGCGCGGAAGGCGGATGCCGCCGCGTCGGCCTGGACCTGGCGCGGCAGATCGGCGCTCGCGGCGCTCGCCGTCAGCGCCAGCAGCGCAAGCGCACTCACAAGCGTGGTGATCATCCTCAGGGCTCGCTGCATGACTCTTCTCCGCGTCGTGGGACGGCGAATCGGCATCACGATTCGCGCAGTACAAGAGTACCGGTCGGCCTGAAGCTGACGCGCCGGTCAGCTGGGATCGGGCGCGGCTGCCGTGGCGAGCACCTCGGCGGCGGCGTGACAGGCATCGGCGTCGACGTCGAGGTGCGTCACCGCGCGGACCGTCCTGGCGGCGAACGCGAGCACCAGGACCCCGGCCTCGCCTGCGCGCCGCACGACCTGCGCGGCATCCGGACCGCCGGGCTGCAGGTGGAAGACGACGATGTTGGTCGCCAGGCGGTCGAGATCGATCCGCACGCCGGGAACCGTCGCCAGGCGCTCGCCGATGATCCGAGCGTTGGCGTGATCGTCGGCCAGGCGGTCGACGTGATGCTCCAGCGCGTACAGCCCGGCGGCGGCGAGGATCCCGGCCTGCCGCAGCGCGCCGCCGAGCATCCGCCGGAACCGTACGAGCCGGGCGATGTCGCCGGCCGAGCCCGCGAGCACCGACCCGGCCGGTCCGCCGAGGCCCTTGGAGATCGCGATCGTCACGAGGTCGAACGGCGCTGCGAGGGCTGCCGGATCATCGCCGCCGGCGACCGCGGCGTTGAGCAGCCGCGCGCCGTCGAGATAGGACGCGAGGTCGTGCTCGCGCGCGGCCGCGCCGATCGCGCGCAGCTCGTCCGGCGCCCAGACGATCCCGCCCATCCGGTTCTGCGTGTTCTCGACCTCGACGAGCGTCGACGGCGGGAAGATCAGGTGGCCGCGCGGCTTGATCGCCGCGACGAGGTCGCCGGCGCTGAACGTCCCGTCACTCCCGATCTCGCTGAACTGCACGCCGGCGTTGGCGGCGCCGGCGCCGGTCTCGTGCCAGACGGCGTGCGTCTCGCGCCCGACGATCACCTCGTCACCGGGCTGGGTGAAGGCCTTCAGCGCCAGCTGGTTGGCCATGTGCCCGGTCGGCACCCACAGCCCAGCCTGCTTGCCGAGCAGCGCCGCGACGCGCTCCTGGAGCAGGTTGACGCTCGGGTCCTCGCCGAACTGGTCGTCGCCGACGGGCGCGGTGGCCATCGCCTCGCGCATGCCGTCGGTCGGCTGGGTGACCGTGTCCGAGCGCAGGTCGATCGGGGCGGCTGCGTGCTCCATCGGCCGGACACTACGCGGCTTCGCAGCGCGGGGCAGGCCGTCTGCAAAGCTTGCCGCTCGCCCCGATCGTTCCCCGGAAGGAGCCCGCCGTGCCGATCCGCATCGGTTTGCAGGTCCAGCCTCAGCACACGACGTTCGATCAGATGCGCGAGGCCTGGCAGGAGGCCGAGGAGCTCGGCGTCGACACGCTGTTCACGTGGGACCACTTCTACCCGCTGTACGGGCCCGCCGACGGCGCCCACTTCGAGTGCCTGACCACACTCGGGTCGATGGCGCAGGTCACCTCGCGCGCGCAGATCGGCGCGCTCGTGACGTGCAACTCCTACCGCAACCCGGAGCTGCTCGCCGACGCGCATCGCACAATCGACCACATCTCCGGCGGACGCTGCATCCTCGGGATCGGGGCCGGCTGGTTCGAGCGTGACTACGACGAGTACGGCTACGAGTTCGGCACGGCGCCCGACCGCCTGCGAGCGCTGTCGCGCGACCTGCCGCGGATCGAGTCGCGGCTGAAGCAGCTCAACCCGGCGCCGATCGGGCCGTTGCCGATCCTGATCGGCGGCAGCGGGCCGAAGGTGACGCTGAAGCTCGTCGCCAAGCACGCATCGATGTGGCACAGCTTCGGTGATGCGCAGGCCTATCGCGAGAAGTCCTCGATCCTCGCCGAGCACTGCGCCGCAGTCGGCCGCGATCCGTCGGAGATCGAGCACACCTGGGGCACGCAGGCCGACCTGTTGGACCACGCCGACGAGCTGGTCGACGCGGGCGTGCAGCAGCTGATCCTCGGCGTCGGCGGCAGCTCCGGCGGCTACGACCTCGAGCCGCTGCGTGAGCTGCTCGCCTGGCGCGACAAGCAGGCCGCCGCGGCCTGATGGGGTGCATCGAGCGGCGGGCATGGCATCCTGCAGCGATGCGCGCCCGCCTGCTCCTTCCGCTGATCTGCCTCGCCGCCGTGCTGCTCGCCCCGGCAGCGGCGAGCGCGAAGGTCCCGGAGGCGGTCAACTGCGCCTCCACATCGGCGACGGTGCTGTTCTGGCCCAAGGGGCACAAGGTCGTGCCCGGCGTCGGGTTTCCATCGATCAAGACCCCGCACCTGGAGGTCTACAAGCCCGGCGCGGCGTATCCCTCGCCGAACTTCCTGCTGTATGCCGACTCCTCGCGGTTCGTCGACCCGTCGCACAGCTGCGGGATCGGCAAGGCGAAGGCGACCGGCGGCGTGCGCAGCGCGAAGACGATCAGCGTCACGAAGGCCGTCACCTGCAGCGCGCCTGCGGCGATCAGCTACGAGGTGACGCGTGCGGGATCGGGGCTGACGGTCGTCGCCCACGCCGGACCGGACGTGTACTTCCGCGCGACGCTGAAGCGCAAGGGCTCAGCCCTGACGTACAACCGTCAGGCCTGCAAGGTCGCGGCGACGCCGCGCTGAGCGTCCGCGTCAGTACGGCGCGGCCTCGTCACCGTTGCGCGACGGGGCGAAGCGCAGGGCCATCGCTCCGACGACGATGTAGAGGGCGATCACGGCGGACAGGGAAACCATGCCTGCCAGTAGGACGGGCCGGAGCCCCCGCGTCTGTGACGGCACGCATCCTGGTGACCAGACGCACGCTCCGGGCTAGGCCTCGCCGGCGATCGCGTGAGCGGCTTCGCCACGCGTCGCCGCGGCCGCATGCAGCACCGAGCTGAGTTCGCGCGTGGCCGCATCCCACGTGTAGCGCGCGAGCACGTCGCGCCGGGCGAGGACGCCACGGCGCCGGCGCTCCACGGCGTCGCGGGCGGCGTCGAGGAGCGCGTCCTCGAGGCCGACGACGTCGTCCGGCGCGACGAGCCAGCCGGTGCGCCCATCGTCGACGATCTCCGCCGGTCCGCCGCGGTCGACGGCGATCGCCGGCACCTCGCAGGCCATCGCCTCGACGAGGACCTGCCCAAAACTCTCGTTGACCGACGGAAGCACGACGACGTCGCAGGCGCGCAGCAGCGACGGCAGCGTCTCCTGCGGATGCCAGCCGGCGAGCACGACACCCTGCGCACCCAGGCGCTCGATCGCGTCGGCCGGGTGCTCGCCCTCCCACTCACCGGGATGCCCGCCGACGATCACCAGCGAGATACCGGAGCCATGTCGCGCGCGAGCCCGGGTGAACGCTTCGATCAGCAGCGGAATCCGCTTGACCGCCGTGAAGCGACCGACGTAGAGGAAGGTCACGTCGTCAGCCAGCGCGGCGACGTCGGCCGGGTCCGCACGCCACGTGCCGGGGCCACCGCCGGCGACCCAGCCGCGCGGGTGGTCGGCCAGCACGGTGCGCCAGGTGACTTCGCGGTCGGCGGGGGCGGGGGAGAAACGGACGGCGTCGACGCCGTTGGGGACGACATCGATCCGCTCGAGCGGGACGCCGAGGGCGTCGCCCGCGCGTGAGCGGCCGCGCGGCGTCGCGACGACGACCCGCGTCGAGCGGGCCGCCCAGTCACGCAGGCGCTCGGCCCACTCCTCGGCGTACGGCCAGGGCGCGCCCGCGTCGATCGCCTCGAGCATCAGCAGTTCGGTCCCGTGCAGGTGCGAGACGATCGGCGTGCTCGGCGCGACCAACGTCGCGGCCGCGTGGATCGGGGTCAGGTGATGCAGGTGCAGGACATCGGCGCCGGCGGCTTCGATCGCCCGCAGCGCATCGCTCCACGCGCGCACCTGGCGGTCGAATGCCGCGTCGTCCAGCGTCGCAAAGCAGCGGTCGGCCGCGCCCGGGCGGTCCTCGAACGACGGGTGCATCGGCGCTGTCCCGGGGGCCGGCGCCATCGGGTCCGGCGCGTCGAGCGCGGCCGTGAAGTCGACGACTCGCAGATCGCCGAGCCCGGCGTAGAAGGCGTGCGCGTCCTGTTCGGGCCCGCAGTCCGAGCGTGAGCCGGCGACGAGCGACGCGCCCCAGCCCGCCGCCGGGAGCTCAGCCGTGAACGCACGGGCGCCATGTGAGGACCCGCCCCGCGGGGAGAAGAGGATCGCGCTGACGACGCGCGGGCGACCGGCCATGTGGCTGCTCTCGATAGGGACCGCGCCCGGGCGGGGCGCGTGCGCGACGGTCAGGCGGTGTCGAACGCGATCACGGTGGTGACCGCACGTCCCCCGGGAAGCTCGACGCCTACTCGCTCGCGGGGCCTGTTGCGCAGATGGCCGTCACAGACGAGGCTAGCGGAGCCGCCGCCGTCCAGATTCATCGCCGCGTGGGCGCCCAGGTCCGCCATCGCCCGCGCCAGCTCGCCGAGCGTCAGACCCGCGTCGTCGCCCGAGCGCCCGTCCGCCACGGCGGCGATCACGGCGCCGCCGGCGATGCCGATCGCCGCCCGCGGATGGCGCTCGGCGGTGATGTCGGAATCGAATTGACCGGCCGCCGCCGAGAAGCCCTCCGGATCCTCGCCGTCGACGCAGACGACGCTGCCATCGCGGACCAGCAGCGGCCCCGCCTGGAGCAGATCACCCGCGAGCTCGGCGGCCAGGGCGTCGCGGCGGTCGATGCGCAGTGCGCCGGCGTGGCTGTGCAGGCTCGCGCGGGTCATGTGCCACGGCTCCGTGAACGGGACGTGCGCGACGGCTTCGCCGCGCAGGCGCAGTTCGCCGAGCGGATCGCCTGCCGGCCGGGTGTAGAACCCGCCGACGAGCGCGTCGGCGCAGCCGGTCCGCGCGCACCACGCGACGAGCTGTTCGCGCTCGGCGAGCCGCTCGATTCTCACGCGCGTGCGTGCCAGGCTCCAGCGCGAGACGTGAAGCGTCGTCGCGCGCCCGTCGCCGAGCGTCAGGCGCAGGTGCTCATCAACGCGCGCGGGCGCGGAGGCAGAGGGTGTCGACGCGGGCAGGGCCATGGATCCGCTGCTCCGGCGCAGCACCGCAGCGAATACTCCACGATGCGCCAGAGGTCACGCCGCGCGCCGGCCGCGCCTCAGCGCTTGGGCGCGACGAACACGGTCCGCTCGACGTACACGCCCTGCTGGCGGTGGTAGGCCTTCGACGCGTCGAACTGGATCTCGTAGACGCCGGAGCGCGGGCTGCGCAGCGGCAGTTGGCGCACCTTGAACAGCCCGTCGCCGCACGGGCCCTTCAGCGCGCCGAGCTTCACGGTCCTGACGAGCTTGTGGACGGTGTCGGACTTCGTCAATGCGTAGTGGGCGTAGATCGTGCCGCGCTCGACGAAGCCGAACGGGCGGAAGCTGACCCGAGACGCGGGCCGCGCCGCTGCGGGCGTCATCGTCACGCCCAGCGTGGTGACGATCTGCTGCGCCGTCGCGGTCGTCCCGTAGTCGTTGGTCACCGTCAGCGTGCTGCTCAGGCGCGGCAGGTCACCGAGGCCCGGCGACGCGAACATCCCCGCAAAGCCGCCGTCGGTGCCGACGGCAAAGCCGTCGATGAAGTTCGCGCCGAGCAGCACGCGGACCTGCTCCTCAGGGGCGAAGCCCGCGATCGTGAAGCCGATCGGCTGGGCGGCGCGCACGCAGGCGCGGTCGAGCTTCACGGTGGCGGCTGAGGCGCCGCCGGCCCCGATGCCCAGCGCGGCGGCGGCGGCGAGCAGCGTGGTGGTCGTCCGGAATCGCATGGTGCAAGCATGCCGGGTCGGGCGGTCCGGCGCCGCGCGCTCAGCCGGCGATGCGTCCCGGGCGCAGCACGTCGGGGTCGTGGCCGGGGAGCACGGTCGCGCCGCCGTCGCGAAGACCGCGAAGGCGATCGGCGGAGCGGCCCTGGTCGCGATGATCGTCGGCGAACATCGGGAACCGCTTGTCCTCCAGGCCCGCGGCGAAGTGCGCGACATCGCCACCGATGACGACCTCGCCGACGCGAACCGACTGGTGGCCGGGCGTGTGCCCAGGCGTCAGCAGCAGCTCGATCGACCCGTCGCCGAGCAGGTCGTGGTCGCCGTCGACGAGCACGAGCGGACGCCCGGAATCGGCGTAGTCACGCGCGAGGTACGCGTTGCGTTGCGCCGCCGCCGGGTTGTGGCCGGCGGTCCACTCGGCGCGCTGGATCACGAGCGGGACGGCCGGCGCGATCAGGCCGAGCCCGCCGGCGTGATCGAAGTGCAGATGCGTCAGGACGACCAGCGTCAGCGTGGCCAGGTCGACCTGCTCCGCCAGACCGACGTCCTGCTCGAGTGTGAACATGCTCAGCACCGGCGAGCTGCCGTAGAACGCCTGCGGGTCGGCGATCGCGCCCGGGTGCAGCCCGGTGTCGATCAGGATGCGGTGCTCGGCGGTCTCGATCAGGTATGCCGGGACCGGTAGCCGCAGCGGCTCATCCAACGGGGCGCCGCGAAGCATGACTCCCGCGGGCGTGGTGAACCAGCCGACGTTGAACGCATCGATTCGCATGCGACGTGGATACCTGGCATCCGGCCGATGGCGGGCCCCCGGTGGCCGGATCCGAGGGATGGACGTCCTTGCGGACGGATCCCGGGACAGTCACGATGGCGCGATGGCGGATCAGCGCAGGCGCGTCGTCCTCGTCGCGTTCGACCAGATGCAGATGCTCGGCATCGCCGGGCCGGCCGAGCTGCTCGACGCCGCGACGCGGCTGCTCGGCGCAGGTCGCGGCTACGACCTCCAGGTCGCCACACTCGACGGCGAGCCGGTGCGCGTCGCATCCGGGCTGCGCCTGCACGCCGACGTCGCGCTCGCGCACGTGCGGCCGCGCAGCGTCGACACGCTGATCGTCGGCGGCGGCATGGGCGCCGAGCATCTCGCCCAGGATGCGGGACTGACCACGGCGATCCAGCGGATCTCACGCGGGGCGCGCCGGACCTGCTCGGTCTGCACCGGCGCGCTGGTGCTTGCGCGGGCCGGCCTGCTCGACGGCCGCGCCGCGACGACGCACTGGGCGTTCTGCGCCCAGCTCGCCGCGCGTCACCCGGCGATCAGCGTCGAGCCGAACCGCATCTTCGTCCGCGACGGCGACATGACGACATCGGCGGGAGCGACGGCGGGCATGGACCTGGCGCTGGCGCTGATCGAGGAGGACCACGGGCCCGACCTCGCCCGAGCCGTCGCGCGCTGGACGGTCATGTTCCTCCAGCGGCCCGGCGGGCAGTCGCAGTTCTCCGAGCGGCTGAGCGTCCCCGCAGGCGTGCTGGCGCCGCTGCGCGAGGTGCTCGATCATGTCGTCGCGCAGCCCGCAGCCGACCACAGCCTGGCTGAGCTCGCGCGGCGCGCGGCGCTGTCCGAGCGCCACTTCCGCCGGACGTTCCTGCAGCAGACCGGAACGACGCCGGCGCGGTTCGTCGAGCGCGTCCGCGTCGAGGCCGCCCGCGAGGTGCTCGAGCGGACCAGCGCGCCGATCGAGGCGGTCGCAGGCAGCTGCGGGTTCGGCAGCCCGGAGACGATGCGCCGAGCGTTCCTGCGCGTCGTCGGCGTCGGACCGTCGGATCACCGGGCGCGGTTCCGCTCGAGCTGGGCCGGGCCCGTTGCGCCAAGCTGACCGCACGACCGTTGCGGGGGCGACCACGTTTCGGTCGCCCCCGCAGCGGCTGCTCAGGCGCCGACGGTCAGCGTGAACGGCGTCGTGTGGACCTTCCCGCCGGTGCGGAACTGCAGGAACAAGCGGTACGTCCCAGGCGCGGCGAAGTCCGCCGCGAACGTGATCGATCCACGCTTGACATCCGCCGCGGCCGGGTGCACGTGCGAGTAGGCCAGGGTGGGCCGGCGCAGCGCCACGAGGTGCCCTGATGCCCCGAGGTACGGCCGCAGCTCGGTGACGGGCGAGCCGCCCTCACTGACCGTGAACGTCAGCTGCGCCTCCCTGCCCGTGGCGAGCGTGCCGTGCTTGAACGACACCGTGTAGCCGTCCGTCACCGCCGTCGTGCCCGGAGCGGGCAAGGCGACGGCGTTCATCGATCCCGGGACCCGCAGCACGGTCGACAGGGCGTACCGCTTGCCACCGGTCGTGAAGTCGGCGATCGCGTGGTACCGCCCCGGCGCCGCGAGTCGCAGCGGCACGGTGAACCGACCGCCGGACCCGAGCGTCGGGTGGATGTGCTGATACCCGGTCAGGTCCTCGCGGACCACGATCAGATGCAGCAGCTTGGTCTGGTCGCGCTCAAAGCGGGTCACCGCCATGCCCTTGGCGTCGACGACCTTGAACGCGAGCGTCCCGTCCTTGCCCGCGACCATCGTGGTGGTGGCGGGACGCAGCGTCAGGCCGGCAGCAGTCGCCGACGTTCCGTCCGCGCCCGGGACGAGTGGTGTCATGCCCTGCATCGTGCCGTCGGCCGTCGCGTGTCCGGCGTGGGTGGTGGTTGTCGTGGACATGCCGTCGCCGGCCATCGAGCCGGATGCATGGTCGGTCGTCGTCGTGGTCGACGACGAGCCGCAGCCGGCGATCGCGGCCGCGGCGAACGCGGCCGTCGCCAGGACGGCCGCCCTTCGTGTGTCGATGAGCTTCATCGGTGTTCTTCCTTGTCGGTCGTGAGGGGCGTTGTGGTGACCGGACCGGTCGCGCGACCAGTCCGGAGCCGATCAACGTCTGACGACCTGCAGGCGCAGGAACAGCGGTCCGCCACGCGGCGGGCGCGGGCGCGGGGAACGAGCCAGGACGATGGCGTGCGGGGTCGATCGGCGCGGAGCGCGGCGCACAGGAACGGCGTCCGGACCGGCGGCGACGACCATGATCGCGACGCCGACGGCAAGGATCGCCAGGCACGCCGCGGCCTCGCTCATCCCGTGCATGTCTGCGCTTGGCGCGACGTGGTGCAGCGCCAACGCGCACGTGATCCCCGCCAACGCCAGGAGGACCGCGACGCTGCGGCGCCGGCGCCGCAGCGCGCGGCGGATCTGCATCGCGCTCACGCGTCAGCCCCGGCGCATCAGCCGGCCGACGGCGGCCATCAGCTCGCCGGTCTTCTCGTCGGGGTCATCGGCGCCGACGACGCAGTGATGGGCGTGCGTGTCGAGCAGGCCGAGGGCGACTTTGTCGAGCGCTGCCTGCGCCGCGGAGATCTGCGTCAGGACGTCGATGCAGTAGCGATCGTCCTCGACCATCCCGCGGACGCCGCGGATCTGTCCTTCGATCCGGTTCAGTCGGGTGAGCAGCTGCTCACGCGTGGCGCTGTAGCCGCGGGTGGGGGAGGTCGATGCCATGTTCGGATGATACCCCCTATGGGTATAATCGTTCGCGTGGATGTCATCTGGCACGGCCTGCGCGACTCGTTCCTGATGGCATGGGAGGTCTGGTGGGCGCTCGTCCTGGGCTTCGCGATCAGCGCGATCGTCCAGGCGTGGGTGCCGCGTGACCGCGTCGAGCGGGCGTTGAGCGGCGAGGGCCCCAGGCCGATCGCCTGGGCGACCGGCCTGGGTGCGGCCTCATCGTCGTGCTCGTACGCGGCGATCGCGATCGCCAAGAGCCTGTTCCAGAAGGGTGCCAGCGCGGCCAGCGCGCTGGCCTTCCAGTTCGCCTCGACGAACCTCGTCTGGGAGCTCGGCCTGGTCCTCTGGGTGCTGCTCGGCTGGCAGTTCACGCTGGCCGAGTACCTCGGCGGCATCGTGATGATCCTGCTGATGACGATGATGCTGCGGCTGTTCGTCAGCCGCGAGCAGGAGGAGGTCGCGCGCGCGCATGCGATCGAGGCCGACACCGGCCACCAGCACCACATGGCCGGCGAGCGGCTGAGCTGGCGCGAGCGGCTGACCAGCGCGCGCGGCTGGTCGGACGTCGCGCACAACTTCCGCGGCGACTGGCAGATGCTCTGGAAGGAGATCACCATCGGGTTCCTGCTCTCGGGCTTCGTCGCCCAGCTCGGCAACGACTTCTTCAACGGCCTGTTCCTCAAGGACTCCCCCAACATCGTCCAGGTGCTGTGGGGGGCGTTCATCGGGCCGATCATCGCCGTGCTGAGCTTCGTCTACTCGGTCGGCAACGTGCCGCTCGCCGCCGTGCTGTGGTCGGG
>JBBRFO010000076.1:0-14553 GCA_038224135.1 Solirubrobacterales bacterium
GGGTCCGAGGATCTGGCGGCGCTGCGCATCGAGGTCGACCGCGTCAGCGACGCGCTCGGCCGGCGGATCAAGATCCTCGTCGGCAAGCCGGGCCTCGACGGGCACTCCAACGGCGCCGAGCAGATCGCCGTGCGGGCGCGAGACGTGGGCATGGACGTCGTCTACGAAGGCATCCGCCTGACGCCCGAGCAGATCGCGGCGAGCGCGCTGCAGGAGGGCGTCCACGTCGTCGGGCTGTCGATCCTTTCGGGATCGCACAACGAGCTGATCCCGGCCGTCATCGCGGCGCTGCGCGACCGCGGCGTCGACGTGCCGGTCGTCGTCGGCGGCATCATCCCCGACGCCGACGTCGAGCCACTGAAGGCCGCAGGGGTGGCCGCGGTCTACACGCCCAAGGACTTCGAGATCACCGTCATCATGCGCGACATCGTCCGACTCGTGGCCGAGCGCGGCGGGGTTGCGGCCGCGGTGTAGGGGCCGGCGACGGGGTGGGCTGATTTGAAGACCACTGTCGTAGTCAAATCGGCCCAGGTCACCCGACGCTAGGTGGCGATGGCGATCACGCTCAGATCGCCCTCGACGAAGGAGACCGACCCTAGAAGCGGCTTTTCGCAGAACACGATGACGGTCGTCGTACCGGGCTGAACGACTTTCGAGCCCATCGCGTTGGTGTTCATTACCAAGACATCGACGGGGACGGCCTCGTTTGTCCGAATGCCCCAGTCATTTGCAGGCGCCGCGGCCGCATCATCGGTGACGTAGCACGACAGGCTTGTGGCTGTTCCGCTTGAGCCGACGTCAATTGAGGCGTGCGCTACGAGGCGGCTCGCGACCGTGACAGCGATGCTTGTCTGGAGCACCTTGTTAGCGCCCAAACCGAGCGTTGCGCCTGTTTCGTTCTGAGCGAATGCGCTTGCTGTGGGCCCAGCAGCCCCAACCGCCCCAACCGCCCCGGCAGCCCCCGCCGGCCCGGCCACCCCCGCAGCACCCGCAGCCCCAGCCACCCCGGCCACCCCGGCCGGACCCGCAATCCCGCGCGGCCCTCTCGGGATCTGCCCGGCTTTGAAGTCCTTCGCCAGCAGCGACCGGTCCCGGATGTCGCGACCGGTCAGCGAGCCGTCCTTGATCTGCTTGCCGGTGATCAGCGAGGCGGCGACCGCGCCGCCGCCGAGACTGGCGAACAGCGCCACGAGACTGACCGCGAGCGCGGGATTCCTGAGCTTGAGCATCGCGGAAACGTAGGGGCGGCCGCGGACGGGTCGCCAGGGGGCGCCGCTGCTAGCGTCCCGCCGATGCTGGCCGCCGAGGGACGAGTGTCGTGGCGCCGCTGACGCCGCGGATGTTCGGTGACCGTGGGCGCAAGCGGGCCGAGAAGCTCGGCATCGACGCCACCCGCCTGCCGCCCGGCCAGTCGCCGACGGTGAAGTTCCCGGTGCTGACGATCGGCGCCGATCCCGACGTTCCCACCGACGGCTGGTCGTTCTCGATCCACGGCGAGGTCGATGCCCCGTTCGCCCTGACCTGGGACGACCTGCTCGCCGAGCCGCAGGTCGCGCAGGTCTCCGACCTGCACTGCGTCACCCGCTGGAGCCAGTTCGACATGCGCTGGTCCGGCGTGCGCGTCCGTGACCTGATCGGACGGGCCCGCCCGCGCGTGAGCGCGACGCACGCGATGATCCACGCCCACGGCGGCTATACGACGAACCTGCCGCTCGCCGCGATGCTCGACGACGACGTCCTGATCGCCCATGACTACGAGGGAGCCCCGCTGCCACGCGAGCACGGCGGTCCGGCGCGGCTGCTCGTTCCCAGCCGCTACCTGTGGAAGTCGGCCAAGTGGGTCAGCGCGATCGAGCTGATGGACCACGACGAGCCGGGGATCTGGGAGCAGAACGGCTACCACAACGATGGTGACCCGTGGACCGAGGAACGCTACGGAACAGACGCCGAATCGTTCCGCCAGGCGCGTCGGTCGGTGCGCGAGGTCGGAGTTCCGCCGACGTGAGCGACGCCGATGGGGCCGCGCTCGGCGCGCGCCTGCGCGAGCGTGACCTGACCGCCGCGCCGGCCACGCTGAACCTCGTCGAGACGCGGACGCCGCCGGCTCGCGAGCAGGCCGCGGCGCTCCTGCGCGCGCTGTCGCCCGCCGCTCTCGGCGGCGAGGCGCCCGGCCACATCGTCGGCGTCACCGGTCCGCCCGGCGCCGGCAAGTCGACGCTGCTCAGCGAGCTCGTCCAAGCCTGGCGCTCGCTCGGGCGCAGCGTCGCCGTCCTGGCCGTCGACCCGTCGTCGAAGCGCAGCGGTGGCGCGCTGCTCGGCGATCGCGCGCGGATCGCGTTCGATCCCGCCGACGCCGGCCTGCTGATCCGCTCAACGGCTGCGGCCGAGCGCCTCGGGGGCCTGGCGGCATCGACCCGGCAGGCTGCGACCGCGCTTGCCGCCGCCTTCGACATCGTCGTCGTCGAAACGGTCGGCGTCGGCCAGAGCGAGACCGATGTGGCCGAGCTTGCGGACACGGTCGCCGTCGTCGTCCAGCCAGGTTCCGGCGACGCGCTCCAGTTCCTGAAGTCCGGGATCATGGAGATCCCCGACGTCCTCGTCGTGACGAAGGCCGACCTCGGCGACATCGCCCTGCGCGCCCGGCGCGACCTGCACGCGGCGCTGCGCTCCGTCGGCGCCCGCGAGACGCCGGTGCTGGCCGTGTCCTCGCTGCCCCCGGCCAGCGGGATCGACGAGCTCGTCGCCGCGCTCGACGCCCACCGCGCAGGCCTCGACCTGACCGCGCGGCGCCTTGCGAGCCGCCGCGCCACGGCGCTGGCCGAGTTCCACGCCGAGCACGGTGAGCGCGGGCTGCGCGCCCTCGGCGGCGCCCGGACTGCCCGGACGCGACTCGACGACGCCGACCCGGCGCTCGACGTTCCCACGCTCGTCACTCATCTGGAAGCGCAGGCCGGCATCGCATGAAGCGCCTGGTCGATCTCTCACTGCTGCTCGGCGCGTTCGCGGCCGGCACGCTGCTCGCGGAGCTGTTCGGCGCGAGCAACACCGGCATCGCGCTCGGCTTCGGGCAGCTGGCGTTCGCCGCGATGCTGGGATTCGTGCTGCTGCGCCGCTGAGTCCGGAGCGGGAACCGTGCGACGTCGCGGACGCACCCGGTACCGTCGCGCTCGTGCTGCTCGACCGCCCCCGCCTCGCCACCCTGCTCGACCGCGAGATCGCCCGCTTCGAGGCCCAGACACCACGCTCGCGAGCGCTGTACGAGCGGGCGACCGGCGCGCTGATCGGCGGCGTGCCGATGCCGTGGATGATGCGCTGGGCCGGGGGCTATCCGCTGTTCGCCGACCACGCCCAGGGCGCGCGGATCACCGACGTCGACGGCACGACCTACATCGACCTGTGCCTCGGCGACACCGGCGCGATGACCGGCCACGGCCCCGCGGCGGCGGTCGCCGCGATCGCCGCGCAGGCCGCGCGCGGCATCACGACGATGCTGCCGACCGAGGACGCCGTCTGGGTCGGCGAGGAGCTGACGCGGCGCTTCGGCCTGCCGCGCTGGCTGTTCACGCTGACCGCGACCGACGCCAACCGCGCGGCACTCCGCCTGTGCCGCCAGCTGACCGGCAGGCGCAAGGTCCTGATCTACAGCTACTGCTACCACGGCTCGGTCGACGAGACGTTCGCCGTGCGCGACCCGCGCAGCGGCCTCACGGTCGCGCGCGCGGGCAACGTCGGCCCGCCCGTCGACCCCGGCCAGACGACCGTCGCCGTCGAGTTCAACGACCTTGACGCGCTGGAGGCCGCGCTCGCCGGCGGTGAGATCGCCTGCGTGCTGGCCGAGCCGGCGATGACGAACATGGGCATCGTCCTGCCCGACCCCGGCTACCACGAAGCGCTGCGCGAGCTGACGCGACGCCACGGGGTGCTGCTGATCATCGACGAGACGCACACGTTCTCCGCCGGCCCCGGCGGCTGCACGACCGCCTGGAGCCTCGAGCCCGATCTGTTCGTCATCGGCAAGGCGATCGGCAGCGGCGTCCCGGCCGGGGCGCTCGGGCTCAGCGCCGAACTGGCCGACCGGATGCTCAGCCAGGACGACGCCGACTACGAGGACACAGGCGGGATCGGCGGGACGCTCGCGGGCAATCCGCTCTCCAGCGCGGCGATGCGGGCGACGCTGTCGACGTCGCTGACCGCCGAGAGTTTCGCCCACACGATCCCGCTGGCCAACCGCTTCGCCGACGGCGTGCAGGACGTCATCAACCGCCACGCGATGCCGTGGAACGTCACGCGACTCGGTGCCCGCGCGGAGTACCAGTTCCTCCCCGAACCCGCTCGCGACGGCACGCACGCCCACGCCTCGCACGATGCCGACCTGGAGCGCTACCTGCACCTGCATGCGCAGAACCGCGGCGTCCTGATCACCCCGTTCCACAACATGGCGCTGATGGCGGCCGCCACCACCGAGGCCGATGTCGACGCCCACACCGCCGTGTTCGCGCAGGCCGTCGGCGAGCTGACGGCCTGACCCGCGGACCAGACTCGCGTACCCTCTCCCGGATGGGGCGCGAGCAGCTCATCGACGGCCATGGGCGGGCGATCGGCGACGTCCGCGTGTCGGTCACCGATCGCTGCAACTTCCGCTGTCAGTACTGCATGCCGGCCGAGGGCCTGCCGTGGCTGGACCGTGACGACGTGCTGTCGTTCGAGGAGCTCGAGCGGCTCGTGCGGATCCTGTCCGAGATGGGCGTCCACGACGTGCGGCTGACGGGCGGTGAACCGCTCGTGCGCCGCGACTTCCCGCAGCTGGCCGGGATGCTGGCCGCGCTGCCCGAGGTCCACGATCTCGCGGTGACGACGAACGGCTTCCTGCTCGAGCGCGATGCCGCGGCGCTGGTCGCCGCCGGCGTCCAGCGCTTCAACGTCTCGATCGATGCGCTGCAGCGCGACCGCTTCTTCGAGCTGACGCGGCGTGATGCGCTGCCGCGCGTGCTCGCCGGCCTTGACGCGCTGGCGGCGTTCCCGCAGGCGCACCCGATCAAGGTCAACGCGGTGGCGATGCGGGGGTTCACCGAGACCGAGATCCTGCCGTTCGCCCGCTTCGCGCGTGAGCGGCCGTTCGAAGTGCGCTTCATCGAGTTCATGCCGCTCGACGCCGACCACGCGTGGACGCCCGAGCAGGTCCTCACCGGGGAGGAGATCCGCGCTGAGATCGAGCGCCACTGGCCGCTGGAGGCGGAGCCGCGCGAGCCGAGCGCGACAGCGCGCGTGTACCGCTTCGCGGACGGTCAGGGCCGGATCGGGTTCATCAACCCGGTCAGCGAGCCGTTCTGCGGCGACTGCAACCGCATCCGGATCACGGCTGAGGGCCGCCTGCGGACCTGCCTGTTCTCGCTCAACGAGACCGACCTGCGCACGCCGCTGCGCTCAGGCGCCGACGACGCCGCGATCGAGCAGCTGATCCGCGACGCCGTCTGGCGCAAGGAGCTGAAGCACCACGTGAACGAGCCAGGGTTCGTGCAGCCCGTGCGGACGATGTCCGCCATCGGCGGCTGAGCACCCCGCAAAACCAGCGTTCTCGGATTGTTCATCTGCAAGTGGCCATGATGCAGCCGTGGCCCTGCTGACCCTGTTCGCGTTCATCGCCGGCGCCGGAACGGCGCTGTCCCCGTGCGTGCTGCCCGTCCTGCCGGCGTTGCTCAGCGCCGGCGCATCCGGCGGCCGCCGGCGGCCGCTGGGCGTCGTGATCGGCCTGGCGACGACGTTCACGATCACGATCGTCGGGTTCGCCTCGGTCATCGACGGCGTCGGCCTCGGGGACACGGGTACGCGAAGCCTGGCGATCGCCGTCCTGGCGGTCTTCGGGCTCGCGACGCTCGTTCCCGCCGTCGGTGACCGGATCGAGGCCGCAATCTCGCGCGTGACCTCGCGGCTGCCCGTGCGCGGCCGTCCCGCGGGCGAGGGCGACGGCCTGCGATCGGGCCTCGCCGTCGGCGCCGCGCTCGGCTTCCTCTACGCCCCGTGCGCCGGCCCGATCCTGGCAGCCGTCATCGCCGTCGGTTCGGCGTCGGGCCGCACGGTGCTCGTCGCGCTGGCCTACGCCTGCGGCTCGGCCGTCGTCCTGCTCGCGCTCGCGCTCGGCGGCCGCGGCCTCAGCGAGCGCCTGCGCCGGGCCGGACGCGGACCGCTGCTCCAGCGCGTGCTGGGCACCGTCATGTTGCTGACCGCCCTCGCGATGGCGTTCAACCTCGACATCCGCTTCCAGACGGCGATCGCCAAGCACCTCCCCTCGGCGCTCGTCAACCCGACGAAGTCGCTCGAGGACTCGGCCAGCGCCAAGCGCGAGCTCGGCCGGCTGCGTGGCAGTTCGCGCTTCGAGGCCGCCCAGACCCGTGCCCGCGACGCCGCCGCGGCCGGTCCCACCGTGGGCGCCGGCGCCGCGGCGGGCACGCGGTCGTCGCTGCCCGTCATCGGCGACGCCCCGGACTTCACCGGCAACCAGCGCTGGTTCAACACACCCGGCAACAAGCCGCTCACCATCGCCGCCCTGCGCGGCCGCGTCGTGCTCGTCGACTTCTGGACTTACACCTGCATCAACTGCATCCGCACCCTCCCCCACCTGACCGCCTGGGATGCCCGCTACCGCAAGGCGGGCCTGACGATCGTCGGGGTCCACAGCCCCGAGTTCGACTTCGAGAAGCGGGCCGGCAACGTCGCCGACGCGATCGCGCAGAACGGGATCCACTACCCCGTCGCCCAGGACAACAACCTCGCCACCTGGGATGCCTGGGGCAACCAGTACTGGCCGGCGGAATACCTGATCGACGCCCGCGGCCGCGTCCGCGAGGCGCACTTCGGCGAGGGCCGGTACGACAAGACCGAGGCCTCGATCCGCGCGCTGCTGACCGAGCGCGGCGACGCGGCGCTCGGCGGCCTCGCCCGCCCGGCCCGCAACTACACGCCCGCCCAGCAGACCTCACCCGAGACGTACGTCGGCAGCGATCGTGCCCAGGGCTTCGTCTCGGCCAACGCTCCACGCGCGGGCACACGTGTGTACCCCGCGGCACCGTCGAAGCTCGCCCTGAGCAGCTTCGCTCTTTCGGGAACGTGGACGGTGGACGGCGAACACGCGGTCGCCGGTCCCGGCGCCGCCCTGACCGCCGAGGTTCAGGGCAAGGACGTGTACCTCGTGATGTCGCCGCCCGCCGGCCGGTCCGGGACCGTCCGCGTCCTGCTCGACGGCCATCCGATCGCGCCCGCTGCTGGCGGCGATGACGTCCAGGGCGGGATCGTCAAGGTCGGCCGTCAGAAGCTGTACCACCTCGTGCACCGCGGCTCGGTCGAGCGTCATCGGCTGGAACTGCGCCCCGGCGCCGGGGTGGGTGCGTTCGCCTTCACGTTCGGCTGACCCAGCCCGGCACGCACACGCCCGTTCCCGGGCGAGTGGGCCGCAAACCCGGCGGCCAGTCAGCCCAGGCGTGCCTCAGCCATTGCCAGGCCTGTCGCGTCGTTGACGTTCAGCAGGACGTCGGGCGCGACCTCGATGAACGTCTGCGCGATCGACCGCACGACCTGATGGAGGCGGTCGTTGGGGCCGGCCGCGAGGAGTCCGGCGAGCGCGCTCGCCTCGTAGCGCCCGCAGAGCGGCTGGATGTCATCGCCGGCGCGCGCGAGGACCGCGTCGGCCGGCGGCGCGGCGACCAGCGCGCGGATCACGTCCGGCGTGACGAACGGGAGGTCGCAGGCGAGCACGACGACGGCGCGCCCGTCCGCTCGGCGCAGGGCCTCGACGATTCCCGTCAGCGGGTGCCGTGGCTCGTCGGGCTCACGCCAGATCTCGACGCCGTAGCCGACCGGCGGCAGACCGGAGTCGCGCTTGGCGACGACGGCGACCGGGGCCAGGACCGCCCGCAGGGCGGCGATCGGGTAGGCGATCAGCGGGCGGCCGGCGAGCGGGGTGGAAGCCTTCGCGCCGCCCATCCGCCGGCCCGCGCCGCCGGCGAGGACGACGCCGATCGGCCCGGGAGCCGGCTCCGGACTCACGCCGTCCGCGGACCTTGGCCGTAGTCGCCGAACGGCGCGTCACGGTCGCGCACGGCGCCACCGACGTCACCAAGCGCGCGCGCGCTGAAGTCGGCGCCCTCCGGCGTGTGGCGGGCGGCACCGTCGAGCAGCGTGCCAAGCAGCTGTGTCGTCTGCAGTCCCATCTGCTCGTAGGTGTGGTTGACGAGCAGCTTCATGGCCTGCAACTGGTTGGCGGGCAACCGCGCGACGCGCGCGGCCAGAGCAGCGCCCGCGGCGTCGAGGTCGGCCTCCGGGACGCACTCGCTGGCCAGGCCCCAGTCGACCGCGCGGCGGCCGTCGATCGGATCGCCTGTCAGCAGCAGCCGCTTGGAGCGCTCGAGTCCCAGGCGGTACGTCCACATGGCGGTCGTCGGCGATCCCCACACGCGTGCGGGCGGGTAGCCGATGCGGCAGTCCTCGGCGCAGACGATCAGGTCCGAACACAGGGCGAAGTCCGTGCCGCCGCCGACACAGAAGCCGTGAACCTGCGCGATCACGGGCTTCGGCGAGCGCCACAGCGACATGTAGGCATCGACGAACGTGCTCATCATGCGCTGGTCGGCCATCGGATCCCACGGGCGGTCGCCCTCGGACTCGGCCATCATCTCGGCGCCCCAGCCGATGTCGTAGCCGGCGCAGAACGCGCGCCCGGCGCCGCGCAGGCGGACGACGCGGACGCCGTCGTCGGCCTGGGCGCTCGCCAGTGCGTCGCGCAGATCGGCGATCAGCTCAGGCGTGATCGTGTTCAGCCGCTCGGGGCGGTTCAGCGTCAGCGTGGCGACCGCGCCGGCGGTCTGCGAGAGGACGGTCCCGGGCATCGGCGGAGCATAGAATGGGGCGCGTGGAGGGATCTGAGGAGACCAAGGCCTGGCTGCGGTGCTACCGCTGCTGGTCGACCGAGCTGGAGCTCCAGGTCCACTACGAGGGCGTCCACCGTGTCGACCCGCGGACCGGCGAGCGCGCCGACGTCGTCGACGAACTCCAGGAGGCGGTCGTGCAGTGCCTGGACTGCATGCACGACCAGCCGCACCTCGCCTTTCGCGAAGGTCGCGTCGAGCCGATCGAGGATCGCTGGGAGCGGATGATCGCCGGCACCCCGTGGGTCGCGTCGTGCTCGGTGACGGTCGACGCCGAGGACGTCGAGGCGTGCTCGGGGCCGGAAGCCGGCGACGCGCTGTCCTACGGCGCCTTCGGCGACCACGGCACGCGTGAGTTCTTCACGCATCCGCGCTTCCACAAGCACGAGGACGACCGGATCGTCATCCACATGCTGGTCGAGCTCTACGCCCGCTCGGCGGACGAGGCGACCGAGGTCCTGCTCGACGCGGCTCGCGGGCCACTGACGATCACGTCGCTGGCCGAGGAGTCACGGCCGCCGGCCGCCACGCCGGACGGCGCCGGCCACTAGGACCGGCGCCGCGGCGTGTAGCCCGCTCAGCGGCGCACGTGCTCGCAGTTCGCGGCGACCTTGTCGCCCGCGTCCGCCACGACGGTGTCGGTTCCGGCGCCGCAGGTGACGGAGTCGTGGCCGCCGCCCTTGACGTTGATCGTGTCGTTGCCCGAGCCGCCGGACAGCTTGTCCTTGCCGGCCCCGCCGCTCAGCAGGTCGTTGCCCGAGCCGCCCGCGACGATGTCGTTGCCAGCCTGCCCGCGCAGGACGTCGTTGCCGGGGCCGCCGTTCAGGATGTCGTTGCCGGGGCCGCCGTCGAGCGCGTCGTCGCCGCCGTCGCCGTTGAGATCGTCGGCGCCGGGGCCGCCGCTCAGCGCGTCGCGGCCGTTGCCGCCGCTCAGGTGATCGTCGCCGCTGTCGCCGCAGAGGTCGTCGTCGCCCTCGCCGCCGCTCAGGCGATCGTTGCCGCCGTGACCGTCGAGGTGATCGTCGCCGCTCTTCCCGCTGATGTTCTGGTCGCCCTCGTCGGACCCAGCCGCACCGGTCGCACCGGTCCGAGTTTCGCCCTCGCCGCCGCGGTCGCTGACCAGCCGCGAGTCCGCCACCGCGGGCGCGGTGCAGGTCGGCGCGGTGCCGTCGGCGCGCGGACCGGCGTCGGAATGATCGCCGTCGCCGAGCGCCGGCATCACGCCGGCGGCGGCGCTGACCGCCAGGGTCGCCGCACAGGCGAGGAACAACATCAAGCGTCGCATCAGAAGAGCTCCTTGGTCTGCGGCGCCGGACGGCACCGCGGTCCCTGTCACTGCTTCGGACCCCGGCCCGTGCCCGCCGTGATGCGGGTCCGGACGGATGTCCGGGATCCGGCCTGCCTGATTCGACGCCGCCGCCCCGCTGTCCTGCCGGCCGGGCGCCTGCGGCGCTCCTAGACGGCGGCTCCGAGGCGCTCCTTGAGCGTCTCGAACTGGGCGCGGACCTGCGGCGGGAGGTCGTCGCCGAAGATCGCCAGATGCGCCTCGATCTGCGGCAGCTCGGCGGCGACGGCGGCCTCGTCGACCGTGATCAGCGCCTCGAGCGTCGCCGCGTCCAGGGCGAGCCCGTCAACGTTCAGGTCGCCCGCATGCGGGACCAGGCCCAGCGGTGTCTCGAGCGCGTCCGTCTCGTTCTCGCAGCGGCGGAAGATCCACTCCAGGACGCGGCTGTTCTCGCCGTAGCCCGGCCACATGAAGTTGCCGTCCTCGTCCTTGCGGAACCAGTTGACGTAGAAGACGCGCGGCAGCTTCGCCGCGTCGGCCTTGGCGCCGAGCGTCAGCCAGTGGCCGAAGTAGTCGGCCATGTTGTAGCCGCAGAACGGCAGCATCGCCATCGGGTCGAAGCGCAGCTGGCCGACGCCGCCCGCCGCCGCGGCCGTCATCTCCGAGCTCATCGTCGCGCCCAGGAACACGCCGTGCTCCCAGTCGAACGCCTCGCGAACGAGCGGCACGACGCTGGCGCGGCGCCCGCCGAACAGGAACGCGTCGATCGGCACGCCGGCCGGGTCCTCCCACTCCGGCGCGATCGCGGGGTCCTGGGCCGCGGGAACCGCGAAGCGGGCGTTCGGATGTGCGGCCGGCGTCTCGGAGTCCGGCGTCCAGTCGTTGCCGTGCCAGTCGGTCAGGTGCGCGGGCTTGGCCTTCGTCATGCCCTCCCACCAGACGTCGCCGTCGTCGGTCAGCGCACAGTTGGAGAAGACCGTGTTCTCACGGATCGTCGCCATCGCGTTGGGATTCGTCGCCTCGCCGGTGCCCGGCGCGACGCCGAAGAATCCAGCCTCCGGGTTGATCGCGTAGAGGCGGCCGTCCTCGCCGAACTTCATCCAGGCGATGTCGTCGCCGACGGTCTCCACGGTCCAGCCCGGCAGCGTCGGGATCAGCATCGCCAGGTTCGTCTTGCCGCACGCCGACGGGAAGGCGCCCGTGACGAACTTGACCTTGCCGGCGGGCGAGGTGAGCTTGAGGATCAGCATGTGCTCGGCCATCCAGCCCTCGTCACGGGCCATCACCGAGGCGATCCGCAGCGCGAAGCACTTCTTCCCCAGCAGCGCGTTGCCGCCGTAGCCCGATCCGTACGACCAGATCTCGCGCATCTCGGGAAAGTGGACGATGTACTTCTCGTCGTTGCAGGGCCATGAGACGTCGGCCTGACCCGGCTCCAGCGGCGCGCCGACCGAGTGCAGGCAGGGGACGAACTCACCGCCCGAGCCGAGCACGTCGAGCGCAGCCTTGCCCATCCGGGTCATGATCCGCATCGACACGGCGACGTACGCCGAGTCGGTCAGCTGCACGCCGATGTAGCTCTTGTCGGAGCCGAGCGGCCCCATCGAGAACGGCACGACGTACATCGTCCGGCCGCGCATCGAGCCTTCGAACAGCGGCGTCAGCGTTGCGCGCATCTCGTCCGGAGCGCACCAGTTGTTCGTCGGACCGGCGTCGGCCTCGTTCTCCGAGCAGATGAACGTCCGGTCCTCGACGCGGGCGACGTCCGAGGGGTCCGACCAGCCGAGGTAGGAGTTCGGGCGCTTGGCCTCGTCGAGCTTGCGGAAGGTCCCCGCATCGACCAGCGCCTGGCAGAGGCTGTCGTACTCCTCCGCGGATCCGTCACACCAATGGATGGCCGCGGCCTGCGTCAGCGCGGCCACCTCGTCGACCCATGCGACGAGCTTCTCGTTCTTCGTGGGGACGGGCACGTCGGACACGCTGGGAGCCTCCTGCGGCTGGGACAAAGAAGCGTCGCACCATCCGGGAACGACGACCGCGGGCGAGCTGACAGGGCTCGCCCGACGAGGCCAGAGAGGGTACCGCGCGAGCGGGCGCTACGTGCGCGCGGCCGACGAATCGCTGAGCGCGTCGCTTCGATCGGCGGAAGGTCCGACGGCGCCCGTAGCGTGCGTCCGACACCGTCCAACACTGGCCCAGGAGGCCCGATGAAACGTCTTCGCATCACCCGTCCCAGCCCGGCCATGGCCGTGGCACTGCTGGCCCTGCTCGTCGCTCTCGGCGGCACGGCCACGGCGGCGTCCGTCGTCCTGATCAAGAGCTCGAAGCAGATCGCCAAGGGCGCCATCGCCACGAGCGACCTCAGCAAGTCAGCGCAGAAGGCGCTGAAGGGCAGGACCGGGCCTGCCGGGCCGGTCGGCCCCGCCGGTTCTGCGGGCATTTCCGGTCCAGCCGGCCCAGCCGGATCCGCTGGGGCGGCGGGTGCCGTCGGCGCGGCCGGTCCCGCCGGGACGCCGGCGACCCGCCTCTTCGGCACGGTGACCGTCGCGGGCGGTTCTGCGACGCTGGTTCGCGGCGCCGGAATCGCAAGCGTCGTCTCGCCGGGCGCTGGCATCGGCTACGTGAAGTTCAACCAGGACATCTCGGGCTGCACGTGGCTCGCGACCGCCGGGTCACCGAACTCCAGTTCCGCGCCGAGCCTGTTCGCGACGACGGAGCTGCGGCTCGTCACGGAGCCCGACACCATCGAGTTTCGTCTCCGCAGCGACGCAGGCGTCGTCACCGACGGAACGGTCCACGTGGCGGTGTTCTGCCCGTAGGCAGCGCCACAGCCTGGTCGGGCGGCCCGCCACATGGCGGGCCGCCCGGACCCGGCGGACTACTCGGCGACCGGCGCGCCCGGCGTCCTGCGCGGCACCAGCACCAGGCGCTTGAACTCCGCGACCAGCACGCCGTCCTGGTTCAGGACCTTCGTGTGGACCTTGACGATGCCGCGGTCGGGCTTCGTCGCGGACTCCTTCTTCTCCAGCACCTCGGTCTCGACGAACAGCGTGTCGCCGTGGAAGACGGGGTTCGGGTGCTTGAGCTCCTCGGTGGCGAGGTTGGCGATCGCCTTGCCCGAAACGTCGCTGACGCTCATGCCCAGCGCGAGTGAGTAGACGAGCGGGCCGACCACCACGTTGCGCTGCTGCTGCGACTGCGCCGCATACACGTCGTTCAGGTGCAGCGGGTGGTGGTTCATCGTGATCAGGCAGAAGAGGTGGTCGTCCGACTCGGTGACGGTCTTCGCCGGCCAGTGCTTGTAGACGTCACCGACCTCGAACTCCTCGAGGTAGCGCCCGTACTGGTGCGCGCCGCTGGCCTCGCGCTCGCGCTGGTCGGTGGTGAAGCCGGTGGAGGTGGCTGTATCGGTCATGCGGTGGGGTCGACTCCTGTGAAGGTTGTCCGCACAGGATGACAACCCGGCCGTTTCGTTGACTGGCGAGTCACTACCGTTTTCGCGATGCGACACCCCCGCGACTTCTTCAAGCCCCAGGCCATCGGCGCGCCCGAGCCGCTCCGCGAGATCCCCTTCGGCCCCTCGCGGATGATCCACTTCTTCGACGCCAGCAACGAGAAGATGCGGGCCAAGCTGCCCGAGATCGCCAAGAAGACCGACATCCTCCTGGGCAACCTGGAGGACGCGGTCCCGGTCGACAACAAGCTCGCCGCGCGCACTGGCCTGGTCACCGTCGGCAAGGAGATCGACCTCGGCGGCACCCAGCTGTGGACGCGGATCAACTCGCTGGAGTCGCCCTGGGCGCTGGACGACCTGACGACGCTCGTCGGCGAGATCGGCGACAAGCTCGACGTGATCATGGTCCCCAAGGTCGAGGGCGCCTGGGACATCCACTACGTCGATCGCCTGCTGAGCCAGCTCGAGGCCAAGGCCGGCGTGCAGCGGCCGATCCTGATCCACGCGATCCTCGAGACGGCGCTCGGCGTCGCCAA
Source organism: Solirubrobacterales bacterium (assembly GCA_038224135.1). Taxonomy (GTDB): domain Bacteria; phylum Actinomycetota; class Thermoleophilia; order Solirubrobacterales; family Solirubrobacteraceae; genus F1-60-MAGs163. The sequence continues at coordinate 14,194 of JBBRFO010000076.1, forward strand.
CGTCGAGGAGATCGCGTACGCCTCGCCGCGCATGCAGGGCATGAGCTTCGGCCCGGCCGACCTCGCCGCCTCGCGCCGGATGAAGACGACGCGCGTCGGCGGCGGCCATCCCGGCTACGTCTCGATCAGTGACCCGGAGCTGGACGGCGAGGGCACGATCGTCCCCGGCCAGATCCGCCAGACCGCCCAGCAGGACCCGTGGCACTACTCGATCGCGCGCATGGTCGACGCCTGCGCGAGCGCCGGGATCCTGCCGTTCTACGGCCCGTTCGGCGACATCCGCGACGTCGAGGCCTGCGAGGCGCAGTTCCGCAGCGCCTTCCTGCTGGGCTGCGTCGGCGCCTGGTCGCTGCACCCGGT
>JBBRFO010000077.1:0-14544 GCA_038224135.1 Solirubrobacterales bacterium
CTCCCAACCTCCGCATCCACCAGAATGGCCCCCTCGCCCGTCGCGTAGGCCTCCTCGCCATGAGCGACGATGTCCATCCCCAGCGCCTCTTCCCGCGCTGTCGCCCGCAGCGGCGTGAACAGCCCGATCACGCGCAGCAGCACGTAGGTCATCGCGAACGCGTACGTCGGCGCCGCGACGGCCGCCAGCGCCTGGTGGCCGAGCTGCGCGGCGTTCCCGTAGAGCAGCCCATTCGACACGCCGTTCCACCCGGCCTGTGCCACGAACCCGATGAACAGGATCCCGGTGAAGCCCGCCACGCCGTGTGCCGCCAGGACGTCCAGCGTCTCGTCGACCCGCGTCCGCGGGCGCCAGACGAGCATCGCGTAGCTCGGCAGCGCGGCCAGCGCGCCGAGCCCCATCGCCCATGCGGGGCTGATGAACCCGCCGGCCGGCGTGATCGCGACGCAGCCGACGACGATCGCCGTCGCCGCGCCGATCGCGGTCACCTGCCGGCCGCGGACGATGTCGAGCACGAACCAGACGGCCAGCGTGCAGGCCGGGGTCAGCAGCGTGTTGGTGAACGCCAGCACGCTCGCGTTGCCGGTCGAGAAGCCGCTGCCGCCGTTGAAGCCGAACCAGCCGAACCACAGCAGGCCGGCGCCGAGCAGCACGTACATCGCGTTGTGCGGCAGGAACGCCTGGCGGCCGTAGTCCTTGCGCGCGCCGACGACGAGCGCGGCCGCCAGCGCCGAGAAGCCGGAGCCCATCTCGACCGGCACACCGCCGGCGAAGTCGAGCGTGCCGCCGGCCTGCATCCAGCCACCGCCGAACGCCCAGTGCGCGAGCACGGCATAGACGAGCACCGACCACAGCGCCGCGAAGACGAGGAACGGGCCGAACCGCATCCGCTCGACGACCGCGCCGGAGACGAGTGCCGTGGTGATGATGCAAAACGTCGCCTGGAAGGCGAAGAACACGAGGTGCGGGATCGTCATCCCGGGGCGCGGCGCGAACGCGACGTCGTGCAGGAACGCGTTGTGCAGGCCGCCGATGATCGAGCCGTCACCGTCGAACGCCAGCGAGTAGCCGACGAGCGCCCAGGTGATCGTCGCGACGGCCAGCGCGGCGACGCTCATCATGAACGTGTTGAGCGTGTTCTTGGACCGCACGAGGCCGGCGTAGAAGAGGCCGAGCGCCGGGGTCATCATCAGCACGAGCGCGGTCGCAACGAGCATCCAGGCGGTGTCGCCGGCGTTGACGCGCGACACCGCGGCCAGGACGCTCACCGGCCGACCGGCGTCACGGCGCCGTTGTCGGTCTCGCCGGTGCGGATCCGCACCGCGCGCTCGAGGTCGAGCACGAAGATCTTGCCGTCGCCGACCTCCTCGGTGCGCGCGCCTTCGCAGAGCGCGTCGATCGTCGGCTGGACGAACTCGTCGGACACCGCGATCTCGAAGCGGACCTTCTCCGACAGCCCCATCTTCACCGTCGTGCCGCGGTAGGTCTCGACGCGATCCAGCTCGCCGCCGTGACCCTGGACCCGGCTGATCGAGAAGCCGCGCACCTGCGCGCGGTACAGCGATTCGAGGACGTCGTTGGCCTGCTCGGGCCGAACGATGCCGATCACGAGTTTCACGGTCTTCACCTCTGCTGCTGAGTGGACACGCCTGTGGCGCCTCACCGGGCCCCACAACCATGGGCCGCAAGGCCCTTCTGGCGGCGGCGAGCCTAACGGACTCGCGGCCGTGGGCCGGACCGGCGGAGCCCGGACTTGACGAACGGCCGAGACTGCGCGAGCGTCGGCGTGTGAGCGACCCCGACCACGCCCTTCGTGTCGCGGCGATCGAGCACGTGCGCGAGATCACGCATCGTTTCAACGATCTCGTCCCGCTTGCTGCTCTCCGCGAAGGATTCCCGTTCGCCGGTACTCGGGTGAGCTTCGGCTCGTTCTACAACGGCATTCACCGTGGCCGGGAACAGCGAGGGCCTGCGGCGCTCACCATCACGACTGCTGCGTCGAAGCCCGGGCGGCCGCGCCCCTACGAGGACGACGTCGACCCGGAAGGAGACTTCACCTACGCGTACCGCGAGCCGCGGCAGCCAACTCCGGCTGCCATTCGCGCCGCCGAGGCCGACAACCGTGCGCTCGCCGCTGCGTTCACGGGCCAAGTCCCGCTGATCTGGTTCGTTGGCCAGGCACCCGGGATTTATCAGCCCGTCGCGCCGGTGTTCATCCGCCGCAACGATGCCCTGGCTCGTCGCGTCGTGCTCGAAGTTGGTCTGCCGGTCGCGGACATGACGCCAGCCGGCGTCACGTCGAGCGAGGACGTCCGCCGGTACGCGGTCGGCGAGACCCGCATCCGACTTCACCAACAACGCTTCCGCCTCGACGTGCTGCGCGCGTACGGTGAGCAGTGCACGATCTGTCGACTCCGCGAAGTCTCGCTCGTCGATGCCGCGCACATCGTCCCGGACGGGCACGTTGACGGAGCCGCGGTCGTGGTCAACGGGCTGGCTTTGTGCTCGATTCACCACGCCGCATACGACCGGAACCTCCTCAGTGTCGACCCGGCGGGTGTGGTTCACATCACGCCTCGACTCCTCAAGGCGCGAGACGGACCGATGCTCCGTCAGGGCCTGCAAGAGTTCCATGGACAGCCAATCAGCCTGCCGCGTGAGCGGGCACAGCGGCCGGATCCCGAGCGGCTCGCCTGGCGATTCTCGGCCTTCGAGGAGCAGGCTGCGTAGGCGTAGCGACGACAGTCAAGATTCCACCGCTCGCGGCCGATGCTGGGGTTATGAGCCTCGAGGGACCGCGACTCATCAGCCTGCGCTGGCCGGGGCATTGCGAAGGCTGCGCTACGGACCTGCCACCTGGCACCAAAGCCTGGCACACCGCGAGTACGCGGTCGGTCACGTGCGGCGACTGTGTCGAGGCCGTACCCGCTCCGGCGTCGAGCCCGCCACCGACCGTCGCCCCCACGTCTGTTCCGCCGATAGACGCTGGTGTCGCGGGCGCGAGCGCGCGCCGGGAACACGAGCGTCTGTGTCAGCGGCGCGAGCGTCACGCCCGCGAGCGCCTCGGCTGGATCGGCGTTGCGCACGCCCGACTGACGGAGCCGCAGCAGATCACAGCGTGGCGTACGGGTGCCCAGGGGGAGGAGCAACTCGGCCGCTACCTCGATACGCATCTCGCCAAGGTGGGCACCATCGTCCTGCACGACCGTCGGATCCCCCGCAGCAAGGCGAATATCGACCACGTCGTCGTCGGACCCGGCGGCGTCACCGTCATCGACGCCAAGAACTACAAGGGTGACGTGCGCGTGATCAGGGAAGGCGGGCTCTCTACTCCGCGCGTTGAGCGACTGCGCATCGGGGGACGCGACAGGACCAACCTCGTCGACGGGATCGAAGGGCAGATCGAGCACGTCCAGGGCGCGCTCTCCGACGCCGGTCTCGCCGATGTGGACGTGCGCGCCGCGCTCTGCTTCGTCAAGGGCGACGGCTTGCCTTTGTTCGGCACGCTGCTCGTTCGGGGCATCCCGCTCGTCGGTCGGCGCGGCGCGGTAAAGCTCGCGGCGCGACCCGGGGTGGTCAGCGACGCCCAGGTCGAAATAGCCGCTGCAACGCTTGCTGATCGCTTCCGCGCCGCGTAGCCACGGGACCGCCTCGCAGCAGGTGCGGCGGTGGGCCGGACCGGCGGAGAGTCCGCACGCAACACGCGGTGAAGCCCCGATGTCGCGCGGCGGTCGGCGGCGTAGCGTCGGCGCATCGGCCACAGCGAGAGAGAGTCACCGTCATGAGCGAGCAGCTCAGCATGCTGGACACGATGTTCCTCGAGCTCGAGCAGCTCGATGAGAACGCGCACATGCACATCGGCATCGCGCTGATCTTCGACCCGCTCCCGGGCGGCGGGACCCCGGACATCGGGCAGTTCCGCGACCACGTCCGCGGCCGGCTCGGCCTGCTGCCGCGCTTTTCCCAGCAGCTCTCCGGCCCCCATGCGGGGCCGCTGACATGGCTCACGTGGGAGTCCGCGCCGCCGCTCGACCTCGACATCCACATCGATCACGCCAGGCTCGGGGCGCCGGGCGGTCAAGCCGAGCTCCACGACTGGCTCGCAGACTTCTGGTCCCATCGCCTGGACCGCGACCGCCCGTTGTGGGAGATCACGCTCCTCGAAGGGCTCGAGGGCGGGCGCTGGGCGCTGGCGACCAAGACGCACCACTGCCTGGTCGACGGCGTCGGCGCACGCGACATCGGCGACCTGCTGCTCGACGCCACCCCCGACGCGCCCGAGCTCCCGCCGACACCGCTGCCCGTCGTCGAGCCGGGCGACCACGAAGACGGCCACTTCTGGCTCTCACCGGGCCTGGTCCTGCGCGGCGCGCGCGCGGGCGTCGGCGCGGCGCTGCATCCGCGTGAGTCGCTGGGCCGCGTCCGCGCGGCCGTCGAGCTGATCGTGCGTGACGAGGTGATCGGCGCGCCTGCGTCGAGCATCAATGGGCCGATGAGCGGCAGGCGCAGCTTCGCCACCGTGCGCGTCGACCTCGACGACATGAAGGCGATCAGACAGCACCTCGGCGGCACGTTCAACGACGCGGTGCTCGCGGCGTGCACCGGCGGGCTGCGCCGGCTGCTGCTCGCCCGCGGGGACGAGCTGCCCGAGCGCGGCCTGCGCGCGCAGGTGCCGGTCAACGTCCGTGCGAAGAACCGTGAGCACGCGCTCGGCAACGAGCTGACCTCGCTGTTCGTGGAACTGCCGGTCGCCGAGGCCGATCCGCTCGCCCGCCACACCCAGGTGCGCGAGCGCGCGGAGCAGCTCAAGGCCGGCTCCCAGCGCACCGGCGGCCGGACGATCGTCGACCTGGCCGACATGGGGCCGCCGCTCGCCGGCGAGCTGCTCGCCCGGTCGATGTTCGGCGGCACCCGCATGTTCAACCTCACGATCACGAACGTGCCCGGTCCGCCGGAGCGCCTCTACGCGTTCGGTGCGCCGCTCGCCGAGGTCCTGCCGCTGGTCCCGTTGTTCGCAGGTCACACCGTCGGCATCGCCGTCGTCTCGTATGCCGGGCAGGTCGTCTTCGGGATCAACGCCGATCGCGCGGCCGTGCCGGACCTCGACGTGCTCGCGGATGGCATCGAACGGTCGCTCGCCGAGCTGGCGCCGCAGGCCGGGAAGCGCTCGCGCACCCGCGCCGGCGTTGCATAGCACGACCCGCCGGCGATGCCGCGCGTCGCCGTCTTCGGCCCGCACCCGCTGCTGTCCGTCACGATCGAGGTCCGCGGCGACGCTGACGAGGTGCACGTGCGGGCCGGCGGCCAGGGCGTCTGGCTGAGCCGCATGGCGGCCGAGCTGGGTGCCCACGTCATCCTCTGCGGCTTTGCCGGCGGGCAGACCGGCGAGGTCCTCAAAGGCCTGCTGGGGCAGCTGGCGATCGAGCCGCGCCTGACCCCGACCGCGGGCGAGAGCGGCAGCTTCGTCGTCGACCGCCGCGACGGACCGTGGCGGCGGATCGCGCAGGCGACGGCGCCAGCGCCCTCGCAGCATGAGCTCGACACGCTCGTCTCGGCCACCGTCGCCGCGGCGCTCGACGCCGACGTGCTCGCGATCTGCAACGCGTTCCCCGGCGACGTGCTGCCCGACGAGGTCTATGGCGCGCTGGCTGCGGACGCGCGTGCCAACGGGCGGACCGTGATCGCCGACCTGTCCTCGCCGCGCCTGGAGCACGTGCTCACGGCCGAGCCGGACCTGGTGAAGCTCAACGACTGGGAACTCGCCGAGTTCGTGCAGGGCCCGGTCGACACGCCGCAGCGCCTCCTTGCCGCCGCCCGCCGCCTGCGCGAGGGCGGCGCCCGCTCGGTCCTCGTGACCCGCGGCGGCGAGCCCGCGCTCTGGCTCGACGGTGACGCGCCGCCGCAGCTCGTCGTGCCGCCGCGCCTGGAGCGCGGGATGCGCGAGGGCTGCGGCGACTCGATGATGGGCGCGATCGCCGCGCGACTCGCGGCCGGGTCCCCGCTCGCGGAGGCGATCGTGACCGGGGCCGGCGCGGGCGCCGCGAACTTCCTGCACGCCGGCCTGGGGACCGGCGATCGCGCCACGGTGCAGGAGCTCGCCGCGCACGTGCGGATCGAGCCCTACCCCCCCGCGTAGGGAACCTTCGGGATCTCGCCGGCGACGATCGCGGCCGGCGCGGCGTGCGCGATCCAGTCCAGGTCGGCGGCGACGCGATCGACCTCGGCCAGCGCGGCCAGCGCGCCGCGCAGCGCGATCGGGCGGCCAGCGCGGGAGGAGTGCGCATCGCTGCCCAGGACGTGGACCAGCCCGCGCCCGGCGAGCGCCGCCATGCCGGCCGCCGTCTCCGGCTGCTCGAAGTACGCCGCCGTCGCCTGGACGAGCGCGCCCCCCGCGACGAGCCGTTCCAGACGCTCGTACAGATCCTCGCCGAGGTGCCGCTCGGGATGGGCGATCAGCGCCCGGAAGCCGCGCTTGTGCAGCTGCGCCACCACGTCGTCGAGCGTGTCCGACAGCGGCCCGGCGCGCGGCTCGAGCAGGATCCAGCACCCACCGCCGAGGGCGACCGTGCGCAGCTCCGCGTCGCTCAGGCCGTCCACCGCCAGCTCGGAGACCTCGCCGCCCGCGAGGACCGCCAGCGGGACGCCCGCGTCCCGCAGCTCGGCGCCGAGCGCCGCGATCCGGCTCGCGATCTCGCCGATCCGCACATCGTGGTCGTGACGGATGTGCGGCGTCGCGCAGACGGCCTCGAAGCCCTCGGCCACCGCACGGCGGGCCATCGCGATGCTGTCCGCCATGTCGCGGGCGCCGTCGTCGACGCCCGGGAGCAGGTGGCAGTGCAGGTCGATGAAGCCCATCGCGCGTCGCTGCGCAGCGACGCTACACCCCAGCGCCTGCGCCGACCGGGACCTCCGGGTGCGGCTGGGGCTCGGGCTCCGGCTCGGTCGTGACCGGCCGGTCGGTGACGCGGTCCGGATCGCCCGGAGCCGGCACCGTCGGCCACCAGCCGCGCCGGCCCAGCAGCGCTGCCGCGGCCGGGAGCACGAGCGGGCGCACGACGAAGGCGTCGAGGATCACGACGATCGCGATGCCGATGCCGAACTGGCGGACGGGGATCAGCGCGGAGAAGGCGAACGGGATGACGGCGGCGAGCATCACGAGTCCGGCGCCGGTCGCCGTCGCGGCGGTGCCGCGCAGCGCTCTGCGCATCGCCTCGTGCGAGTGGCCGAGCTTCACGAACCAGCCGCGCGCGCGCACCAGCAGCATCACCTCGTACGTCGCCGTGATGCCGAAGATGACGGCGAAGATCCCGATGATCGACATCGGATCCAGGTACCCCGGACCGCCGAGCAGCGGATTGCTGCCGCTGAACAGCAGCGTCAGGACCCCGAACGCGGCGCCCACCGTGAGCAGGTCGAAGAGCACCGCGACGGCCGGCAACAGGATGGCCTGCAGCGCGATCATCAGGAACAGCATCACCGCGATCGTCACTGCAGGAACGAGGATCCAGATGCGTGCCTGGGTGACGCTGCGGAAGTCGGCGAGGTTGCCCGCCGGGCCGCCGACGGCGCTGGTCGTGCCCGTCGTCTTGGCGAAGTCGGCGCTCATCCGCCGCAGGTCGCTGCCCAGATCCTGGGTGCTCTGCGCGCTGGCCGGCTGCTTCGAGATCACGACGATCTGGCCGGCGCTCCCGCCCCGATCCAGGTTGACGGCGAAGCCCGCCTGCGCCTGGTCGGACGGCGATGCACCCTGGATCGCGGCGAGGACGAAGTAGCCGGAGTCGAACAGCCCGGGCGACTGCTTCTTGAGCACTTCGAGGTCCTTGGTCGAGGGGATCTGCGTGCGCGCCTTGGCGACAGCGGCCTCCATCGTGCCGAGCCCGCCGGCGAGCGTCGTGGTCGGCGCGATGCCCGCGGCCAGGCCCGACTGCAGCTGGCCGGTGCCACTCGTGAGCTGCCCGAGGCCGCTCTCGAGCGCGCCGGCGCCGTTGCGCAGCGTCGTCAGGCCCGCGGTCAGGCTGCCGCCGCCGGCGGTGAGCTTCGTCAAGCCACCCGCCAGGTCAGCGTCGCCGGCCTCGAGCTTGGCGATGCCGGACGTGAGCGAGGTCGACCCGTCGTAGAGTTGGTTCAGGCCCACGGCCAGCGCCGAGACCTGGGTCGCGAACGCCGCGGCGACGGCCGCGGCCGCGGACGCCGGGGCCGCGGCACCGGACAGCGTCGCTGTCGCCGCATTCGCCTGCGACTTCGCGCTCGCCAGGGCGGAGAGTGCCGCCTGGTAGCTCGCGTTGCCCTGCTCGCCGGACAGCGACTGCAGTGCGGTGACGGCGGCTGCGATGTTGCCCGCGGCCGCCGTAGCGCTGTCGCCGCCCGAACTGATCGCCTTGTCCGCCGTGGCGGCGTCCGCGCTCAGCTGCTTGACGGCCGGAAGGCCGGCCTTGACCGGGGAACTCGCTGTCCCGAGCCCGGCCTGCAGGGTCTTGGAGCCCGCGAGCGCTTGGCGGGCGCCGTTGCGCAGCGAGATCGCCCCCGCCCGCGCGCTGGCCAGCCCGGCCGCGATCGTGGACGCGCCGCTTCGCGCCTGTGCGAGCCCTGCCTTGAGTGCGCCGGCGCCCGTCTGGGCGGTGCCCGAGCCGGCGTTGAGCTTGCCGGCGCCGGCGCTCGCGGTCGACAGTCCGGTGCGCAGCTGAAGCGCGCCCGCGCCCGCCTGCCCCAGGCCGTTGCGCAGCGCCAGGAGGTCCTTCTTCGACTGCTTGGCGACCCGCGCCGAGGTGTCGAGCCCGGCCGGCAGCTTCGCGAGGTCCTTCGTCTGGGCGACGAAGGTTCCCGGTCCGACGACGGAGTCGACGCGGTCGTCGCGGGCGATCCGGCCTTCGAGGGCGCCGATCTTCTTGAGGAAGGCCGCGGTCGTGATCGGCCCGCCCTTGGAGACGATCAGCACGTTGTACGGCGTGGCCCAGCCCGGGCCCATGACGCGCGCGATCTCCTGGAAGCTCTGGCGCGCCGTGGCGGATGCCGGCAGCTGGCGGATATCCGGCGGCCCGGTCCTGATCCCGAGCAGCGGGACCGCGAGCGCCAGGAGGAAGGCGGTCGCGACGGCGCCGATCACGACGGGGCGGCGCACGACCCAGTCGCCCGCGGCCAGCGCGTGCTCCCACTGGCGCGACGCCGCGCCCGAGCGCGGCAGGTGCCAGACATCGAGGCGATGACCCGCGAGGACGAGCACCGCCGGCAGGACGGCGATCGCGCCCCCGACGCTGACCAGCGTGCAGAGCAGGACGCCGACGCCGAGCGAGGTGAGGATCACCGTCGGCGCGATCGCCGTGGCCAGCAGCAGCGACAGCGTCAGCGCGGTCCCCGCGTAGAGCACGGCGCGACCGGTCGTGGCGACCGACTCGGTGGCAGCGTGCGCCGCGTCGGCGCGCGAACCGCCGGCGGTCTCCTCCTGGCGAAAGCGCCGCACAAGCATCAGCGCGTAGCCCACGCCGAGCGCCAGGCCGGTCATCGACCCGAGCGCGATCGCGGTCGGGTCGACGTCGATCACGCGCCCGAGGAGCGCCATCAGGCCGAAGCTCACGAAGACCGTCGTGACGCCGAAGATCGAGATGACGGCGGCGCCGAGCGGTGAGCCGAGCAGCAGCGTCAGCAGCACGAACAGGATCGGGATGGCGAGCAGTTCGGACCGCCTGGTGGTGCTGATGGCCTCGTCGCGCAAGGCGCGGTCGAGCGTCGGCTGGCCCGTGATCGACGCCCGCACCGGCGCGCTGATCGTCCGCTGCACGAGCCGGTCGATCTGCGGCTGCACGGTCTTGACCATCGCCTTCTCGGATCGCGCGACGGAGACGACGATCATCGCCGCGGTCGGCTTCGGGCGCAGCGTGGTGGCGGCAGCGCCGCTGCTCCAGGCCGACATCACGCGGCTGTCCGGGCGCCGCGAGAGCTCGAGCACGAGCTTGGGGCCCTGGGCGTCGAGTTGGCTCGCCGGTCCCTGGAGCAGGATCGGCACGAGCACGCTCGGGCCGAACTTGTCGTTGGCCAGCGTCTGCGCGCGGGAGGACCCCGACCCGGGAACGGCGGTGACCGACGGCGACAGCTGCTTGTCGACGCCCAGGCCGATGGCGATCATCCCGACCGCGAGGACCATCCAGACGGCGAGCGTCGCCTTGGGGCTTGAGATTGCGAGTCGTGCGAGCCTCAACATGGTGGGTCAGCCTCGTGCGGTCGTGGTTGCGGTTGCGGTTGCGGCCACCGGCTTGCGGCGCCGGCGAGGTCGGGGTGACGCGGGGACGAGCTCGGTGAGCTCGTCCCCGATCGCGGCGATGATCGTCTCGGGATCCGGAACGAGGCCGGCATCGACCTGGAGGCCGATCCGGACACCGCCGTCGTAGCTGAAGATGCTGATCCCCATGCCGATCGAGCCGCTGGCGGGAACCCAGGCCAGGATGCCCGTGACCTGGGAGCCGGCGAAGTGGATCGGCTCGCGCGGGCCGGGGACGTTCGTCATGACGGCGCTCGTCTTGGGCGCCAGAACATCGACCAGCCGCCGCTCGACCGGCAGCGGCGTCGCGCCGATGATCCCGAGCAGCGCGTAGGAGAGCGCGCCCTCCGGCGAGTGCTTGATCGCGTCCATCCGGCGATGCACCTCCCGCAGACGCGCGGCCGGCGCGGCGACGCCGACGGGCAGCGGCAGGTAGACGAGCCCGAAGCGGTTGCCCAGCTCGCGCGGGAGCGGCTCGTCGAGCGGGCGCAGGTTGAACGGGACCATCGCGCGGATCTCGTCGACGCGGTCGCCGCGCGCCGTCATGTAGCGGTGCAGCGCTCCGCTGATCGCGGCGAGGATCACGTCGTTGACGGTCGTGCCGGTCGCGTGGCCGATCGCCTTGATCTCGTCGAGCTCGATCCGGTCGGTCCAGACGAGCTTGCGCGCGACCCCGAGCTGACCCGTGAAGACGCTCTTCGCGTCGGCGCTGGAGAGCAGCAGCTTGGCGAGTGCGCGCGTTCCACGGGCGACGCGTCCGGCCAGCCCGAACGTCTCCGACCGCGGATGGATGGCGAGCTCGAAGCTCTGGTGCAGGGCGGCGTCGGCGAGATGCACCGCGTCGCGCGCGGGCGCGAGGAACTGCTCGCCGCGACCCGTGCGCGCGGACGTCGCGGCGACGCCGGCGCCGGGGTCGGCATCGGTCAGCGAGAGCAGCACCTGGGTGAGCGCGATGCCGTCGGCGATGCAGTGGTGGATCCGCGTCAGGACGGCCGTGCCGCTGCCGTAGCCGTCGATGATGTACATGTGCCAGAGCGGCTTCGTCGGATCGAGCGGGACGACCACGAGGTCGGCGACGAGCGCCTGGAGCGCGGCGTCGTCCCCGGGCGCCGGAAGCGTCCGCTGGTGGATGTGGAGATCCAGGTCGAAGCCGGGGTCGGTCTGCCAGCTCGGCGCGCCGAGCCCGAGCGGCGGCTCCGCGACGCGCTGGCGAAAGCGCGGGAAGCGGTCGACGAGGCGCTCGCGAACGATGTCGCGAACGCGCTGGACGTCGAGCGGCTCGTCGAACCACATCAGCCCGTTGACCACCATCAGGTTCGTCGAACGGCCCATGTGGAGCCAGGCCGCGTCGCCGTTGCTCATCCGCTGGGAGCTCACGCGTTCGGCTCCTCGTAGAGCCCGCCGAAGACGCGCGCGTACTTGGCGTAGACGACGGCGCGCTTGAGCTTCAGCGTCGGGGTCAGCTCGCCGGCGGCCTGCGTCAGCTCGTGATCGAGGATCGTGAAGCGCTTGACCTGCTCGATCCGCGCAAAGCGCGCACTGACCTCGTCGACGGATTTCTGCAGCTCCGCGTGAACACGGTCGTCGCCGGCCAGCATCGCGACATCGTCGCCCGCGATGCCGAGCTGCTCGGCGAGCCTGGGCGCCTCGTCAGCGTCGAGCACCAGCATCGCGACGAGGTAGGGCCGGTTGTCGCCGAAGACCACGGCATCGGAGATCCAGCGCGTGGTCTTCAGCTCGTTCTCGATGTTCGAGGGGCTGATGTTCTTGCCGCTCGAGGTGATGATCAGGTCCTTCTTGCGGCCGACGATCGACACGTAGCCGTCGGCATCGATCGCGGCGAGGTCACCGGTCGAGAGCCAGCCATCGTTCAGTGCCTCGTGCGTCGCGGCCTCCTGCTTGAAGTACTCGCGGAAGACGGTCGGCCCCCGCACGAGCAGCTCGCCGTCCCGGGCGAGACGGACCTCGATGCCGGGCAGCGGGCGGCCGACCGACCCGAAGCGCAGCTCGCGCTCGGTGTTGATCGTGCCGGCGGCGCACGTCTCGGTCATCCCCCAGCCCTCGACCACGAGGATGCCGCAGGCGTCGAAGAACTCGAGCACCTCGATCGCGATCGGGGCCGCGCCGCTCGCCGCGAGCCGCAGCTCGCCGCCGAACAGCCCGCGGACCTTGGACAGCACGAGCCGATCGGCGAGCCGGTGACGCCAGGCGAGGTGGGCCGGAATGTGCGCGCCCGAGCGCTCCAGGGCGCGCATGCGCTTTCCCGTGGCGATGGACCAGCTGAAGATCGCGCGCTTGGGCGCGGACTGCTCGGCGATGCCGCTGTGCGCCGCGGTGTAGATCTTCTCGAACAGCCGCGGCACCGACGGGAGATAGGTCGGGCGCGCCTCGCGGATGTCGTCGAGCAGCCGCTTGGGGTCGCGCTGCCAGAAGGTGAGCGTGCCGCCGGTGTCGAGCGCGGCGAGCTCGATCATCCGCGCGAGCGAATGGGCGAGTGGCAGGAACATGAAGAACGTCCCCGGCTCGCTCTGCAGCTCGAGCTCGAGGCGCTGCTCGTAGTCGCGCGTGGCGAACAGCATGTTGTCGTGCGTGAGGACGCAGCCCTTCGGCGGCCCCGTGGTGCCGGAGGTGTAGACGAGCGTCGCGATGTCATCGGGTGCGACCGCCGCGACGCGCTCGTCGACGGCGGCGTCGGGCACGCCGGCGCCGAGCTCACGCAGCGCCGCGAGCGAGATCGCGCCGTCGTGCTCGCCCTCCATCAGCACGATGTGCGCGAGCAGCGGGCAGCGCTCGCGGACGTCGTCGAGCTTGGCCAGCTGCGCGGCGTCCTCGCAGAACACGACGCGCGCGTCCGAGTCGCTCAGGACGTACGCGCACTCACCCGGGGAGTTCGTGTGGTAGACGGGTGCGACGACGGCGCCCGCGCAGAACGCGCCCATGTCCACGAGCGTCCATTCGGGCCGCGTGTTCGCCAGCACGGCGACGCGGTCTCCGCGCTCGATGCCCAGCGCGATGAGCCCGCGTGCGATCTCGCGCACGGTCTGCGCGAACTCGGCGTATGAGACGTCGACCCAGCTCCCGCCGTCCTTGTGGCGCAGCGCGGCACCACCGTACTGCGAGCCCGCGCGCAGGACCATCGCCCCGAGCGTCGCCTCACCCGTGCCCTGTCCTGCAGCACTGATGCCGGACGTCGTTGTCGCGTGAAGGGTCGTCATGTCGCTCAGCTCCTCGGTCGTCCCGCGACGCTAGACGTCGACGTGTGGGCACGCATCGGGCGGGACTACCTCGCGGCCCGGGGCGAACTACGCGGTCCGGCGGACCCGAGCCGGCGTCGGATCTGCCACCGTTGCGCCCATGCTCGTCATCTTCCACCCGGACGCGACCGACGCCGAGATCGTCGCCGTCGCCGAGCGGATCACCGCGACCGGCGCCGGCGCCCAGCGCGTCGTCGGCGCCGAGCAGCAGGTGATCGCGGTGATCGACGGCGACCGCGACCACCTGACGAGCCTGGAGCTGGACGCCGACCCGGGCGTCGATCGCGTCGTCGCCGTCTCCGCCCCGTACAAGCTCGCGCACAAGAACCTCCACGGCTCCGCGGCGAACGTCGTCGCGGTCAGCGGCGTCACGTTCGGCGGGCCGCAGGCGCAGTTCCGGCTGATCCTCGGCCCGTGCGCGGTCGAGTCGCAGGAACAGACGCTGAGCGCCGCCCGGGCCTGCGCGGACGCCGGCGCCGATCTGCTGCGCGGCGGCGCGTTCAAGCCGCGGACCAGCCCCTACGCGTTCCAGGGCCTGGGCCTGGAAGGACTGAAGATCCTGGCCCATGCGCGCGAGCAGACCGGGCTGCCGATCGTTACCGAGCTGACCGACCTGCGCGACATCGACGCGGTGCTCCAGTACGCCGACTGCGTGCAGGTCGGGGCGCGCAACATGCAGCACTTCCCGCTGCTGACCGAGCTCGGCCGCGCGGGGATCCCGGTGCTGCTCAAGCGCGGGATGGGCGCGTCGGTCGACGACCTGCTGCTGGCCGCCGAGTACATCCTGACCGAGGGCAATTCGCAGGTGATCCTCTGCGAGCGCGGCGTCCACGCGGCTGCGACGCCTGCTCGCTCGTGCCTGGACCTCGCCGCCGTCACCGTGCTGAAGGAGCACACGCACCTGCCGGTGATCGTCGATCCCTCACACGCCGCCGGGCGCCGCGCGCTGGTCGAGCCGCTCGCGCTGGCCGCCGCGGCCTGCGGCGCCGACGGCCTGATCGTCGAGTGCCACCCGGACCCCGCCCACGCGCGCTGTGA
>JBBRFO010000078.1:0-14151 GCA_038224135.1 Solirubrobacterales bacterium
CGAAGTGCAACGCGAACATACTCGACAACGACGATCCGCCCAAGATCACGATCAAGGACGTCAAGTCCAACGAGGGCAACAGCGGCCAGCGCCAGGTGACACTGTCCGCCGTCCTGTCCGGCCCGAGCGGCAAGAAGATCACGGTCAACTGGGCGACGCAGGACGACGCCGCGACGCTGGCCAACAAGGATTACGTGCAGGGCAACGGAACCTTGACGTTCAATCCCGGCGAGACGAGCCAGAGCATCGTCGTGAAGTTCATCGGCGACACCGTCAAGGAGCAGGACGAGCCGTTCAAGGTCCTGCTGTCGAGCCCGATCAACGCGTCGATCCTGACGGGCACGGCGAACGTCACGATCGTCAACGACGACACCGACCCCACCTCCAGCCCCGGCGGCGGGGTACAGGACAAGCCGGGGACCCCAGGTGGCACGCCGAAGGTCTGCTCGAGCCGCCGTTCGTTCAGCATCCGGGTCAAGAAGACGAAGCTGCGCCAGGCGAAGGTCCGCAGCGCGAAGATCTACGTCAACGGCAAGCTCACCGTGACGCGCAAGGGCAAGCGCCTGACCGCACCCGTCGTCCTCAAGGGCCTGAAGAAGGGCCGCTACAAGGTCGTCATCAAGTCCAAGCTCAGCGATGGGCGGACCGTGACGGACGTTCGCCGGTACTACACCTGCCGGAAGAAGATCGTCAAGAAGAAGTAGGGCTTGCGGCGGGTCCTTGGTGACCCGGTGTTGTCGTGTTGCCGTGGTCGCGCGCGTGCGTGTGATCGCCGTCCGGGCGTGTGGTTCGCATCCTGCGAACCACACGGATTTCCCGGGCCGGCGACACCCGCACGCGTTCGCGGCGAACCACGGTGACGGGCCTCCACGTGCCCGGCCCCGGTCTCGTGCGCATACGCACGGGCCGGGACGGGCGCCTGCTTCTTGTGAGCGAGGCGGGCGCGGACGTCGGCGGGCCGCCCGGACGGTGATCGTCACGGCCACAGCCGCAGAACCCGCCGCAAGCCGGGCGGCGGACCTACGCCTGTCGCGAAGCGATGAGCGCCTCGATGCGCTCAGTGATCTGCGGCGCCGTGCCGCGCAGGCGATTCAGATCGAACTTCGTCAGGTGCACGAGCCGCATGTCGCTGACGGCGACGACCGTGGCGTTGCGCTGCTCCTTCTGGAGCAGGCCGGCCTCCCCGTAGATGTCGCCCGGGCTGAGCGTCGCCAGCTCCTGGCCGGCGTGTTCGACGCGGGCGGTGCCCTCGTCGATGATCGTCAGGTCCTGGGAGAAGTCGCCCTCGCGCACGAGGACGCGGCCACCTTCGACGCTCTCCTCCGTCACGGCCGACGCGACGGCCCGCAGCGCGTCGTCGTCCAGATCCTGGAAGAGCGGCAGCTCGGCAAGGCGCCTGATGTTCACGGTGGTGTCCTCCTGGGACGAGCGGTCGGGAGTGGCGAGCCTAGTGGGGACGGCGGGCGCGCGGCAAGGCACGCAGCCCGGCGATCACGGCGCGGCCAGCCGCGCGGCCTGCCGCTCGGGGGTGATCTCGATGACGTCCCACGCCAGACCGACGCGACGCAGGCCGCGCACGAGTAGCCCGGACAGGTCGACCTCGCTACGCAGCAGGCCGTGTCGCGCGGAGCGCGGGAACGCATGGTGATTGTGATGCCAGGACTCGCCGAGCGACGGCAGCGCAAGCCACCAGACGTTGGTCGAGTAGTCGTCGACGTCGAACCGCCGGCGGCCAAAGAAGTGGCAGACCGAGTTGACGCTCCAGGTGACGTGACTCTGGACGAGCACGCGGATCAGCGCGCCCCACAACATGCCCGTGAGTCCCCCGTAGACGGTGCCCGTCAGCGCGACACCGAGCCCGAACGGGATCGCCACGGAGCTGACCAGTAGCAGCGGGAACGCGTAGTGGATGATCCGCATCCCGCGATCCTCGTTGAGTTCGCCCGCGTAGCGCTCCCAGGCGGCGCAGCCGTGAACGCGCCAGGTCCAGCCGACGTGCGCGTGCCACAACCCCCGCAACGCACCACCGATTCCCCCGCCGCTGAGGTGTGGGCTGTGGGGATCGCCCTCGACGTCGGTGTGCGCGTGGTGCTTGCGGTGATCGGCGACCCAGTCGAGCGGCCCGCCCTGGATCGCCAGCGAGCCGAGGATCGCGAACGCGTACTCGACGGGCTTGTAGGTCTGGAACGCCCGATGCGTCAGCAGGCGGTGGTAGCCGACCGTGATCCCGAAGCCGCAGAGGATGTACATGATCGCGAACACCACCGCGTCCTGCCAGTGGAACAGGTCGTGGCGGATCGCGATCGGGATCATGCCGCCGAGCGCCAGGAACGGCCCGAACACGGCAATCATGTTCGCGTACTTGTCGATGCGCCGCACGACCGCGAGCCTAGTGGACGACGCGGAAGCGGAGGTGCTCGCGGCGGGTGTCAGCTACGTTGCCCGGCGTGCCGATCCCCAAGCGCAGCATCACGACGCTCCTGGCGGTCACGGTCGCCGGCCTCGGGCCGGCTGCCTGTGGCAGCGATTCCGGGCCCCACAAGCCGGCCACGGCGGCCGAGCGGGCGGCCTACGTGGCCAAGGGCGACGCGGTCTGCGCCGCCTACAACACGCTCGCGCGGCAGCTGCGCCGCCAGCTGACCCAGCGCCGCGCGCAGGTGATCGCCGACCTCAGCCTGAAGCCCTACGCGGCGCCGCTCGGCATCGCGCGAGACGGCGCGCAGGCGGCGATCAAGCAGTTCAAGGCGATCGACGTCCCAGCCGGCGACGAGGCCCGGATCAAGCGGCTGACCGACGCGATGATCCAGCAGCAGCAGCTGCTCGACAAGCTCACGAATGCGACAAACGCCAACGACGCTGCCGCGTTCAAGCCGCTGAACGACCGTCTGGTGTCGATCAGCGCCGGTGAGCGACGCGAGGCAGTGGCTTACGGCTTCAAGCAGTGCGGTCGGCGCAGCTGACCCGGCCGGCGCACGTCAGACGGCGCACTCGCCCTCGCCGCGGATGACCTCGAACGGCACGTTGCGGTTCCAGTCGATGAACATGTTCATCGACTCGATGCCGAACTCGACCGGCAGCGACAGCTCGCGCGCGAGGTCCTCGAACGCGAGCTCGCCGACGCGGGCGACGAACGCGTTGAAGTCCTCGCCGTCCCGGCGCTGCTCGAGGTAGAAGCCGATCCAGCGCTCGACGGCCTCGGGCACGCGCTTGGCGGGCAGGCGAACCTTCAGCCGCGTTCCCATTCGCACCTCGCCACCCTCGTAGTTGCCGCCGAGGTGGGCGACATAGGCCGGGATCGTGTGCTCGCCGACCTTGATCGACGCGCCGTAGAAGCCGATGTTGGCGATGTGGTGCTGGCTGCAGCCGTTGGGGCAGCCGCTCATCTTGATGTGAATCCGGCGCGCGTCGGGATCGCGGATCGCCAGCGCCTCGACGCGTTCCTGGACCGCCATGTTGAGGCCCATCGACGCGGTGATGCCGAGCTTGCAGCTGTCGGTGCCGGGGCAGCTGACGACGTCGGTGATCTCATCAGCGCCGCCCTCGCCCAGGCCCAGCGCCAGCAGCCGCTGCCAGACGTCGTACAGCGCCTCATCGCGCACCCAGCGCAGGACGAGGTTCTGCTGCACGGTCGTGCGGGCGTAGCCGCCGGTGAACTCGCGCATGATCTGGCCGAGACCGCGGAACTGCTCTGGCGTCAGGTCGCCGCGCGTGATCTTGACCGTGACGGCCGAGAACCCGGGCTGGATCTGCGCGACGACATTGGCCTCGCAGAACCGCTCGAAGCCGGCCCGGTCCTCGCCGGGCGTGCCGAACGTGTCCGGGACCGGCGGCGCGCCGTCCGCCTCCTCGTGCGTGAACGGCTGCAGCGTGAAGTCGCGCTGGGCGACCCACTCACCGCTGCGCTCCTCGTCGACCATCCGGCGGACCTCGTCGATGCCGACCTTGTCGACGAGCACCTTGATTCGCGCCCGGGCGCGGTTGACGCGCAGCCAGTCCTGGGCGTCGAAGATCCGGAAGACGGCCTCGGCGACCTCGAGGAACTCACCGTCGTCGGCGCGGACGAACTCGTAGAGCGTCGGCGCGACGCGCGGCATGATCGAGGTGCCGCCGCCGACGCGCACCTCGAACCCGCGGACGCCGTCGCGCTCGCGCGAGATGAAGGCGATGTCGTGGATGCCGGTGATCGCGCGGTCGTGATCGGTGCCGTCGAACGCCGTCTTGACCTTGCGCGGCATCAGTTGCGTCGTCGGGTGGCGTACGAAGTAGCGGACGTAGGCGCCGACGTAGGGCGTCGGGTCGAAGACCTCGTCGGCGCAGATGCCGGCCCACGGATCGGCGGTGACGTTGCGCACCGTGTTGCCGCAGCCCTCACGCGAGGACAGGCCCGACGCCGCGATCCGGCGGATCAGCTTGGCCATCTGCGCCAGCGGCACGTGATGGATCTGCACGTTCTGCCGCGTCGTGATGTGACCCTTGTTCAGCGGCGCGAACTCCTCGACGACCTCGGCGAACATGTCCATCTGGTCGGGCGTGATGCCGCCGAATGGAAGCTTGACGCGCACCATCTGGACGTCGGCCTGGCGCTGGCCGTAGACGCCCTGCTTGAGCCGAAAGCCGATGAACTGGTCCTCAGGCGTGTCCCCTGCGAGGTACTTCCCGGCCTCGGTGTCGAAGTCGTCGAACTCGTGCTCGAGGATCGGGATCACGTGCCCCGGCACGTTCGCGAGGACCTCGGGGTTGTTCAGCGACCCGGCGCGGCCGCTGCGCAGCTCGGTGGCGGTGGGCTCCATGTGGCCGATAGTACTGAATCCCGATCGGATTCCGTGTGTTTGATCGGGCGCCGCGCGAGCGTGCAGAAACGTCACGCTCGTGCGTGACGACGGTCACAGGGAATACCCTGGCGCGGCGGACCTCAAACATCCGTCCATGTTCGCGTCGACTCGTCGGTTCCTGACCGAGACTCCCCCGAGTCCCATGCCAAGACTCCGCTCTCTCACGTCGGTGCTGCTCTGCGCCGCGCTCCTGGCGATCGTGCCGGCGGTCGCCGCGACCGCCAACACGAGCCACGCCGGCTGGCCGGAGATCAACGGCATGCTGCTGATGAACAAGCTCGACCAGAACCGGCCGCTCGACGCACGACCCGGTCACGATCCGTTCGCGGGAACCGATGCGCAGTACCGCTGCGACGGACTGCACCACGACACCTCGTGCGTACGGGTCTCGCACCGCTGTTCGCGTCGCTCGCGCTGTCGCCCGCACGCCGTCGTCGCCAGCGCAGCGCGCCACAACGAACTGCTCGGCGGCCACGGTGACGACACGATTCACGCCGGGCCCTGGGGCGATGTGATCTGGGGCGACTTCAAGCCGGGCGGCCAGCCCGAGACCCAGGTCGACCGCCTCACCGGCGGGCCTGGAAACGACTTCATCTACGCCGGGCACGGCTGGAACACGATCGTCGCCGGCGGCGGGGCCGACGTGATCCACGCGCACTTCGGGCACGGGAGCATCACGTGCTCGGATGCGACGACGCTGTTCCTGAGCCGCGCGAGTCGTCAGCGCTACACCCTGCACGGCTGCCACAAGATCAGCTACTTCACGCTCGGCTACTGACGGCGTTCGCCGCCGGCGCCGCCGGGGTAGGCTCGCGACCACCGTGGCGACGATCCTCTGGCACATCGAGCTCTCGCACTACAACGAGAAGGCGCGCTGGGCGCTCGACTACAAGGGCATCCCGCACGAGCGGCGCACGCCGCTGCCCGGAGCGCACGGCGCGGCAGCACTGTTCCTGACCCGTGGCGCCGGCCGGCGATTGCCGATCATCGAGCTGGACGGCCGCCGGATCGGCGACTCGACGGCGATCATCGCCGCGCTCGAGGCCTACCAGCCCGAGCCGTCGCTGTACCCCGACGATCCGGACCGGCGTGCGCGCGCCCTGAGCCTCGAGGACACGTTCGACGAGCAGCTCGGGCCGCACGTGCGCCGGTTCGGGTGGTTTCACATGATCAGCGATCGCGACGCGACCGTCGACGCGCTGATGACAGGCGCGAGCTCCAGGCGGCGGCAGGTGATGCGCACCCTTGTCCCGCTCGCACGTCCGGCGGTGAAGCTCGACTACTCGGTGAACGCGGATGCGGCAGCGGCGTCGCTGACAGCGATCCGCCGCGCGATGGACCGGCTCGAGGCTGAGCTCGAGCCGAGTGGCTACCTGGCCGGGGACCGGTTCAGCGTCGCGGACCTCACGGCTGCAGCGCTGTTCACGCCGCTGCTCGCGCCCGCCGAGCGGCCATACATCCCCGCCACGACGCCGCAGCCGGCTCTCGATCTGCGGGCCGAACTCGAGGCCCGGCCCGGCGGCGCCTGGGTCAACGAGATGTACGCCCGCCACCGCGGCGTGTCGGCCGAGATCTCGGTGTAGCCACCGAGACGGTCACGTCCCGTCGAGGGCGTGCTCGCGGCGGCGACGGCGCGCACCACGGACCAGCGGCCATGCCACCCCCGCGAGCAGCGCCAGGGGCAGCACTGCCGCGGCCAGGACGAGCAGCCCGCCGAGGACGACGCCAAGGATGCGGCCCGCGTCGTGCAGCGCGTCGCGCGGCGTCCACGACCCGCCGCCGGCGACGGCGCCCTTGCGCGCACGCTCGGTGGCCACTTCGACCGCCACCGCGCTGTAGCGGACCCGACGGCGCAGATCGTCGCGGGTGGCTTTCGCCTGCGCCAGGCGCTGATCGACCGACTGCAAATGCTCGCGGATCGCCTGCGCGTCCTCGACCGATGCTGCCGCAGCGAGCTCCCGCACAAGCTTGCGGCGCGCGCCGCGCAGCGATGCGACGCGACCGGCAGCACTTCCGACCTGACCCGTCACGTCAATGCTGCTCTGCGTGCGCGAGCGGACATGCGCCAGGCGCGACAGCTGCGCCAGCGCGGTCTGCAGGCGCGTCGCGGGAATCCGCAGGTCGAACGCCGCCCCGCCGCCGGTCCCCGAGCGTGCGTCGATGTTCGAACTCATGACGTACCCGCCGGCGGCGTCGGTGACGCGTACAACTCCGGACGCGACGTCGTCCAGGCTGCTGGGACTCGTCGCCAGGCGCAGGCTGGCGCCCTGCTCGACACTCCGGGCCGGCGCACCAGTCGAGGCTCCCGCAGGGGCCACCGGCCTTGGCGGGGTCGTGCTCGGCGCCGCGAGGTCCGCGGTTGCCGGTGCCGCGGGCCTGACGGGCGTCGCGGGTGCGCGCTTCGTCGCTCGCGTGACGGTCGGAGCCACGCCGGCGGCCTCGAGCTGGGCGCCCGAGGTCTCGATCGACGGCCGGTTGGCGACACTGCCGGCGGGCGAGACGGAGGTGTGATCGCCGCCACCGGCGAGGCTGACGACGAGCACGGCGGCTGCCGCTCCAGAGGCGACGACGCCGAGCCCCGCCCACGTCCACCGCGACGCTCCCGGGCGGCGCCGACGGCCGCCGGCGACTGGCGGAAACCCGGCCGCCGCGCGATCGTCGAGCGCGGCCGCGAACGCGACACCCGGCACCGGCCGGTCGTCGCGCAGCGCCAGCGCCAGCGCTGCGAGGTCGGTCTGGTCGGCCGCGACCGGCTCGCCGGAAAGGGCCGCGTCGAGCGCGTCAAGGTCGCGGGCCACGTCCGCGGGCAGGGTCGAGCTAGGACGTCGCATGACAGGCCTTCCTCAGTCGTTGCATGGCGCGGTGGAGTGTGGTGCCGGCGTTGGAGGTGCTGACGCCGAGCACGCGGGCGAGCTCGTCGTTCGACAGGCCGGCATGGAACTTCAGCGCGATCACCTCGCGGTCGCGCGGCTCGAGCGTCGCCAGCGCGGCGCGCACGGTCGCGCGGTCGATCGGCAGATCGGCCTCGTCCGGCGCCGGCCGCGGATCCTGCGGATCGGCGAGCAGCGTGGCCGTGCGGCTCCGGCGGCGCAGCTCATCGAGCGCGGCGTTGCGGGCGATGCCGAACAACCAGGCGCGCTCGCTGCCGCGTGCGGGCCGGTAGCTGCGCTGACGGCGCAGCGCGCGCTCGAAGGCCAACGCGGTGACGTCCTCGGCCGCCGAGCGATCACGCAGCAGCGTCGCCACATAGGCGAACACGTCGTCGCGGCTCGCGCGGTAGAGCGCGTCGAAGTCCAGATGGCCCGGAGCGGATCTCGCTGGAAACGGCACGGTGAGCGTGTGGTGCACGCGGGTACTACGACGCAGCGGCAACTTCATCACACAGGTCTGCCGCCCAGGACGTGGATACGATCGCCGCGATGGCGGACGACTCGCTCGCCGCGGGCGCCCCGGCCGGTCGCCCCGGCATCGCTCAGCCGTTGCTCGCGGGATTCGTCGCGGCACTGATCGGGTTCGCCGGCACGTTCGCGCTCGTCCTGGCCGGCCTGCGCGCGGTCGGTGCCAGCGAGTCCCAGGCTTCGTCGGGCCTGCTTGTCCTGACGGTCTCGATGGGCCTGCTGTCGATCGCGCTGAGTCTGCACCACCGGATGCCGATCACGTCGGCCTGGTCGACGCCCGGCGCAGCCCTGCTGATCGCCGGCGGCGCGGTCTCCGGAGGCTATCCGGCCGCGATCGGGGCCTTCCTGCTGGCCGGGGTGCTGATCGTGATCGCCGGACTCTGGCGCCCGCTGGAGCGGGCGATCGAGGCGATCCCGGCGGCGATCGCCAGCGCGATGCTGGCCGGGGTCCTGCTGCCCGTGTGCCTGACGCCGGTGCACGCTCTGGCCGGGTACCCATGGCTCGCCGGGCCGCCGATCCTCGTCTGGGCGCTGCTCACGCGCGTCGCGCGGCGCTGGGCCGCGCCGGGAGCGCTGCTGGCGACGGCGATCGCGATCGTGATCGACGACGCGCCGACGATCGGCGGGTCGGCGCTGCCGCACCTGACGTTCACGACTCCGGCGTTCGATCTCGGCACGCTCGTCGGGCTCGGTCTGCCGCTGTTCATCGTCACGATGGCGTCGCAGAACATCACCGGGATGAGCGTCCTGGCCGGTTTCGGCTACCGCCCGCGGCTCGGGCCGCTGCTCGTCAGCACCGGGGCAACGACGATCGCCGGTGCGCCGTTCGGTGCCCACGCGGTCAACCTCGCGGCGATCTCGGCGGCGCTGACGGCCGGCCCCGACGCCGATCCAGACCCGTCGCGCCGGTGGATCGCCTCGATCGGCTGGGGTGTGACGTGCATCTTCCAGGGACTCGGCGCCGGCCTCGCGACGGCGCTCGTCGCGACGGCGCCGCCGGTCGTGATCGAGTCGGTCGCGGGTCTGGCGCTGCTGGCGTCGCTGGCGGGCGCGATCCGCACCGCGCTCGCCGATGAGGCGCGACGCGAGTCGGCGACGATCACCTTCGTCGTCAGCGCGTCCGCTGTCACGATCTGGGGCATCGGCGCGCCGTTCTGGGGGCTGCTCGCCGGCCTGGCGTTCGGCGCGCTGCATCACCGCCGACGCGACGCTGCGCCTGCGGCCGCGGACTGAGCGCTCAGCGCCGAGCGCGGCGCGGGAGGTAGATGTCGGTGATCGTGCCGAGCAGCGCCTCGGCCGAGAGCCCGACCGTCTCGGACAGCGTCGGGTGCGGATGGACGGTCAGTGCCACGTCCTCGGCGTTGGCGCCCAGCTCGAGCGCATGGACCAGCTCGGCGATCAGCTCGCCGGCATTGACGCCGGTGATGCCGGCGCCCAGGATCCGGTCCGTTCCCGGCTCGGTGATGAGCTTCGTCACGCCGCCGGGACGCCCGACGCTCAAGGCGCGGCCGGACGCCGCCCACGGGAACGACGCCGTCACGACGTCGACGCCATCGGCCTTGGCCTGCGTCTCGGTCAGGCCCATCCAGGCGACCTCCGGATCGGTGTACGCGACCGATGGGATCGTGCGCGCGTCGAACACGACGTCGTGTCCGGCGATCACCTCGGCTGCGACCTTGGCCTCGTGCATCGCCTTGTGCGCCAGCATCGGCTCGCCGATGACGTCACCGATCGCCGAGATGTGCGGCACGTTCGTGCGCAGCCGCGCGTCGGCGGCGATGAAGCCTCGGGCGTCGACGGCGATGCCGGCGCGTTCGGCGGCGATGCTCGCGCCGTTGGGTCGGCGGCCGACGGCCACGAGGATCCGATCGAACGTCGCCGGCTCGGGGCCGCCGTCGAACGTGACCTTCAGCCCCTTCTTGCCCGCCTCGACGCCGGTGACGGTGACACCCAGGTGGATCGCCTCGTAGCGCTGCTTGACGCGCTGCAGGAGTGGCTTGACGATGTCGGGATCGGCGCCGGGAATCAACTGGTCCTGTAGTTCGGCGACGGTGACGCGCGATCCGAGCGCCTCATAGACCGTCGCCATCTCGAGGCCGATGATGCCGCCGCCGATCACCAGCAGGCGCTCGGGGATGTCGGCCAGATCGAGCGCGCCGGTCGAGTCGACGACGCGTGGATCGTCGGGCAGGAACGGCAACCGGACCGGCTGTGATCCGACCGCGACGATGCACTGCTGGAACGCGATCTCGCGCCCGTCGACCGCGAGCGTGTTCGGCCCGGTGAACGCGGCCTCGCCGCGGACGACTTCGACCTGGCGCTGCTTGGCCAGCCCGACGAGTCCGCCGGTCAGCTTGCCGACGACCGAGTCCTTCCAGCTGCGCAGCTCGTCGAGGTCGATCTGCGGCGCCGCGAAGGTGACGCCGTGCGCGGCCGAGTCCCGCGCCTCGGTGATCACGCGGGCGATGTGCAGCAGTGACTTGGACGGGATGCAGCCGACATTCAGGCAGACCCCGCCGAGGCGCTCGTGGCGCTCGATCAGCATCGTCCGCAGGCCGAGGTCGGCGGCGCGAAACGCAGCCGTGTAGCCACCGGGGCCGCCGCCGAGGACGACGAGCGGGACGCGGTCGTCGTCGGGCTCCGGCTCAGCCGTGACAGCGACCGGCGGCGAGGACGGCGCGTCGGCAGCATCTGGCTCGGGCTCCGCCGGTGCGGTCGGCTGCTCGGCGGCCGGTGCGACGCCCGCGCCGTCGATACGGGCAATCGGCGTGCCCTGCGAGACGCGATCGCCGACGGTGACAAGCAGCTCGCTGATCGTGCCGGCCCGCGGCGCCGGGATCTCCATCGTCGCCTTGTCGGACTCCAGCGTGATCAGCGGTTGCTCGGCCGTGACCGTGTCGCCGACGGCGACGAGCAGCTCGATCACGGGCACGTCCGTGAAGTCGCCGATGTCAGGAACGAGAACGTCGGTCATCTACAGGAGCAGTCGTCGCATGTCGCCGAGCACGCCGGCGAGGTGGACCATGAAGCGTGCCGCCGCCGCGCCGTCGATCACGCGGTGGTCGTAGGACAGCGACAGCGGGACGATCAGCCGCGGGATGAACGCGGCGCCGTCCCAGACCGGGCGGATCGCCGACCGCGTGACGCCGAGGATCGCGACCTCCGGGGCGTTGACGATCGGCGTGAAGCCGGTCCCGCCGATGCCGCCGAGCGAGGAGATCGTGAACGTGCCGCCGGCCATCTGCGCCGGCATGAGCTTCCCGTCGCGAGCCTTGCCGGACAGCTCGCGCAGCTCGACCGCGAGTTGCAGCAGGCCCTTCTGATCGACGTCGCGGATCACCGGGACGACGAGCCCGAACGGCGTGTCGGCCGCAAACCCCAGGTGGTAGTAGTGCTTGCGCACGAGGTCGTCACCGTCGAGCGAGGCGTTGAAGTCCGGGAACGCCTTCAGCGCCGACACGCACGCCTTGAGCAGCAGGGCGACCATCGTCACCTTGGCGTCCGGATTGTCGGCGTTGACCTGCTTGCGAAACGCCTCAAGCTCGGTGATGTCCGCGTCCTCGTGATGCGTGACGTGCGGGATGACGACCCAGTTACGGGCCAGGTTGGGCGCCGCGATCTTGTTGATCCGCGAGCGCGGGACACGCTCGATCTCGCCGTACTTGGCGAAGTCGACGGTCGGCCACGGGGCCAGGCCCGCCAGCGCGGGCGGGCCGGCACCGGGCGCCGCGGCGGGCCCGGCAGCGGGGCGGTCGAGGTCGGCCGGGACGATCCGCCCGTTGCGTCCGGTGCCGGTCACGGTGGCCAGGTCGATCCCGCGCTCGCGTGCCAGGCGGCGCACCGAGGGGCTGGCGTGGACGCCGCCACCGGGGCCGGGCGCGGGCTCTGCCGGCGCCACGGGAGGCGCGGCCTGCGGCTCGACCGCGACCTTCGGCGCGACGTCGGGCGCGGGCGCCTCGGCGGCCGGCGCGGCCGGCGCACCGCCCCCGTCCCCCACCTCCAGCGTCAGGATCGTCGTCCCTTCCGACACGTTGTCGCCCAGCTTCACCAGGAGCTCGGTGACGACGCCGTCCGACGGCGCCGGGATCTCCATCGTCGCCTTGTCGGACTCCAGCGTGATCAGCGGCTGATCCTTGACGACCGAGTCGCCGACGGCGACGAGCACCTCGATCACGGGGACATCGGTGAAGTCACCGATGTCCGGGACGGTCACCGCTGCCATGGCGCGTCCACCTCCGTGTCGAGGCCGTAACGGTCGATCGCCTCGACCGCGGCGCGATCCTCGCCGAGCGCGCGCAGCGCGGCGAGCACGACGTGGTGACGGTCGACCTCGAAGAAGCTGCGCAGCGCCGCCCGGCGGTCGCTGCGACCGAAGCCGTCGGTGCCCAGCGCCGTGAACCCCCGGTCCGGCAGATAGGGCCGGATCTGATCGGGGAACGCACGGATGTAGTCGGTCGCGGCGATGACCGGGCCGTGGCGGCCATCGAGCGCGGCGGTGACGTACGGGACGCGCTGGTTCTCGCCGGGATGCAGGCGATTCCAGCGCTCGACCGCCATTCCGTCGCGGCGCAGCTCGGTGAACGACGTCGCGCTCCAGACGTCGGCGCCGATGCCGAAGTCGGTGGCCAGGAGCTCGGCGCCGGCCTCGACCTCGCGCAGGATCGTCCCCGAACCCATCAGCTGGACCCGCGCGGGCAGCGCCTCGCCGGCGGGCCGCAGCAGGTACAGGCCGCGCAGGATCCCGTCCTCCACGCCATCCGGGAGCGCCGGATGCTGGTAGTTCTCGTTCATCAGCGTCAGGTAGAAGAAGACGTCCTCCTGCTCGGCGACCATCCGCCGCAGCCCGTCGCGGATGATCACCGCGACCTCGTACGCATAGGTCGGGTCGTAGGCGACGCAGTTGGGGATCAGCGCCGCCTGCAGGTGACTGTGACCGTCCTCGTGCTGGAGTCCCTCGCCGTTGAGCGTGGTGCGGCCGGCGGTGCCGCCGAGCAGGAACCCGCGCGCCCGCGAATCGCCCGCGGCCCAGGCGAGGTCGCCGACCCGCTGGAACCCGAACATCGAGTAGTAGATGTAGAACGGGATCATCTGGATCCCGTGGTTGGAGTAGGCGGTCGCCGCGGCGATCCAGGAGGAGAACGCACCCGGCTCGTTGATCCCCTCCTGGAGGATCTGCCCGGCCGTGTCCTCGCGGTAGAACATCAGCTGCTCGGCGTCTTCGGGCTGGTAGAGCTGCCCGACCTGGCTGAAGATCCCCAGCTGGCGGAACATCCCCTCCATCCCGAACGTCCGCGACTCGTCCGGGACGATCGGCACGACGCGCGGCCCGAGCTCCTTGTCGCGCAGCAGCGCGGCGAGGATCCGGACGAACGCCATCGTGGTCGAGATCTCGCGATCGCCGGACCCGTCGAGCTGGCCCTGGAAGGCGCTCAGCGGCGGCACGGGCAGCGGGTCGGCGGACGTGCGGCGTGCCGGAAGCGACCCCCCGAGTGCCTTGCGGCCGCCACGCAGCAGCTGCATCTCGGGGCTGTCGTCAGGCGGGCGGAAGTACTCGACGTCGTGCACCTGCTCGTCGGTCATCGGCAGGTCGAACCGGTCGCGAAAGGCGAACAGCGCCGGGTCGGTCATCTTCTTCTGCTGATGGGTGATGTTCTGGCCCTCGCCGGCCTCGCCCATCCCGTAGCCCTTGATCGTCTTGGCGAGGATCACCGTCGGCTTGCCCGTCGTGCGCACCGCCTCCGCGTAGGCCGCGAACACCTTCTGCGGATCGTGGCCGCCACGGTTGAGCGCCCAGATCTCGTCGTCGCTCATATGGGCGACGCGCTCGAGCAGCTCCGGGTACTTCCCGAAGAAGTGCTCGCGCACGAACGCGCCGTCGCGCGACTTGTACGCCTGGTAGTCGCCGTCGAGCGCCTCGGCCA
>JBBRFO010000079.1:0-13695 GCA_038224135.1 Solirubrobacterales bacterium
CAGGACCCCGATCAGGCGCTCGCGCGGCGCCTGGAGGTCGCGCGGCAAAGCGGAGTTCCGGCCGAGCCGCTGCGCGCGTATGCCGAAGCGCGGCGCGGCCAGGGCTTCGGCATCTCGCGCATCGTCGAGCCCGACCGCGACCTGCTCCCGGGCGTCTCGATGACCTGCCACGCGCCCTCGCACGTCTGTCTGTACCAGCCCGAGAAGCGCATGCTGATCTCCGGCGACCACCTGCTGGGGCGGGTGTCGCTGTACTACGACTACGGCTGGACGCCCGATCCGGTGGGTGAGTTCCTGCGCTCGCTGGAGGCCGTCGAGGACCTCGACGCACGCTTGGCGCTGTCGGGCCACGGCCGCACGTTCACCGACATCAGCGGCCACATCACCGCCAACCGGCTGCTCGTCGCCGAGCGGCTCGAGGCCTGCATGCGCGTCCTGCGCGAGCACCCGCAGATCACCGCCTACGACGCCGTCCCGCACGTCTACGGCGAAGCGATCACGGCGGCGAACGCCAACTGGTGGCTGTCGGAGACGCTCTGTTACCTCCAGCACCTGGAGGTCACGGGCCGCGCGGAGCGGCTTGCAGGCGACGAGGAGCAGGCGGAGCGCTGGCAGCTGGCGTCCTAGGATTTCCCCCGTGCGCATCGACCAGATCCTCGCCGAGGCCGACGAACCGCTGTTCTCGTTCGAGTTCTTTCCGCCCAAGACGCCGGCAGGGGAGGCGAACCTCGAGCAGTCGCTCCGCGCGCTCGGTCCGCTGAGCCCGGCCTACGTCTCGGTCACCTACGGCGCCGGCGGCTCGACGCGTGGCAAGACGATCGACATCGTGTCGCGGATCCGGGAGGACTACGGGCTGGAGGCGATGGCGCACCTGACCTGCGTCAACGCGACCGTCGACGAACTGCGCGCGACGCTCGACCAGATGCGCGACGCCGGCATCGACAACGTGCTCGCGCTCCGCGGCGATCCGCCGCAGGGTGAGGACCGCTGGACCAAGACCGACGGCGGCCTGGAGTTCTCGCACGAACTCGTCAGCATCATCCGCGACGAGTACGAGTTCGCGATCGGCGGCGCCGCCTTCCCCGAGACGCATATCCATGCGACCTCAGCCGAGGACGACCTGCGCTTCCTCAAGGACAAGGTCGACGCCGGCGCACAGTTCCTGATCACGCAGATGTTCTTCGACAACCGCTTCTACTTCGAGTTCGTCGAGCGCGCCCGGGCGATCGGCATCGACGTCCCGATCATCCCTGGCGTGATGCCGATCCTCAGCCTCGACGGGATCAAGCGGATGACGGAGCTGTCCGCCGCGGCCTTGCCCGAGGGCCTCGAGCGCGAGCTCGAGGCGCGCCGCGGCGACGACGAGGCGGTCGCCGAGTTCGGTGTCGCCTACGCCACGCTGCAGTGCTCCGAGCTGCTCGCCGCCGGCGCACCCGGCATCCACTTCATCACGCTCAACCGCTCACCCGCGACCCGCGCGATCCTCAGCGCGCTGAAGCTGTCGCGGCCGTGGGTCACGGCGACCGCGTAGCGCGCCAGCCAAAACCGGGTGCAGTTCGTCAGACATGGCGCACCTAACTGCACCCGATTCGCCGGCGGGGGCCGCTGACCCCTACTCCACCGCCTCCGCGATCTCCAGCCGCTCTGCCACCGCCGGCTGACCGTCGGACTTCGTCCAGCTGACGTCGATCGAGTCGTCCTGGCGGTAGGTGCCGACGCCCCAGGCGCCGAGCAGCCAGCGCTTGCCGCTGACCTTGTCCTTCTTCAGGTAGCGGTCGAAGACGAGCGCCCCGCCCTGCACCTGGAAGTCGTCTCCGGGTGCCTGTCGCACGCCGTTGACGTAGACGATGAACGGCGAGCGGACTTCCGGCGGAAGGGGGACAACGGACCGGGCCACGGTGCGGGATGATCGCACGCGTGCCGCCCGAGCCCAGCCCATCGCCGATCGTCCGCGTCCTCAACCAGGACGTGCGCCGGTATCACCGTTGGTGTACGCCCTCGATCCTCGAAGGGCAGGAGCGCGTCGAGGACTTCTACGCCTCGGACGTGTCGATCTCGGCCGGGTTCTTCGGCACGCTCGTCGATCACACCGGCATCTTCGCCGAGGCCGAGACGTTCGCCGCGCAGGCCCAGGGTGCCGACCGCACGATGTTCTCGGTCCACGGCACCAGCGGGTCCAACTGGATCGTGCTGCGGATGCTGGCGCTGGAGCGTCAGGACGCGCTGGTCCTCGTCGCGCGCAACATCCACCACTCGGTCACCAACGGCCTGAAGGCGTTCGGCATCGATTTCCGCTTCCTGCCGACCCCGTACGAGCCGCGGTTCGAGGCGCTGCTGCCGCCGAGCGTCGACGAGATCCTCGACGGCCTCAAACGCTACCCCGAGGCGGTCGCCGTCCTCTATACGAGCCCGACCTACGAGGGTCTGGCCGCGAACACGCGGGCGATCGCGGCGGCCGTTCACGAGGCCAGCGAGCACGCGATGGTGATCGTCGACGAGGCCTGGGGCGGGCACCTGCGCTTCCATCCCGACCTGCCGCTCAGCGCGATGTCGGCCGGCGCCGACGTCGCCGTGCAGTCGACGCACAAACTCGCCGGCGGTCTGCAGCAGACGGGCCTGATCCACTGGCGCGAGTCGCGCGTCGATTCCGAGCTGATGGAGGAGGCCTACCGCGAATACGTGACGACCTCGCCGAGCTACCACCTGCTGGCCAGCGCCGACGCCGCGGTGCGAACGCTCGCCGCGAGTGGTGCCGAAGCACTCGGCGCGGCGATCGACCGCACGCGGGAGCTGAAGGCCGGGCTCCGCGAGCGGCTCCCCGACCTCGAGTTCATGGACGATCCGGCGTGGCTCGACGAGGTCGCCGACCACGCCGCCGGCGTCGACCTGATCAAGACGACGCTCGGCCTGGCGCGCTACAAGCTGTCCGGGTACGAAGTCGCCGACGCGCTCGTCGGGCGCGGCATCGTGATCGAGAAGGCCGGCGTCAACACGATCACGCTGATCACCACGTTCCAGCTCGGCGCGTCGGCTGTGGCGGACACGCTGGCGGCGATGCGCGACGTCCTGGGCGAGCAGGTCCGGCCCGCCGACGAGCGGCGCGACCTGCCGGCAAACCCGTTCCGCGCGATCGACGACCGGCCGCTGATGCACCCCTACGCCGCGCGGCGCTACTCCAAGTCGATCGGTCGCGAGGTGCCGCTGCGCGAGGCGATCGGTGGCGTCGCGGCCGAGTCGGTCGAGGTCTACCCGCCCGGCGTCCCGCTGATCCTTGAAGGCTTCCGCGTCAGCGCCGACGCGGTCGAGTACCTGATCAGTGCCCGCGACCAGGGCGGCTCGATCGTCGCCCGAGACACGTCGCTGGCAACCCTGCGCGTGCTGTAGCTAGAAACGCCGCGCCCATGGCTCGGGCGTGACCCGCGCGAGCCCGATCGCGTAGGCGATCGTGTGGTACCAGCCTGCCGTCACGACGAGCTCGAGCAGTTCGTCGTCGGCGACGTGCTCGCCGAGCCGGCCGAACAGCTCGTCACTGACGGTGCTCGTCTCGTGCAGCTCGCCGGCGAGCCGGAAGACGAGCTCCTCCTCGTCGGTCCAGAGCCCGGGCGTCAGCTCGCCGCTGACCGTCGAGGCAAGCTGCTCGTCGCTGAACCCGAGCGGTCCGCCGAAGGCGACGGCGTGGACGCCCCACTCGTATTCGGCGCCGCACAGCGCACAGGTGCGGTGGATCATCACCTCACGCAGCCGCGGCGCGACGCGGCCGTGCCCGAGGATCCCGGCACCGAGCGGGCGCATGCGCGCGGCGAGATCGGGGTGGACGGCGAGTGTGCGGAACAGCGCCAGCGGCTCGATGCCGCTGCCGGGCGGCATCCAGCGCTCCAGCATCGCGGCCGTGTCCGGCTCGTACGGCGGCTCGAGCGGGGCGATGCGGGGGGTCGGGTCGGGCACGTCGTCTACACTCCTTGCTTCGTAAATCGAAGCGCGGAGCGTAGCGCTTCGACTTTCGAAGCGCAAACAGTCTGCGATGCCCGCCAAGCCCAAACCGACACCTGCGCCAGGCAGCCCCGTCCGCGGCTCGGTGACCGGCCGGCCGGTCATGGCACTGCTGGATCTGCTCGGCCGTCGCTGGGCGCTGCGCCTGGTCTGGGAACTTCGCGAGCGCCCGCAGACGTTCCGCGGGCTGCAGGCGTCCTGCGGCGGCGTGTCATCGTCGGTTCTCAGCCAGCGGCTCGCCGAGCTCCGTGACGCGGGAGCGGTCGACGCCGGTCCCGACGGCTACGCGCTGACACCTGAGGGCCGCGAGCTGCTGGCGATCTACGGGCCGCTCGAATCCTGGGCGACGCGCTGGGAGGCGCGCACGCGCCGGTCCCAGGCGTAGCCTGTCGCGCGATGGCCGCGGACGACCTCGCCTACGCCGTACGGCGCTCGGATCGGGCGCGGCGCGTGCGGGTGCGGGTCGAGCCCGACGGGTCGGTCGAGGTGGTCCTCCCGCGGCGCGCCCGCGAACGCGAGGCCGAGCGCGCCGTGCGCGAGCTGCGCCCGTGGATCGACCGGCGCCTGGCCGACGTCGCCGTGGCGCGTCGCGCGATCGACCGGCCCGCGGGCACCGTGCCGTACCTCGGGACCTCGCTCCAGCTGCGTGAGCAGCCCGGGCGCACGCGGGCCCATCGCCGCGCAGACGTGCTGCTCGCTCCCGCGGGATCGCCCGGCCGCGCCGCCGTCGAGCGCTGGTATCGCCGTGCCGCGCGCGCCGAGATCGAGCCGCGGCTGGAGCATGCCTGCGCCGCGCTCGGCGTGCAGCACTCCGCGCTGACGATCCGCGACCAGCGCACGCGCTGGGGCAGCTGTTCGCCCGCGGGTGCGCTGGCCTTCAACTGGCGCCTGCTGCTGGGTCCCGAGCCGGTGCTCGACTACGTCGTCTGGCATGAGACGTGCCACCTGGTCGTGTTCGACCACTCGCGCGCGTTCTGGGACCTCGTCGAGCGTCACGCGCCCGCCTATCGCAAGCCGCGCCGCTGGCTGCGCGACAACGGAGCGGCCCTGGTGCTGTGACGCGCGTCGCCGTCGTCGGGCACGTCGAGTGGGTCGAGTTCGCGACGGTCCCGCACGTCCCGCGGGCGGGGGAGATCGTCCACGCGGATCGCACCTATGCACTCGCGGCGGGCGGAGGGGCGGGCGCCGCACTGGGCCTGCTCAAGCTCGCCGGCGGCGCGACGTTCCTGACCGCGCTCGGCGACGACGCCCTCGGCGACACCGCGGCGGCCGAGCTGACCGCCAAGCGCCTCGATGTCCACGCGACGCGCCGCGACGACGCACCGACCCGCCGTTGTTGGACTCACGTCGATCGCGACGGTGAGCGGGCGATCACCGTGCTCGGGCCGCGCATCGCTCCGCGCGGCGCCGACCCGCTGCCGTGGGCGCTGCTGGCCGGCTGCGATGCCGTGTTCTTCACGGCCGGTGACGCCGCCGCGCTGCGCGCCGCCAGAGCAGCGCGCACGCTCGTCCTCACCCGCCGAGCGCTCGACACCGCGCTGGCGGCCCAGGTCCCGATCGATGCGATCGTCTCGAGCACCAACGATCCCGGCGAGCAGGGCGACCTGTCGGCGCTTCTCGACCCGCCCGCGTTCGTCGTCGCGACCGACGGTGCCCGCGGCGGACGCTGGACCGCAGCCGACGGAACGAGCGGAAGCTGGGATGCCGCGCCGCTGCCCGGGCCGGCGGTCGACAGCTATGGCTGCGGCGACGCGTTCGCGGCCGGGTTGACGTTCGGACTCGCCGCCGGCCGGGGGATCCAGCAGGCGGTGGAGCTCGGCGGCCGCTGCGGCGCCGCCTGCCTGGCCGGCGAGGGCCCGGACTCCTGGACGCTCAGGCCCTGAGCACGCGGCGCAGCGCGTCGTACGCGCTCTCGCCGTCCTGCGCGGGAACCAGGCTACGTCGTACGCGCCCCGTGAACGCTTCGCTCGATCCATCGCCGCGCACGTCGACCCCGGCGCGGACACCGCGCCCGGACACTTCGCCGCGTACGGCCACGATCTCGCCCGGCTCGTAGCGCCGCGCGATCCCTGAAGCGGCCTCGCGGCGCGAGCTCCCCGACAGTGCCCGCACCTCGAACTCGAGCAGATCGAGCGCCGGCGCCAGCGCGTCGCGCTGGAACTGCTCGGTCTTGCCCTCCTGCCGGATCGTGACCTTGAAGGTCGCCACGGCGGCGAGGCTAATGCACCGCTCGGCTAGGCCGCGAGCTCGCCCACGACCTCGTCGAGCGCGCCGTCATGGCGCACCCGGAGGTGGTGGGTGATGCGCTCGAG
The DNA here is from genome assembly GCA_038224135.1 of Solirubrobacterales bacterium. GTDB lineage: Bacteria > Actinomycetota > Thermoleophilia > Solirubrobacterales > Solirubrobacteraceae > F1-60-MAGs163. Next base: position 6,303 of record JBBRFO010000079.1, read on the forward strand.
CAGCCGGTGAGCGGCGACGTTCTCGCCGAGCACCGTCGCGGTGAAGCGCTCGACGCCACGCTCACCGGCGGCGTCGGCGAGGCTCAGGCCGATCAGCGTCCCGAGTCCCTGTCCGTGGAACACGTCGCCGACCATCACGGCGACCTCGGCCGACGTGGGATCCGCCGGGTCGCGGATCCAGCGGCCGACGCCGATGATCGAGTCCGGGCGGTGAGCGAGCACCGCGACCAGCGCGTAGTGATCCTGATGATCGACCTCGGTCAGGTATCGCAGGTCACCGGCGGTCAGGCGCGGCTTCGAGGTCAGGAACCGCGCGCGCAGCGATTCGGCGGAGACGTGCTCCATCGCCGCGGTCATCCGCGCCTTGTCCTCCGGGGCGATCGGCCGCAGGGCGACGGCCGTACCGTTGGTGAGCCGGGTGAGCACGACACCAACGGTAGGCCGATCGCACCGTCCGGCTGTGAGCCTGCGCACAGCCGCAACGGAACGGTCACATCAGGACGAGCGCTGGGCCATCGGCACGTAGTCGAGCTCGCGGCCGCCGGTGTAGATCTGGCGCGGGCGGGCGATCTTCTGGTCCTTGTCGTCGCTCATCTCCAGCCACTGCGCGATCCAGCCGCTCGTCCGCCCGATCGCGAACATCACCGGAAAGACCTCGACCGGCAGCCCGAGCGCCTCGTAGATCAGGCCCGAGTAGAAGTCGACGTTGGGGTACAGCTTGCGGCTGATGAAGTAGTCGTCCTCGAGTGCGATCTTCTCCAGCTCGGTCGCGATCTGCAGCAGCGGGTTGCGGCCGGTCACCTCGAAGACGTCGTCGCAGGCCTGCTTGATGATCGTCGCGCGCGGGTCGTGGTTCTTGTAGACGCGATGGCCGAAGCCCATCAGCCGCTCGTCGCCGGCCTTCACGCCGGCCATGAAGTCGGGAATGTTGTCGGTCGAGCCGATCCGGCGCAGCATCCGCAGCACGGCCTCGTTGGCGCCGCCGTGCAGCGGGCCGTAGAGCGCGGCGACGCCGGCGGCGACGGCGGAGTACGGGTCGACGCCGGAGGATCCGACGCTGCGCACGGCGCTCGTCGAGCAGTTCTGCTCGTGATCGGCGTGGAGGATGAAGAGGATGTCCAGTGCCCGCTCCAGCCGCGGATCGGGCTGGTACTTCAGCTCCGTCATCTTGTACAGCATCGCCAGGAAGTTGCCGGCGTAGGATAGGTCGTTGTCGGGGTAGACGTAGGGCTGTCCGCGCATGTGGCGGAAGGAGAAGGCGGCCAGCGTCGGCATCTTGGCGATCAGCCGGATCGTCTGGATGTGGCGGCTCTCGGGGTCGTCGATGTCCTTGGCGTCGGGGTAGAACGTCGACAGCGCACCGACCGCGCTGAGCAGCATCCCCATCGGGTGCGCGTCGTGGCGGAAGCCCTGCATGAAGCTCTTGATGTTCTCGTGCACGAACGTGTGAATCGTGATCTCGTCGGTCCAGGCGTCGAGCTGCGGCTGCGTCGGCAGCTCGCCCTTGACGAGCAGGTAGGCGACCTCGAGGTAGGTCGACTGCTCGGCCAGCTGGTCGATCGGGTAGCCGCGGTATTCGAGAATCCCCTTGTCGCCGTCGATGAACGTCACCGACGAGCGGCACGAGGCGGTGTTCATGAACGCCGGGTCGTACGACATCAGCCCGAAGTCGTCGTCGTCGATCTTGATCTGGCGCAGGTCGACGCCACGAATCGTGCCGTCGGTGATCGGCAGCTCGTACGTTCGGCCGGTGCGGTTGTCGGTGATCGTCAGGCTGGCGCCGTCGCCCGATCCCTGCGTCTCGGTGCTCATTCGTGCGGTCTCCTCGCTCAGTGGCCCGTCGCGGGCATCCTATGCGCGGCCGGCCGTGGCGGGTCGCCGGTTCAGCTGCGGCGCCAGAGGCGCCCGAACCGCTTGGCGTTGGCGTTCGCCTCGAACGTCGCGCCGCCCTTGGGATCGGCTTCGGGCAACGCCGCGACGCCGGCCGCGTCCAGGGTCAGCGTCACGCGCAGCTCGGCGATGCGCTGCACCTCGGGCGCGTCGACGAAGCGCCGGCCGGCCGGCGTGTCGAGGACGAGGCCGTCGAAGATCTGCTCGCGCTCGTTGTCGAGCACCTCGCGCACGGTGCCGACGGGCGTGCCGTCGGCGGCGACGACCGGTGCGCCGGGCTTCAGCGCGCGGTACGAGATCGCAACGCCGTCGTCGTCGCTCATCGCACGCTACGCGACGTAGACGGCGAGGCCGCCGCAGATGAGGGCGATGAGGACCGACACCCCGCCCAGCGCGCGGGCGGCGGCGGGCGTCGCGGGGAACGTCTCGTTCGTGCGGCCGATCATGAACAGCGTGATCGCCCAGGCACCGAAGACGCAGCCGGCGATGTAGAACGGGGTCTTGCTCTTCTCCTCGGCGACGGCGAGCAGATTGACGAACGCGTGCAACATGGACGCGACGCTATCGCAGGACGGCGACGAAGGGCAGGCTGATCAGCCCGCGACGTGGGCCGGTCCGCCTTCGTATCTGCTCTCCGTCGCCTCGACCTGGCCGTGGTAGTGGCTGCCCAGGTCCGGATGCCCGTAGGGCCGCTCGGCGGCGCGATCGAGCGTCATGAACGACAGCTGCGCGATCGGCAGGCCCGGCCACAGCTTGATCGGGACGCGCGTCAGGTTGGCGAGCTCCAGCGTCAGCGTCCCCTTCCAGCCGGGGTCGCAGAAGCCCGCCGTCGCGTGCACGATCAGCCCGAGGCGTCCGAGCGACGACTTGCCTTCGATCCGGGCGACGATGTCGTCCGGCAGTTCGACCCATTCCTCGGTCCGCCCGAGGCAGAACTCGCCCGGGTGGATGATGAAGGCCTCGTCGCCCTCGACGAGGACCTGCTCGGTCAGGTCACTGGGCGGCTTGCGCAGGTCGATCGCCGAGACGCGGTGGTTGTGGAACACGCGGAACGTGTTGCCCAGGCGCAGGTCGACGCTGGCCGGCTGGACCATCGACGGGTCCCAGGGGCGAATCACAATCTCGCCGGCCTCGACGAGGCGGCGGATCGTGCCGTCGGAGAGGACCGAGGAAGGCGACATGCCGCCAGTCTCGCAGGCGCGCCCGCCGTCAGGCGTGATGGTTGTCTCGCGACTGCGTCAGCACCGAACGAGTTCGTGCCGGCGCCCGCGCGGGCGTGTCACCGTGCGGGCCACGGCGTGCCGGCCGGGGCAGCGGGCCGCGCGGATGCGGGTTGCGCGGCCGCTTGCTGCCGCCGTCGTCCGAGTCGTCGGACGCGGTCTCAGGCGCATCACGCACGGCCCAGTAGACGAGCCCGAGCAGCATGACGATCGGGATCTTCAGGGCCACCATGAGGAAGATGAAGGTCCAGGTGTCCACGCCCCAGCGATGCTACCGGACGGCCAATAGCCAAGACGAAGGACGGTCGCCACTGGGCGCCCGCCGCCTGGTCCCGCGGGCGGGCGGCAGCATTGAGGCGGCGCGGCGAGCGTTGAGTCCCGAGTTGTGGTCGCTCCAGCGTGCAGAAGTCGAGGGCCTCGCGCTGCACGGCGTCGAGTCCCGAGTTATGGTCGAGAAGTTGGCGAAGCGTCCTCCCGCCAACGTCCTGGAATGTCGCTACGGGCCGCCCTGCCTGCCGCCGCGGACGTGCGCATCGGGCCCAGGCAGGCGCCGCCCGCCTGGGCCAGCGTCCGGGAATGTAGCCAGAGGGGATAGTCCGGTCGCGACTACTTCCGATGCTCAACGCGGACGGTCTGGAGTAACGCCTGCAGCACGGTCGATGCGTGCGCTCGTGTGTAAGTTGCGCAGGCTTTCAACTGGGCTCGCGTCGGGACCAGCGGCCTGTAACCCTGGCTGGTGTGGCCTGACCAGCGCTCGATGCTGCTGTCGGTCTGCACACGGACGACTGGGGGACTTGAGCCAACTGGGAGTGGGCAGCACGACGACGCCGATCCGGGACGGGCTCGCGTAGCGATGGCCGTTGCCGAAATCTTCGCTTAGCCCAACGCCGCGGCCCGCGTACCAGCCGGCAAGCCCTGTCTGCTCGTGCGACGTCACCCGAAAGTTCACCAGCTGCCACCACATCGGCGCAGTCACATGGAGCGTGCCTCGACGAAACCGCGGACGCTGCGCGTGCTTGAGCGTGACGCCAACGACATCGATCTCCTGGATACACGACGCGCCGTCGCCAAGGTTCCGCGTGCTGCTGTAGCTGCCGACCGACGGCGTGTTCTCCAGTTGTCCGTGGACGAGCTGCCACCCGCGGCCGAGATGGAATCCGACCTGTGCCACCGAACTCGACCTCAGGACGTTTCCGTCAGGCACCTGCAACTTGGCGGTCGCGGCACCGGACGGCGACGCGAGCACGCACGATCCGGCTACAGCCAGCACAAGTGCCCGACACCCGCGGCGCCCGTGCCGAGGCAAGGTGACATGTTCGACCATCATGGCCAACCTAACGCGCGACACAGTCGAGAGTTGCGACGGCCCTCGCTCCAGCCCGCCTGGGCCGGCGTCCCTACCCGCGCAGCGCGATCGCCCGGTGCTCGAAGGTCGTCATCCGCCGGAGCTCGTCGACCCGGGCCGAGATCTCCTCGCGCGTCAGTTCGGTCACACGCTCGGTCCCGAACGCCTCGACGTTGAACGACGCCAGCGCCGTGCCGTAGACCATCGCCTGCACCAGCAGCTCGTGCGTCACCGCCACTTCCGGGTGCGCGGCGATCAGCCCGACGAAGCCGCCCGCGAACGAGTCGCCGGCGCCGGTCGGGTCGATGACGTTCTCGAGCGGGAAGGCCGGCAGCGCGAACACGCCGTCGGCCGTGAACAGCGCCGCCCCGTACTTGCCCTGCTTGGCGACGACGGCCGTTGGGCCCCACGTCAGCACCTCACGCGCGGCGCTGACGAAGTTCGGCTTCCCGGTCAGCAGCTCGAGTTCCTCGTCGTTGAGGATCAGGCAGTCGACGCCCTTGATCGTCTGCACCAGCGAGTCGTGCGCGATGTTGATCCAGAGGTCCATCGAGTCCATCGCGACGAACCGCGCGCCGGCGCACTGCTCGCGCACGCCGCGCTGCAGATCGGGCTGGATGTTGGCCAGGAACAGGACATCGCAGGCGCGCGCGGCGTCCGACAGCTTGGGCTCGAAGGTCTCGAACACGTTCAGGTCGGTGACATGCGTCTCGCGGCTGTTGAGGTTGTCGTGGTACTCGCCCTTCCAGAAGAAGGTCTTGCCGCCGGCGACGCGTTCGACGTCGTCGGTCAGCGTCCCGCGCGTGCCGAGCACGGCCCACGAGGCGTCGTCGAAGTCCTCGCCGACCGGTCCGATCACGCGGACCTCGTCGAAGAACGACGCTGCGAGGGCGAAGTGGGTGGCGGCGCCGCCGAGCATCCGCTCGCGCTCCCCGGACGGGGTCTTGACGGCGTCATAGGCGATCGATCCGACGACAGTGAGGCTCATGGGCGCCGGAGGGTAGCGTTGCCCCCGTGGCCGACCCGATGATGCGCGCCGTCCAGCAGCACGAGTTCGGCGGGCCCGAGGTGCTCCGGGTCGTCGACGTGCCGGTGCCCGTGCCGGGACCTGGCGAGGTGCTGATCGAGGTCACGCGTGCCGGCGTCAACTTCGCCGACACGCACCAGCGCCGCAACGAGTACCTGGCCGCTGCGGAGCTGCCGCTGATCCCCGGGTCCGAGGTCGCGGGCCGGCGCACCGACAGCGGTGAGCGCGTCGTCGCGCTGACCGGTGGCCGCGGCGGCTACGCGCAGTTCGCGCCGGCCCCGGCCGAGCACGCCTTCGCGATTCCCGACGCCGTCGACGACGGCACGGCACTCGCGCTGCTGCTGCAGGGTCTCAGCGCCTGGCACCTGTTGCGGACCGCCGCGCGGATCCGCCAGGGCGAGAGCGTCGTCGTGCACGCCGCCGCAGGCGGGACCGGGTCGCTCGCGCTGCAGCTGGCGCGCGCGTTCGGTGCCGGCCGGGTGATCGCGAGCGCCTCGACCGACGACAAGCGCGCGCTGGCGCTGCAGCTCGGCGCCGATGCGGCGATCGACGGAGCGGCGCAGGGTCTCACCGACCGCCTGCTCGAAGCCAACCGGGGCCGACCCGTCGACGTCGTTCTCGACGCGATCGGCGGCGAGGTCTTCGACGCCTCGCTGCAGGCGCTGGCGCCGTTCGGGCGCCTGGTCACCTATGGCGTCTCGGCGGGCACGACCAACGCCCCGAACACCCGCAAGCTGATGCGCGCCTCGCGCGGAGTCGTGGGCTTCTGGTTCAAGCACGTCCTCGAGCGACCGGGCATGGCGCAGGAGGCGCTCGCGGACCTGTTCACTCGCGCGCGCACGGGCGAACTGCGGGTCATCGTCGGCGCGACCTACCCGCTGACGCAGGCCGCGCAGGCGCAGATCGACCTCGCCGCGCGCCGCACGACCGGCAAGCTGCTGCTGGACCCGGCAACCTGACGGAAACCTCCGCACCGCGTGTGACCCCTAGGCTGGACGCGTGACCTCCTTCGCCGACCTCGGCCTTTCGCCCACCACGCTCAAGGCACTGGAGGACGTCGGGTACGAGCAGCCAAGCCCGATCCAGGAGCAGTCGATCCCGACGATGCTCCAGGGCCGCGACATCATCGGCCAGGCGCAGACCGGATCCGGCAAGACCGCGGCCTTCGGGCTGCCGATGGTCGAGCACGTCGATCCGTCCGAGCACAGCGTCCAGGGCCTGGTCCTCACGCCCACGCGCGAGCTGTGCATCCAGGTGACCCAGGCGCTGCGCACCTACGGCGCGACCAAGGGCATCGACGTCGTCGCCGTCTTCGGCGGGGCACCGATCCGCACCCAGCAGGCGCAGCTGCGCGCGGGCGGCCACATCGTCGTCGGCACCGTCGGCCGCGTGCTCGACCTGCTCCAGCGCGCGTCGCTGATCCTGCACGACTGCCGCTTCGTCGTCCTTGACGAGGCCGACGAGATGCTTGACCTCGGCTTCCTGGAGGACGTCGAGAAGATCCTCTCGCTGACGCCCACCGGCCGCCAGACCGCGCTGTTCAGCGCGACGATGCCGCCGCCGATCCGCAAGCTCGCCGACCGCTACCTCTATGAGCCCGAGCTGATCAAGGTCGAGGCCAAGCGCCTGACCGTCGACACGGTCGAGCAGTTCCAGACCGAGGTCGCCTCGAAGGACAAGCCGGACAAGATCGTCGAGGTGCTGAAGGCCGAGCGGCCCGACCAGGCGATCGTCTTCGTGCGCACCAAGATCCGCTGCGACCAGCTCCACCGCACGCTGCGCGACAAGGGCCTCAACTGCAAGGCGCTCCACGGCGACCTCTCGCAGGGCCAGCGCGACGGCGTGATGCTGGCGTTCAAGGGCGGCCGCGTACCGATCCTCGTCGCCACCGATGTCGCCGCCCGCGGCCTC
>JBBRFO010000080.1:0-13592 GCA_038224135.1 Solirubrobacterales bacterium
CGAGCATCACGCGTGACAGCTCGCCGCCCGAGGCGGCGTCACGCACCGGCCCGGCCGGGACGCCGCTGTTGGGCGCCAGCAGGAACTCGACGGCGTCGGCGCCGGTCGGGCCGGGCTCGCGCGGCTCGATCCGCACGTCGAAGCTCGCGCCCTCCATCGCCAGATCGGCGAGGCCGTCGACGACCGCGGCGGCGAGCTTGGGCGCCGCTGCCGCGCGGGCCGCATGCAGCGCCCGGGCGACCGCGGCCTGGTCGCCGAGCGCGGCGGTGAGCGCGTGCTCCAGCGCCGCGGCCCGGCCTTCGGCGTCGTCCTGCGCGGCGACGCGTGCGCGGCAGGTCTCGGCATGCGCCAGCACCGCCTCGATCGTGCCGCCGTGCTTGCGGATCAGCCGGTCGAGCAGCGCAAGGCGCTCCTCGACGACGTCGAGCGCTCCCGGATCGCCGTCCAGCCCGTCGCCGTAGCGGCGCAGGTCGGCGCCGAGCTCGGTCGCCTCGATCGTCAGGGCGCGGAAGCGCTCGGCCAGCGCGTCGAGCTCGGTGTCGACGCCATCGACGCCGTCGAGCAGCGATGCACCGGCCGACAGCAGGCCGGCAGCGCCGGGCCCGTCGTCGGGCGCGAGCGCCTGCGCGGACCCGAACGCCGCCCCGCGCAGCGCCTCGAGGTGGCGCAGCCGCTCGCGGCGGGCGAGGAGGTCGGCGTGCTCGGCGGGGTCGGGCGCGGCCTCGTCGATCTCGCTGAGCTCGAAGCGCAGCAGGTCCAGCTCGCGCTGACGGGCACCGGCGTCGCCGCGCAGCGCGTCGAGTGCCGCGCGGGCCTGCCGCGCGGCCTCGTGCGCAGCCGTGGCCCGGACCCGCAGCTCGGCCTGCTGCGGCCCGCAGTACCCGTCGAGCAGATCCAGCTGCGCCGAGGCGAGCATCAGCCGGCGATGCTCGTGCTGGCCGTAGAACGCGAGCAGCGCAACGCCCGCGTCGCGCAGGTCACCGGCCGTCGCGCTGCGGCCGTTGATCAGCGCCCGTGTGCGGCCGGATGCCGCGACGCGGCGGGCCAGGACGAGTTCCTCCGCGTCGGGCGCCAGCAGATCGCCGAGCTGCTCGCGGACGGCGTCAGGCAGGTCGAACACACCCTCGACCGACGCCTCGGCGGCGCCCGGCCGGACGATGCCGGTCCGCGCCTTGCCGCCGAGCAGCAGATCCAGCGCGTGGGCCAGCACCGTCTTGCCGGCGCCGGTCTCGCCGGTGATCACATTCAGGCCCGGGGCCAGGCGCAGCTCCGCCCGCTCGATCAGCAGCAGGTTCTCGACACGCAGCTCGTGCAGCACCCGATCAGTGAACCAGCGCCGCGGGACGGATCAGGACGACAGCCGGCCGAACGTCTCGCGCAGACGGCGGTAGAACGTCGAGCCCGGCAGCAGCGCCAGCTCCGTCGCGCCCTGCTGGAAGGCGCAGGTGATCGTCTGCCCCGGCGCCAGCTCGCCGCTGGGCCGGCCGTCGAGCGCGATGTCGACCGGATCGACCGACCGGTTGTGGACGGTCAGCACGTCGTCCGGGCCGACGACCAGGGCCCGCGCGGTCAGCGAATGCGGCGCGATGAACGAGACGACGAAGCCCTCGACGCCCCACGCCAGGACCGGCCCGCCGTTGGCGAGGTTGTAGCCCGTCGACCCCGCCGGGGTTGCGACGACCAGTCCGTCGCAGCGCACGCGGCCGACCTCCTCGCCGCCGACGGCGTACGCCAGCTCGGCGACACGATCGCCGGCGCGACGGGTGATCGCCACGTCGTTGATCGCGACCGCGCCGGAGCCACCGGCGGACTGCGGGCGGATCGCCGGCAGCGCGATCGACTCGAACCATCCCGCGAGCGCCGCCGCGAAGCCCTCGTCGGCGCGGTCGCGGTCGATCGTCGAGAGGAACCCGATCTCGCCGAAATTCACACCGAAGACCGGCACGCCGGTGCCGGCAAAGCGCCGCAGCGCGCGCAGCACCGTGCCGTCGCCGCCCAGGGCGATCGCCAGCTCGACGTCACCGAAGGCGGCGTCGCCGACGACGATGCCCGGGCCGGCGCCGAGTCCGTGCTTGACGGACTCGGCCGCGTCGATCCGGACCAGCACGTCGCGCTCGCGCGCACGGGCCAGCAGGCGCCCGAGCGCCTCCTCCGTCTCCCCGGGCCGCGCGTGCGAGAACACCGCGATCACGCGCGGCGTCATGCGCCGGCCGCCTCGATCGCGGCCGGCAGGTCGCCGATCGCGCCATCCCGGCCGGGCTCGGCGAACCAGACGAACGTCTCCAGATTGCCCTTCGGACCAGGAAGCCCCGATGCGGCGATGCCGTGGACGCTGAGCCCGCAGGCCTCACGCAGCCCGTCGGCGACGGCGAGCACCGCGTCGCGCCGGGTCTGCGGGTCGCGCACGACGCCGCCCTTGCCGACCCGCTCGCGCCCGACCTCGAACTGCGGCTTGACCATCGCCAGCAGGTCGAAGCGGCTCGCGAGCAGCCCGACGACCGCCGGCAGGACCTTCGTCAGCGAGATGAACGACACGTCGGCGACGACGAGGTCCGGGGCGTACGGCAGGTCCCCGGCCTGCAGCTCGCGGGCGTTGGTGCGCTCCAGCACGGTGACGCGCTCATCGCCGCGCAGGCCCCAGTTGAGCTCGCCGTAGGCGACGTCCAACGCGATCACGTGGGTGGCGCCGCGCTGCAGCAGGCAGTCGGTGAAGCCGCCCGTCGAGGCTCCGACGTCCAGAGCGCGTCGCCCCTCGACGTCGAGCCCGAGGGTGTCGAGCGCGTTGGCGAGCTTGTGCCCCCCGCGCGAGACGTAGCGCGGGCGCTCGTCGAGCGCGACGCTGACGTCCTCGCGGACCATCTGGCCGGGCTTGGCCGCCCGTGCGCCGTCGGCGAACCGGACCTCACCGGCCATCACCGACGCCGCCGCGCGCGCTCGCGAGGAGAACAGCCCGCGCTGAGCGAGCAGGGTGTCGAGGCGGACCTTCTCCATCAGCGAGGCGAACGGTACCGGGCGGCGGGCGACGCATCGCAGCGGTTCGTGCGGCCACTGTGAGCGCCCTCACAGTCGAAAAGGTCCGATGGGTGCACCATGTGATTCGCAGCGTCGTCGCTCGGACCCTCCTCCACTCGCGACGACATCACTGCGAGGCAGCATCGAGCTTGACCAGCTCCTCCTCGAAACGGCCCGTCCCTCCCGACGGGTCGTTTCCGTTGAGGGAGCGGTTCCGGCGGCGGCGGCAAGCACCTGGCCGATCCAGATCCGCGCTCGGTGGGACTGCGTGTCCGACGTACGTTGACAAACTCACAGCCAGGGCCGCAACCGACGACGACCACCGTTTCGTCGGGCCGCGCGGCGGAGCATGCGGCGGAACGCAGTCAGGTCAGGCGAGCCAGTCGATCAGATCCTGCGCCTGGCTGACGACCGCGCCCCAGCGCAGGAATCCGTGGGTCATCGTGTCGAAGACGCGCGTCTGCCCGCCGACCCCCGCAGCGCCGAGCAGCTCGGCGTAGCGCAGGCCGTCGTCGCGCAGCGGATCGTGGGCGGCGACCGCGATCCGGGCCGGCGGAGCGCCCGTCAGGTCGCCGGCGAGCACGTCGAGTTCCGGGTCGTCGATCGGGCGCTCGGCCCGGTAGTGGTTCCAGAAGGTCCGCATCGCCGCGCGCGTCAGCATCGGTCCGTCGGCGAACTCGGCGTAGGACTCACTCGCCAGCGCCGGATCGAGTGCCGGGTAGACGAGCAGCTGCTCGGCGACCAGCTCGCGCGCGCCGAGCGCGCCCGCGGCGGCGATCTGGCCACCGCTGCTGTCGCCGCCGAGGCGCACCTTCCCGGGCGCGGTGCCGAGGCTGGCGGCGCCCGGGCCGGCGGCCCAGCGGACGACGGCCAGCGCATCCTCGATCGCCGCCGGGAACGGATGCTCGGGCGCGAGCCGGTAGTCGACGCTGACGCAGACACAGCGCCCAGCCGTGGCGAGCCGCCGCGCGACGCGGTCGAACCCGTCGAGGTCGCCCAGGACCCAGCCGCCGCCGTGGCACCAGACGAGGACCGCGGTGTCGGCGTCGGGCGCGTCGATCGGACGATGCACGCGGACCGCAACCTCACCGCCGTCCGGTCGCGGCACGCGCATGTCCTGCACTGAGGCGACCGGGATCGGATCGCCGCCGAGGGCGATCGCGGTCTCCACGTACGCAGCGCGCTGCTCTGCGAGCGTCAGGTCGGCCTCGTCACCCTGCGCGGCGAGCAGCGCGACGATCGCGGGGTCCACGGGCGCAGTCGCCTGGGCGCGCCCGCCGTCGTCCACCCACACCGCCACCGCGCGTCCGAGATCCCCGGTCGTCTGGTCGCGGGCGCTCACGCCGACAGCGCGCCGGAGTTCGCTCGGCGCCTGCGTCCGTCCGCCATCCCGCCGCTCACGCCGACAGCGCGCCGGAGTTCGCTCGGCGCCGGCGTCCGTCCGCCATCCCGCCGCTCACGCGGTGATCTCGCCGCCGACGCCGAGCGCGGCGGTGACGCGGCCGGCGATCGCCTCGCCGGTGAAGCCGACTTCGGCGTGCAGCAGCGCGGGCTTGCCGTGGGTCACGTAGCGGTCGGGGATGCCGACGCGCAGGATCCGCGGCGCCGGGTCGCCGACCTCGTTGTAGTGCTCCCAGACGGCCGATCCGAAGCCGCCCATCAGGACGCCCTCCTCGATCGTGACAAGGAGCTCGTGCTCGGCGGCCAGCTGGGCCAGCAGCGCGGCGTCCAGTGGCTTGGCGAAGCGCGCGTCGGCGACGGTCGCCTCGATGCCGCCCTCGGCCAGGATGTCGGCTGCCTCGAGCGCCTTCGCGACGCCCGCGCCGTAGCCGAGCAGCGCCACCCGACGGCCTTCGCGGAGGATCTCGCCGCGGCCGATCGGCAGTGCCTGCGGGGTCGCCGGCAGCGGCGTGCCGACGCCCTCGCCGCGCGGGTAGCGCAGGCCGACGGGACCGTCGTAGGCGATCGCCGTATGCAGCATGTGGACCAGCGTCGCCTCGTCGCGCGGTGCCATCAGGACGATGTTCGGCAGCGGCCGCAGATAGGCGATGTCGAAGACGCCGTGATGCGTCGGGCCATCGTCGCCGACCAGGCCGGCGCGGTCCATCGCGAAGACGACGTCGAGGTTCTGCAGGCAGACGTCGTGGACGATCTGGTCGAACCCGCGTTGCAGGAACGTCGAGTAGATCGCGCAGACCGGCTTGAGCCCCTCGAGCGCCAGGCCCGAGGCGAACAGCACGGCCTGCTGCTCGGCGATCCCGACGTCGAAGTAGTGCTCGGGACGCTGGACCTGCAGCACGTTCAGCCCGGTGCCCGAGTTCATCGCGGCGGTGATGCCGACGACGCGCGGATCGGTGTCGACCGCGGCGACCATCGCATCGCCGAAGACCTCGGTGTACGTCGGCGGCTTGGGCGGCGACGGCGCTCCGCCGGTCGGCTTGGGCGCGGGCGCGCCGTCGACGATCGAGTTCGGCTTGGCCGCGTGCCAGCGCTCCATGCCCTCCAGGCCACCGTCCTCGGCCGGCGCGAAGCCCTTGCCCTTGACGGTCGCGACGTGGACGACGACCGGGCGATTGGCCTTGAACGCCTGCTTCAGCGCGTCGCGCAGGGCGTGGACGTCGTGGCCGTCGATGACGCCGACGTAGGCCCAGTCGAGCTCCTCCCAGAACATGCCGGGCGAGGTGAACGCCTTGATCGATTCCTTCAGCTGCGGACCGAGCTTCTCGAACGCCGCGCCGACGGGGCCGGGCAGCTCCGTCAGCCGCGCCTCGACGCCCTCGCGCGCGTGCCAGAAGCGCGGGTTCAGCCGCACGCGATTGAAGTAGCGCGACATCGCCCCGACGTTGGGCGAGATCGACATGCCGTTGTCGTTGAGGATCACGACGATCGGCGTGCCCTGGCCGCCGGCCTGGTGGATCGCCTCGAAGGCGACGCCGCCGGTCATCGCGCCGTCGCCGATCACGGCGACGACCTTGCCGGCGTCGGGCGTGCCGTTGAGCCGCATGCCCTCCTTGATGCCGACCGCGTAGCCGATCGAGGTCGAGGCGTGACCGGCTCCCATGATGTCGTGCTCGCTCTCGGCGATCGAGCAGAACGGGGCCAGGCCGTCGTACTGGCGGATCGTGGGCAGCTGGTCGCGGCGGCCGGTCAGCACCTTGTGCGGATAGGCCTGATGACCGACGTCCCAGAGGATCTTGTCGCGCGGCGAGTCCATCAGCGAGTGCAGCGCGACGGCGATCTCGCAGGTGCCGAGGTTGGCGCCGAAGTGACCGCCGATCTCGCCGACCGTGTCGATGATGTGCTCGCGGACCTCCTGGGCGACCTGCTGGAGCTCCTCCTCGCTGAGGCGGTGCAGGTCCTGCGGGCGGTCGATGCGGTCCAGGATGCGAGTCATCTGCGGCTGCGCACTACGTGTCGCGTGAGGCGATGAAGTCGGTGATCTGCTCCAGCTCCGGCGCCCCGCCCGGCGCAGCCTGCGCCAGCGCGTCACGCGCCTTCCCCTGGGAGGCTAGCGCGAGCTCGCGCGCGCCCTGCAGACCGAACTCGGTCACGTAGGTGCGCTTGCCGTGACGCTCATCGCTGCCCGACGGCTTGCCGAGCTCGGCGTCGGTGCCGGTGACGTCGAGGATGTCGTCGACGATCTGGAACAGCACGCCCAGTTCCCGCGCGAACGCGCGGAACGCCGCGGTCGCCGGCTCGGGCGCGCCGGCCAGCAGCAGGACGCATTCGACGCTGGCCCCGATCAGCCGCCCGGTCTTCAGCTCATGCAGGCGCCGCAGTCCGTCGGGGCCCTGCGGCGCGGCGCCGCGCACGTCGATGTACTGACCGCCGACCATGCCCGAGACGCCGGTCGCAGCGGCCAGCTCGGTGACCGTGGCGAGCAGGTTCAGCGGCTCGCCGGCCTGCTCGGTCAGGACATGGCGGAACGCCTCGGCGTAGAGCCCGTCACCGGCCAGGATCGCGACGTCCTGCCCGTACTTGACGTGGCACGTCGGCCGCCCACGCCGCAGGTCGTCGTCGTCCATCGCCGGCAGATCGTCGTGGATCAGCGAGTAGGTGTGGATCAGCTCCAGCGAGGCGGCCAGCGGCAGGACGGTCGCCTCGTCGTCACCCAGCGCCCGGGCGGTGGCGAGCGTCAGGACGGGCCGGATCCGCTTGCCACCAGCGAGCAGCGAGTAGCGCATCGCCTCGTCGAGCCCGGCTGTCAGCGCGTCGCCCGAGAACCGCAGCTCGGCGAGGTACGCCTCGACGCGCTCGCGCAGATGGTCGGGGTACGAGCCGCCGTCGCTCACAAAAGCGTGTCTTGACCGGGCGCGGGCTCGATCGACGCGGCACGCGTCATCCGCTCGAGCTCGGCTGACGCCTGATTGGCGAGCGACGCGCAGTCCTCGACGAGCGTCGCGGCGGCGTCGGTCGACAGGTCGCCGCTGCGCAGCTGCTCGGCGGCGCGGCCGAGCTGGTCGACAAGCGTGTCGAGCGTGGTGGTGTCGATCGTGATCGCGGGCGGCTGGTCGGTCATGACGGTTGGGGATTCTTCCCGATCTGGTGCAGCGCGGCGTCGAGGATGCCGTTGACGAAGCCCGGCGCCTGCTCTCCGCAGAACGTCTTGGCCGTTTCGACCGCTTCGCTGATCGCGCCTTCAGGCGGGATCGGGGTCTCCCCCGGGACGGCGTCCGGGTGCAGGATCTCGAGCAGCGCGACGCGCAGGATCGCCCGCTCCAGCGGGGCGATCCGCTGCAGCGTCCAGCCGCGCGCATGCTGGGAGATCAGCGCGTCGATGTCGTCCTGGCGGTCGTAGGTCGCATGCGCGAGCGCGCGCGTGAACAGCGACGTGTCGCGCTCGAAGACGTCGTCCAGCTCGCGGCCGGTCAGTTCCTGCTGGTAGAGCGCGAAGACCGCCTGCCGGCGCTGCGTCGTGCGGCGCGACACGGCTGGTGCTACGCCCGCGACATGTAGTCGCCGGACTCGGTCTGGACCTTCACGCGGTCGCCGATGTTGACGAACAACGGCACCTGGATCACCGCGCCGGTCTCGAGCGTGGCCGGCTTGTTGCCGCCGCCCGACGCGGTGTCACCGCGCACGCCGGGCTCGGTGGTCGCGACCTCCAGCTCGACGGAGGAGGGCAGATGCAGCGTCGACGGGGCACCGTCGATGAACAGCACATCGACCGTGTCGTTGGCCTTCGTCCAGCGCAATTCGTCGGCGACCGTGGCCTCCGGGACAGCGATCTGCTCGAACGATTCGGCGTCCATGAAGTGCGCGTCGGTGCCGTCGGAGTAGAGGAACGTCATTTTGCGCCCCTCCGTCCGCACGGCGCGGAACTTCTCGCCTGCGCGGAACGTCTTGTCGATCACGTTGCCGTCGCTGATCCGGCGCAGCTTGGTCCGCACGAACGCCGGCCCCTTCCCGGGCTTGACGTGCTGGAACTCGACCACCTTGAAGATCGTGCCGTCGACCTCGATGTGGTTGCCGTTCTTCAATTGGTTGGTGCTGATCATGGGCGCCAGGGAGGGTACTGGCGCCCTGTCGCACCGTCAGCGCAGCAGCTGGAGCATCGTCCAGGCGGGGCCGCCCGCTGACGCGCTGTAGGCGCGGTCGGCGACGCTGACCTGGCCGCCGACGGCGATCTGCGCCAGCGTGCAGGGCTCGCTGGAGACGACGACGCCGTTCTCGGCGTGGGTGCAGGTGATCGTCGTCGTCTCGGTGACGCGGGCCGTCTCGTTGCCGGTCGGCAGGCCTTCGATCCGCAGCTGACCACCGGCGCCCGGGCCGGCGACCCATTGGACGATGTGGCCGATCGCGGCCGGTGCGGGCGGGCCGGCGGGCGTGGGCGGAGCTGCGGGAGCAGCCGGTGGGTCGGGGGCAGGCGGGGCGGCAGGCTGCAATGCCGTGGGCTCGGCGGCGGGCGCTGCCGGCGTGCCCGCGACGGGCGTCGGTGACGACGTGGTCGGGTGCTCGACGGACCGGACCCTCGTCTGCTTCGAAACGGTCCGGTCAGCGCTGGCGAGACGCTCGGCAGCGGGGGAGCCGGCGGCGGCCGGCGGCGGCGGCACGATCCGGGGCGGCCGCGGTGCGGCGCGCTGTCGCTTGACGTGCGGCGAGAAGTGACGGACGTGGTGGGACACCTGCGATGGCCCATCATCAACCGTGACCTGTACCGCCGGCGCCTGCGGCACCGGTGCCGATGCCGCGGCGACCGCCAGCCCGGAGTGCACCGCCCCGCCGTGCCACGGGGCGGTCACCTCGAGCGCCGCGCCGCCGGCGAGGACGACCGCGATGCCGACCCCGGCAGCGGTCTTCAGCCCTCCCCCGCCCGCCAGCCCGGTGAGCATCCCGGCGGCGCGCGCGGTCGCCGGGCGCAGCAGCCAGAACGGCCCGATCAGGCCCGCGGCGAGCGAGCGCAGGCGCGTCCGCGCGCGATGCAGCAGCTGGCGCACCGCTGGCTCGCCGACGTCGAGCTCGGTCGCGATCTCCTCCCACGAGCGACCTTCGAACGCGTGCAGGACGATCGCCCGGCGCTGACGCTCGGGCAGTCCCTGGATGTCGGCGACGGTCGCGCGGAGCCGCTCGCGGTCGGCGGCGGCCTGCGGCGGGCGCAGAACCCCGTCGATACGCTCGTCGAGCTGCGACCAGTCGGGTGCGGCTCGGCGCAGCAGATCCAGCGATGCGTTGCGGGCAATCCGGCCCAGCCAGCGCTCGAGGTCGATCGCGCGATCGTCCGGTCGGCGCAGCGCGACCAGCGCTGCCGCCAGCGTCTGCTGCACGGCGTCGTCGGCAAGGTCCGGGCCGATGATCCGCCGGCACTGAGTGCGCAGGCGCGGCTCGTGGCGGCGCACGATCTCCGAAAACGCCTCGTCCGAGCCGCTGCGTGCGGCCCGGACGAGTGCGTCGTCGCAGAGCAGTCGGACCGCCCCGGGCATCATCCCCCCGGCAACACCAGATAGAGCTTCATCCACTTGAACACGCCATCGGCGAGCCCGCCCTGGGCCAGCGCGATGTTCGCGCCCGGGACGAGCTTGTCGGTGCCGCACGTGTCGGTCGACGTGACGACACCGCCGGCGACCTTGATGCAGCGGATCGCGACGATGCCCGACAGCGGCGCGGCGGGCTCCTCGCCGTTGGCGTCGCGGCGAATCTTCAGCACGCCGCCGGTGAAGCTGACGATCGAGCCGGTGACCGGCGGCGCGGCGCCCGGGCCTGCCGGCAGAGGGACGGGCTCATGACCCGGTGCGGGAGCCGGCGACGCGTCGCCGGCCGGCGCGCTCAGGCCGAGCAGCACGACATCCCAGATCGTCACGCCGCCCGGGTTGACCACGGGGTGCGCGACGATGACCTCCGCACCAGGCGTCAGGTTCGAGCGCGAGCAGACCTGGAACGGCCCCGGCGCCGCAGCGCCGCAGCCGAGGAACAGGTGGTCGCCGACGAGCGCGGTGACGGTTGATCCATCGCTTCGCGCGATCACCAGCAGGTGGTTATCGCCCGAGAAGCTGACAATGTGATCCCACGAGACGAGCATGCCCTCGTGGTGCTCGCCCGATCCGCCGGGCGTTGTCGCTGCCGGGCCATCCGGCATCTGCGCGACGTTGGCGACGCCGTCGCCGTTGACGTCCTCGTTGGCGTCGCTGACGCCGTCGCCGTCGGTGTCGGCGTTCCGCGGGTCGGTGTGATCGGCGAACTCGGCGCGGTTGACGAGGCCGTCGCGATCCTGATCGCGCGGGCCCTGGTCGACCTTCAGGCTCAGGTGGTGCATGCGCTCCCAGCGGTCGGGCAGACCGTCGTGGTTGCGGTCAATGCGGCGTGCGGCGGATGCGGCTGCAGGCACGATCAGGGCGATCGCGAGCAGCGTGGTCATCAGGCGGGTGAAGTGGAGCATGTCGTCCCTTGGGTCTGCGCCTCAGGCGAGGCGGCTCGATGTGCGTATCGGCGCGGGGCGCCACCCTGCTCAACGCTCGGTCGATCCGTGGATCACGCGTCCGCGGCGTCAGCTGGACGAACGGTCGATGCCGGGGGCTACAACAGGTCGGTGCGGCGGCTGCCCTGGAGCAGAACTGCGCGCGCGAGTCGCGGCGTCGGGCCCTGCCAGTCGAGCTGCAGCTGCGTGTCGCTCGCGCCCGCGGCGACCGGGATGCGGATCGTCGTCGCGACGTTCGGGGCCAGCGTCCAGCTGCGCTTCGGCCCCTGGACGATGTGGTCGACGCCGTCCCCTCGGAAGGTGATCGCCAGCACCGCTGGCGTGTCGAGCCAGAGCTGCGCCTGAAGCGCGTTCACGCAGCGGCCGGGAGCGATCGCGATCCGCCCGCGACCGGCGAACTCCACGGCCGGCGTCGGCGGCCCGCAGGGAACGAACAACAGCGACCGCAGGCGCGGCGCGTCGGGCACCGACACGACGCGGCTCCCGACCGCGGTGCGGGCCTCGATCCGCTGGTCGTACAACGTCAGCCGGACCTGCTCCTCGTCGGAGAAGTACTGGTGCGGGACCGGCCCGCACGGCCCGGAGAAGCTGATCCGCCCCGACGCATCGGGGTTCCAGCGGCAGAGCGGACCGCGGACCGCGACGGGCGAGACGGCGGGCAGACCGTAGACCTGCGTCACGTCGCGGTTGAAGAACTCCGTCAGCTGCCAGCGCCACGGCGAGGACAGCGCGATCAGCCGCGCGACGTCACCGTTCCCCGCGTGGTCGATCCACTGAAGGTCCTTCGGGAAGCCGGTCCGCTCGGCGCGGGCGAGCCGTGTCTGCCACGACCAGCCGGCCTGATCCTGCACCGCGAACACGACGAGCGTGAGCGCGCCCGCGACGAGCGCGACGGTTCCCGCGCTGCGCAGCGGCCCGGCGACGAGGGCAAGGATGACGCCGGTCAGCACCGCGACGAGCGCCAGCGCGACCGGCGTGCTCGCGCCGATCAGGTCGTCGAGGCGCAGGCTGATCGCCCACGCGGCACGCTCCTCCAGCACCTGCCGGATCGCCGGCGCCAGCAGCAGCAGCACCGCGACGAGCACCGTCGCGGCCAGCAGGCGGCGGCGTGACAGGCGGGCTTCGTGGATCGCGACGGCGGCGGTGAGGAACAGCACCGGGAGGACGTAGAGGACGTACCGCTGGACGTGCCAGGTGCCGAACACGGTGATCGTCCAGGCACTCTGCGCGAGCAGCAGGACGGCCGTGACCCAGCTGACGCTGAGCAGCGGGCCGAGCACCGGGCTGCGCCAGGACGTGCGCGACGCCGAGCCGGCCAGCACGATGATCAGCGGGACGAAGCCGGCCATTGCGACGAGCCCGACCCACTGATGCCCCGTCGCGGCAAGGACATCGCCGGCGCTCGGCCGGGCGTCGACGATGCCGCGGTAGTTGCCAAGACTCGACGGATCGAGCAGCACGAACAGCCCGCCGGCAAGCGTCAGCGAGCCCGTCACCGCGAGCACGCGGCCCGACCGCGCCAGGCGCTCACGCATGGGTTCCGGCGCCGCCAGCGCGGTGAGCAGCAGGGCGAGCGGCAGCACGGCGACCAGGGCGACGCACTGCAGTCGCGCCCAGCCGGCGAGCACGCTCAGCGCGAGCGCCAGCAATCCGGCGCGGCCCCCCGGCCGCTGGACCGCGACGACGGTCGCCGCGAGCGCGCCGGTCGCCAGCGGGTAGGCGAGGTTCTCCGTCAGCAGCGAACCCGCCGCCGTCATCCAGGTCCCGGCGATCGTCAGGCCCGCGACCGCGAGCGCCGTCGGCGGGTTGACGAAGCGGCGCGCCGCGAGCCATGCCGGGAGCGCGGCCAGGCAGATCAGCAGGACGCCCTCGGACTTGGCGAGCGCGTAGGCGTCGGTCGTCGAGTCACCGAGCCAGGCGGGCACGATGGTGAACACGTACAAGGCCGATCGCAGCGGCTCGCCGGCGCCGCGCCAGCTGAGCCCGTCCCCGTCGGCGACCGACCGCGCGAGGTGGCCGTAGGTGAATTCGTCAGGGCTGATCAGCGGCAGCGCGATCCGCCCGGCGAGCACGAGGTACACGGCCACCGCAACCGCGTACAGGGCGCCGAGCGCCACGAGCCAGCGACGGCTCGCGGGCGCCTCAGGCACCGGCGCGTCCCAGCAGGTCCTGCCGCGTCGTCCCCTGGACCAGATCGATCGCCTGCAGCTCGGGGAACTGCGGCCCGCCACCCTGCCAGTCGAGCTGGAACTCGAACGCCGTCGGCCGCGCCGGGACGTCGATCTTGACGGTCGTGTCCCTGCCCGGCGGGATCGCCGTCACCTGGCCGCCGGCGGCGACCTGCTGCGCCGCCTGCCCGCCGGAGAAGCGCAGCTCCAGGCGCCCGGGACGGTCGACCCACAGGTTGCCGCGGATCACCGGGGCGCAGATCGAGATCGGGCCGACGCGGCGTGGGACGCCGTCGCCGCCCAGGTCGACGCGCTTCAGCCGCGGGCTGCACTGGTCGAAGATCAGCGACACCAGGCGCGGCGCGCCGCCGGGAACCTCGACGATGCGCCCGCCGCCGGGGTTGTTGACGACCACGCGCTGGCCGGCGAACGTCAGCTTGGCGACGGGGTCGTCGAGCCGGAAGCGGGTCGGCGGCGACCCGCAGCCGAGCCCGACCGTC
>JBBRFO010000081.1:0-13320 GCA_038224135.1 Solirubrobacterales bacterium
TGGCGCAGCGTGAAGCCCTGCCAGGTGAAGTTGAAGCGCCCCTTGTTGTCGTTGAACGAGAACAGGACGATCACGAAAATCGGGATGAACAGGTAGAACAGCGCGAGGCCGCCCGCGAACCGGACGAGCGCGTCGCGCCCCTTGTCTGCGCGAGTCCTCACGCGGCCGCCGCCTCCGACAGCCTGCGCAGCCCGAGCACGCGGGCGGCGATCACGATCAGCACGAGCACAGCGGCCATCACGACGAACGACAGCGCCGCGGCGGTCGGGTAGTCGCGCACCACCAGATACTGCGACTGGATGACGTTGCCGATCATGAACTGCTGCGGCGTGCCGAGCAGCTGGGCATTGATGTAGTCGCCGATCGCGGGAATGAACGTCAGCAGCGTGCCCGCGAAGATCCCGGGCGCCGCCAGCGGCAGTGTGATCTTGCGGAACGCGGTGAGACGCGAGGCGTAAAGGTCCGTGGCTGCCTCCACCAATCGCCGGTCCATCCGTTCGAGCGAGGCGTACAGCGGCAGCACCATGAACGGCAGGAAGTTGTAGGTGATGCCGGCGATGACCGCTGTGCGCGTCGCGAGCAGGCGCCCGTTTCCCGCGAGCAGCCCGAGCGACTGCAGCGAGTTGACGACCCAGCCGTCGTCGGTGAGCAGCGTCTGCCAGGCCACTGTCCGGACGATCAGGCTGGTGAAGAAGGGCAGGATCACGAGCAGCAGGAAGAGGTTCTTCCAGCGGCCCGACTTGAACGCGATGAAATAGGCGAGCGGGAACGCGATCAGCAGGCAGAAGATCGTCGCGACGGCCGCGTAGCCGAGCGAGCGCAGCAGCTGATCCTGGTACTCGGATATCGCGTCCGGGTAGATCCCCCAGTGCCACGTCTGCGCGAACCCGTCGTCGGGATTCCCGGTCTGCAGCGACACCCACAGCTGGCTGACGATCGGAATCGCGTAGAAGATGACGAGCCAGGTGATACCGGGCGCGACGAACAGCGCCGGCAGCAGCGCGCGGCGGCGGCGCAGGCTGAGCCCGCGCGGCCTGGCCGTGTCAGGCGCCGCCGCCGCGCCGTCGCTCACGCTCCGGTGACCTTCTGCATCGCCGCGGTGAGTTCGCGCTCGGCCGCGTCGCCGAGCGAGGGATAGGGGTGAAGCTTGGCCAGCGTCGCGCTGTCCGGGAAGATCAGCGGGTTCTCGGCGAGCTTGGGATCCTTCCGAGCGAGGACGTCCTTTGCGCCCTCGACCGGGCAGAAGTAGTTCACGTAGGCCGCGATCTGCGCCGCGATCTGCGGGTCGTACACGTAGTTCATGAACGTCTCGGCGCCGTAGGGCGAGTGGGCCTTCTGGGGGATGAGCATGTTGTCGGACCAGCTCATGCCGCCGGCCTCGGGGACGAGGAACTCGAGGTCCGGGTTGTCGGATTTCAGCTGCACGAGATCGCCGGACCAGGCGACGCACGCCCACAGGTTCCCGGAGGCGAGGTCCTTTGTGTAGTCGTTGCCGGTGAAGCGGCGGATCTGGCCCTTCTTGTTCGCGGCCTCGACCTTCGCGATGCCGGCCAGGTAGTCGTCCTTGGAGGCCGTCGTCGGATCCGTGCCGTCGGCCAGCAGCTGGAGACCGATCGTGTCGCGCCATTCGGTGAACATCGTCACCCGGCCCTTGAACTTCGGGTCGTAGAGGTCGTTGAAGCCCGTCAGCTTGCGCCCGGTCTTCTTCGGGTTGTAGCCGATGCCCGTGATCCCCGACTGCCACGGCAGCGAATACTCACGCTTGGGATCGAACGGCGGAGACTTGAGGCTCGCCAGCAGGTTGGTGCCGTTGGGAACGTTCTTCTTGTCGACCGGGATCGCGTAGCCCTTCCTGATCCAGCGGCCGGCCATCCAGTCCGTCGCGACGACCATGTCGCGGCCGATGCTCCGGCCCGCCTCGAGCTGCTGGCGGACCTTGGCGTAGAACTCCTCGTTGTCGTTGTAGTCCTCGAGGTACTTCATCTTGGCGCCGACGAGCTTCTGCCAGCCGGGAACGGTCTTCTTGTCGATGTACAGCGGCCAGTTGGAGACGACGAGCGTCCCGATCGCCGCCTTGGGGTGACTGACGTTCGCGGCACTCTTGGGGCCGCTGCCCTTGCTGCTGCCGCCGACGCCACCGCAGGCGGCCAGGAACGACGAGGCGCCGCCGACGAACAGGCCTGCCGCGGCCATGCGCTGGAGGATCTCCCGGCGCGAGATGGGGTGCCCGTCGGCGATGCGCTCGAAAAAGCGGTCGACCGACTCGTGCTCGTTGCTCATGGTGCCTCCTTGGCGACGACGAAGGTGTGGTCGGGGTCCCATTCGGCCACCACACGGCGGCCCGGCCCGAGCGTCTCGAACGCGTGGCCTTGGTTCTGGGCGAAAATGCTGAGCTCGTGGCCGGCATCCGTGCGGATCACGTATTGCGTCGAGACGCCGAGGAAGCTCGCGTCGGTCACGACCCCGGCGAGTTCGTTGCGCGCGCGCGCAGTCTGCGGCGCTGGCGCATCGGCGGCGCGGAGTATCAGCTTCTCGGGGCGAACGCCGACCCGAACGGGGCCGTCGAGCTCGGCGAGCCGACGCGCAGGCGCCAAGACGCGGGTCCCGTCGGCCACGAGCTCGGCGAACTCGCCGTCACGGCTGACCACCGTCGCATCGAGCAGATTCGAGGACCCGAGGAAGTTCGCGACGAATGCCGTCCGCGGGCTGTCGTACAGCTCCTCGGCCGTCCCCAGCTGGTCGATGCGGCCGTCCTTCATCACCGCGATCGCGTCAGCCATCGACATCGCCTCTTCCTGATCATGGGTGACGTGGACGAAGGTGAT
Organism: Solirubrobacterales bacterium; assembly: GCA_038224135.1. GTDB lineage: Bacteria > Actinomycetota > Thermoleophilia > Solirubrobacterales > Solirubrobacteraceae > F1-60-MAGs163. The sequence goes on from JBBRFO010000081.1 coordinate 2,826, forward strand.
CCCGACGTCGCGTTGGATCCGTGACAGCTCGATCTGGAGCTGCTTGCGCAGCCGCAGGTCGAGCGCGCCCAGCGGCTCGTCGAGCAGCAGCGCCCGCGGGCGATTGACCAGCGCGCGGGCCAGCGCGACGCGTTGCTGCTGACCTCCCGACATCTGCGCCGGCCGGCGCTTCTCGAGCCCCCCCAGGTCCACCAGCTCGATGACCTCGCCGACGCGGGTGCGGATCTCGTCGCGCGGGACCTTCTTGCGCTCGAGGCCGAAGGCGATGTTCTTCTCGACGCTGAGGTGCGGGAACAGCGCGTAGCTCTGGAACACCGTGTTGACGTCCCGCTTGTGCGCGGGGACATTGGTGACGTCGACCCCACCGAGCTCGATCGTGCCCGCGCTCGGCTCCTCGAAGCCCCCGATCATGCGCAGGGTCGTGGTCTTGCCACAGCCCGACGGCCCGAGCAGCGCGAAGAAGCCACCCCGCGGGATCTCGAGCGACAGATCTTCTACTGCGGCGTGTTCGCCGAAGCGCTTGGTCACGCCGCGGAGACTGATGTCGGCGTCCGGCTCAGATGCTGGCAGGGCGGCTGGATCCTCGGTCAACATGGTCCTTCGAGCTTGCTCGGCAAAGGTGCTGAGACCGTATCGTGACCGCGCGGAGAGCGGCGCCGCGAGCGGCCGCGGTCAATCGGGGATGCGGACAACGATGATCGGCCGATCTGCTAGAGGAATGAGTTTGTAGGGAGTGCTGCCGACGAGCGCGCCCTTGAGCGGTCGCTCTCCGTAGGAGCCGACCACGATGAAGCGCGCGTCGGTCTGGTCGGCGATCGTGACCAGCGCGCTCGCGGGAGCCTGCTCGACGTACTGGGTCGTCAGCGTGACGCCGGCCTCCTGTGCCCGGACCTGGGCTTCCGCGAGCATCGCGTCGCCATGGCGATGAACCTGCGCGTCGAGGTCATGCGACTCACCGCCGATGATCACGCGGTCGTAGGCGAAGACCGCGACGACGTCGCCGCCGATCTCGCCCGCCACCTGCAGCGCCTCGTCGAGCGCCGCCTTCGATCCGTCCGTCCCGTCGTAGCCGACGACGATCGTCTTGCTGGCCATGTCATGCACCTCCGGCTGGGGACGCCGCGACGAGGGCCGGGTCGGCCGTCTCACGCTTACGGGAGAAGAACTCGGGATGCCCCTGCATCCGCCACAACAGCATCAGGACGGCACCCAGCAGCATGAAGCTGATTCCGATGACGAGCGGCGGTCCGAGCCCGAACCAGGAGTCGCCGGACGAGGAGTTCTCGGGCTTCGAGAGGTCGTAGATCGACTTGCCCATCACCCCGAAGAGCATCAGGCCACCGAGCACCGGAGCGACGCCGAGGAACATGAAGTTCTTGGCGCTCTTCACCACCTCGCGCCGGTAGTAGATCGTGCACGCGAAGCCCGTGAGGCCGTAGTAGAAGGCGATCCAGAGGCCGAGCGCAGCGATGGCGTCGCCGAGGATGTTCGTCGAGACGAGGGTCAGGCCGACGTACCAGACGATCGACAGGATGCCCATCACCCATGTCGCGAACGCCGGCGTCAGGTAGCGCGTGTCGACCTCGCCGAGCTTCGACGGCAGCGCTTTGGCGCGGGCCATCGACAGCGCGGTGCGTGCCGTCGGGAGGATCGTCGTCTGACAGGAGGCCGCGGCGGACGAGAGCACCGCGATGATCACGAGCTTGCCGAGCGTGGAGCTGCCGAACACGTCATTGGCGAGCAGACCGAGCACGTCGCCGGAGTCGTCCTTGGCCAGGCGATCCGGGCCGCCGAACGAGATCGCGGCGACGGTGACGATCACGTACGTGAAGACAAGGATGATCGTCGCCCAGATGGCGGCACGCCCCGGAGCCTCGCCGGGCTCCTCCATCTCCTCGTTGACGGTGACGGTCGTGTCCCACCCCCAGTAGATGAAGACCGCGAGGAGCACGCCCGACACCAGCGCGCTCGCCGAGCCGATGCCGGCCGGGTTGAACCACTCGGCCGCCGGCTTCACCGCGCCCTTCGGGGCGTCGTTGGCGAAGACGCGCACGAGGGCGACGACGGAGAAGATGCCGAGCGTGATCAGCTCGGCGGCGAGCAGGCCGATCTGGGTCTTGGCGTTGAGCTCGATGCCGATCACGCAGATGAACGTCATCGCCATGATGAAGATCACGCCGAGCACGGTGACCGCAAACGTCGAGGCGTCCGTCACACCGAACAGCAGGAACGTGTAGAGACCGGCGATCTGGGCCAGGTTGGCCATGACGATGACGTCGGCGACGATGATCGCCCAGCCGCCGATCCAGCCCCACGACGGCCCCATGGCGCGGGTCACCCAGGAGAATGTCGTGCCGCAGTCCGGGTCGGCGCGGTTCATCCAGTAGTACGCCGACGCGACGAGCAGCATCGGGATGAACGCCGCGATCATGACCACTGGGGCGTGGATGCCGATCCCGCTGACGGCGACGACGAGCCCGAGCGCCCCGGCGAGCGAGTAGCCCGGCGCCGTTGACGCGACGCCGATCACAACGCCCGAGAGAAAGCCGATCGCGCCGGTCTTCAGTCCCTTCTCGCCCGCGCCCGAACCCTCAGGCAGGGTGCTCTTGCCGGTGGCCGGGACCGATGCGCTCTCCATGGCGCGGCACCCTAGTCCTGCGGGCGGCTGCTGCGCAAGCGCTGCACGCCGGCTTGGCCGCAGTGGTGCGTGGCGGGCGCACGGGGGCGCCGGTCCGGCGCCGCGCGCTGCGCCGCTCAGGTCAGGTCGACCGCGCGCCCGGCGAGGAACCCGTCGGACGCGACGATCTCGTCGATCAGCGGCTGCGGGACCGGCTCGTGCGTCGTGACGACCATCACGGCCTCGCCTTCGCGCGGCGTCGCGTCGTCGCCGTCGTCCGGCTCGTAGCCGACCGCCGCCGCATCGATGTTGACGCCGTGGGCACCGAACATCGTGCCGACGCGGCCGATCATCCCCGGCACGTCGCGGTAGCGGAACAGCGCGACGTGGCCGTCGAGCTGGAGGTTGAAGCGCTGACCCGAGGCCTCGAGCAGGTGCGGGCGGTTGCGGCGCCCGAGCGTCGTGCCGACGACCCGCTCGCTGCGATCGCCGGACACGACGGTCACGCGGACGAGCTCGGTGAAGTCGCGGGCGCTGGTGCGCTTGGTCTCGCTCGTGACGATGCCGCGCTCGGCGGCGACCTGCGGAGCGTTGACCGCGTTGACCTCGTCCTCGGTCTTGCCGGACAGGATGCCGAGCAGGACCGCCGTCGTCAGCGGCCGGCAGTCGCGGTCCGCCAGGCGCCCGAGGTACTCGACCTCGACGCGGTCGATTGAGCCGCCGGGCGCGATCGCGCCGGCCAGCCGCCCGAGCTGGCGGCACAGCGGCAGGAACGGACCGAGCACCTCGAGGTCCTCAGCGGCGACCGCGGGAACGTTGACCGCGGTCGTGACGCTGCCGCCGGTCAGCGCCGCGACGACCAGCTCCGCGGCCTGGACGCCTGCCCGGTCGGTCGCCTCGGCGGTCGAGGCGCCGAGGTGCGGCGTGACGATGACGTTCGGGTAGGCGAACAGCGGGTGTTCGGTGATCGGCTCGCTGCGGAAGACGTCGAGCGCGGCGCCGGCGACCTTGCCGGAATCCAGCGCGGCCTGCAGGTCCTCGTCGACGATCAGCGGCCCGCGGGCGACGTTCAGCACGCGGACGCCGTCCTTCATCTTCGCGAAGGCGTCAGCGTCAAGCCAGCCCTCGGTCTCCGGCGTCTTGGGCAGGTGGATCGTCACGAAGTCGGCGACGGCGTAGAGCTCGTCCGAGGTCTCGGCCTTCTGCACGCCGAGCTCGCGGCAGCGCTCGGCGCCGACGTAGGGATCGAACGCGATGACCTTCATCCCGAAGCCCTGCGCGCGCTCGGCGACGAGCTGGCCGATGCGGCCGAAGCCGATCACGCCGAGCGTCTTGTCGTAGAGCTCGACGCCGGAGTACTTGGAGCGATCCCAGCGGCCGGCGACGAGCGAGGCGTGCGCCTGCGGCACGTTGCGCGCCAGCGCCAGCAGCAGCGCGAGCGTGTGCTCGGCGGCGGTGACGACGTTGGACTGCGGCGCGTTGGCGACGATGATGCCGCGCTTTGTGGCGGCCTCGACGTCGACGTTGTCGACCCCGACGCCGGCCCGACCGACGGCCTTGAGGTTGTCGGCCTTGGCGATCAGGTCGGCGTCGAGCTGCGTCGCCGAGCGGATCAGGATGCCGTCGAACTCGCCGATCCGCGCCTCGAGCTGCGCGCGGTCCCAGTCGGCGCCGAGCTCGACGTCGAACCCGGAATCCTTCAGCAGCTGGACGCCGCTGTCGCCGATCTTCTCGGCCACGAGCACCTTCATGACTGCTCGCCCCCGCGCTGGCGCTCGACGACCCAGTCGATGCAGCCGGTCAGCGCCTGCACGTCGGCCGGGTCGACCGCCGGGAACATCGCCACGCGCAACTGGTTGCGGCCGAGCTTCCGGTAGGGCTCGACGTCGACGATGCCGTTGGCGCGCAAGGTTGCGGCGACCGCGGCGGCGTCGACCGCGTCGTCGAAGTCGATCGTGCCGACGACGAGCGAGCGGTGCGCGGGGTCGGCGACGAACGGCGTCGCGAAGGACGACCGCTCGGCCCAGCCGTAGAGGTGGTCCGACGACGCGGTCGTCCGCCCGACGCAGAAGTCCAGCCCGCCGCAGGCGTTCATCCAGTCGAGCTGCTCGGCGAGCAGCACGAGCGTCGCGACGGCGGGGGTGTTGTACGTCTGGTCCTTGAGGCTGTTCTCGAGCGCCGTGGCGAGGTTCAGGAAGTCCGGGATCCAGCGGTCAGATGCCTCGATCTCACGGATCCGCTCCTGTGCGGCAGGGCTCAGCAGCGCCAGCCACAGCCCGCCGTCGGAGGCGAAGTTCTTCTGCGGGGCGAAGTAGTAGACGTCGGCCTGCGCGACGTCGAGCGGCAGGCCGCCGGCGCCCGAGGTCGCGTCGATCGCAACGAGGGCGTCGCCGGCGTCGCGCGGACGCTGGACCGCGGTCATCACACCGGTCGAGGTCTCGTTGTGGGCCCAGGCGATCAGGTCGGCGCTCGGGTCGGCCTGCGGCGCGGCGGCGGTTCCCGGCTCGGCGGCGATGACGATCGAGTCCTGCAGGAATGGCGCCCCGTTCGTGCACGAGGCGAACTTGGCGCTGAACTCGCCGCAGGTCATGTGCAGCGCGCGCTGACGGACGAGACCGAAGCTGGCGGCGTCCCAGAACGCGGTGGCGCCGCCGTTGCCGAGCGCGACCGCGTAGCCGTCGGGGATCTGGAACAGGTCGGCCAGCCCGCCGCGGACGCGGCCGACCAGGTCCTTGACCGGCTTCTGGCGATGCGACGTGCCCATCAGGGCGGCCCCGGTGCTCGCCAGTGCGGCGAGCTGCTCCGGGCGGACCTTCGACGGACCGCAGCCGAACCGGCCGTCGGCGGGTTTCAGATCCTGCGGGATGACGAGCGATGCGGTGGTGGCGTTCACGGCGGGACTCCGCGGTCAGAGGGTCAGCGGCGGTGCCCAGGCGCGCGGCGTGCTTCGCAGTGCCGCCGGTCCCCGGTGGTCAAGTCCACCTCAGGCGCCAGTCGCGACGGCGCGGCGAGCATAGCGAAGGCCCTCGCCGGACTCGGTTTGACCGATCCGGCTCAGCCGGCGTCGAACTCCGTGTCGATCCAGTCCATCATCGAGCGCAGCTCCTTGCCGGTGCTCTCCAGCTGGGTCTTGGCCTGCTCGTCGCGCATCCGCTTGAAGTTCTCCTGCCCGGCGCGGTTCTCGGCGATCCACTCGCGCGCGAACTCGCCCGACTGGATCTCGCCGAGGATCTTCTTCATCTCGGCGCGCGTCGCGTCGTTGACGACGCGCGGGCCACGGCTGTAGTCGCCGTATTCGGCCGTGTTGGAGATTGAGTAGCGCATCCCCGCAAGGCCCTTCTCGTACATCAGGTCGACGATCAGCTTCAGCTCGTGCAGGCACTCGAAGTACGCCATCTGCGGGTTGTAGCCGGCCTCGACGAGCGTGTCGAAGCCCGCCTGGACCAGTGCGCTGGCGCCGCCGCAGAGGACGGCCTGCTCGCCGAACAGGTCCGTCTCGGTCTCCTCCTTGAACGTCGTCTCGAAGACGCCGCCGCGGGTGCAGCCGATCCCCTTGGCGTAGGCGAGCGCCGTCGCCTGGGCGTTGCCGGTCGGGTCCTGATGGATCGCGATCAGCCCGGGCACGCCGCCGCCCTCCGTGTACTGCCGGCGCACGAGGTGGCCGGGACCCTTCGGTGCGACGAGCGCGACGTCGACGTCGGCGGGCGGGTCGACCTCGCCGTAGAGGATCGAGAAGCCATGGCCGAACAGCAGCAGGTTTCCGGCGTCCAGGCCCGGCGCGACCGCGGACTCGTAGACCTCGTGGTGGAGCTCGTCCGGCACGAGCATCATCACGATGTCGCCGCGCGCCGACGCGTCGGCGGGTGACAGCACCTCGAGCCCGGCGGCCTGCGCCTGGGCGACCTTGTCGCTGCCCTCGCGCAGGCCGACGACGACGTTCACCCCCGACTCCTCGAGGTTCAGCGCGTGAGCGTGCCCCTGCGAGCCGAAGCCGATGATCGCGACGGTCGTGCCGTCGAGGAGGTTGAGGTCTGCGTCGTCGTCGTAGAACATGGTCGCGGCATGGTACGCGGGGCCGCGCGGCGACGTCGCTAGGCGGACGCGATCCGGCGCTCGACCGACTCCGAGTACGCGGCGGCGCGGTAGTGCAGGACCGGGTCGTCGGTCAGCTCGATGCCGTCGGTGACGCGGGTCGGATCCATCACGATGACGTTCCCGCCGGCCTCGGGATCCTCAGCGCGCTCATCGAGCAGCAGCTCGCCGACGGTGACCCGCTCGCGGCTTGCCGGCCAGCGGCTGGTGGGATCGTCGACCTCGTCGCCCGGGGCGGCGATCTGCGCATCCAGGCGCCAGCGCAGCCCGCCGCCGGCCAGCGCGACCTCGAACTCCTGCTGGAGGTAGTCCGGCCCGAGCGCCTTCGCCGTCCCGGGGCTGAGTCGCGGCGCCGGCTGCTCGGAGATCCAGCTGCAGCGCGTGTACCGGGAGCTGAAGTCGGCGGCGACCCAGCGGTAGGCGTGGATCGTGAAGTAGTCGATCGCGCCGTAGCTCGTCGGCGGCTTCAGCGCCGGGCCGTTCTGCGGCAGCGACGCGGCGGCCTTTGGATGCGTGGCGAGGAATACCGGCATCCGCCAGGCAGCTGCGCGGCCGCTGTTGGCGTGGATCAGGTCGAGGAAGTCGTCGGGTGTCGGCGAGACGAACCGCGGCAGGCTCTGGGCGACGAGATCGGTTCGCGTGCCGTCCGGCAGCTCGAACGAGACCGCCAGTCCGCGCACGTCGGGAGCGCAGTCGGGAATGTTCGGGTTGCCGCCGCCGTTCGAGAGCCGCGCGAGGACCCGTACCGGCGCCCCCTGCAGATGCGTGGCGCGGGACAGCTCGCGCGCGCCCTCGGTCGCCGTGAAGGTTCCTGTGCACCACGTGCCCTTGGCGTGCAGCGCGCGGCACCCGGGGTGCGACCCGAAGCGCGCGTTGATGACGTCGATCGCCGCCTGCGGAGTCCGCATTCCGGCGACACTACCTCGCCTGGTCAGGCCTCGGCGGATGCGACCAGCGCGCGCGCCGGTGCGACGACGGTCCCGTCCGGCTGCACGAACGGCGCGAACGCGGCGTCGAACGCGTCGCGCAGCTCGTAGTGGGCCTTGGGGCTGAGGTCGCCGGTCGCCTGGGCGAGCGCGACGGACTGCTGGCGATGGTGCTCCCACCACTCGTCCAGCGACTCCGCGCCGATCGGGAAGTCGACGGCGCCGACGTGGATCTCGGCGAACCCCGTCGCCGCGAGCAGCGCGTCGACCGTGCCCGGCGCAGCGAACGAGAACGGTCCCGGAACCTCCGGCGGCGGAACCTGAGCCAGCCCCTGCGCGACGAGCACGTCGCTGACGAGCGCCAGCCAGGGGTTGTGCTCGCGCGCCGACCAGGCGGCGAGTGCGAGCCGGCCGCCGGGGCGCAGCACGCGCCGCGTCTCGCGCAGCGCGGCCTCGGGGTCGGCCAGCAGCATGTAGCCCCAGCGCGACACGACGGCATCGACCGTCGCGGCCGACAGATCGATCCACTCGGCCTCCATCGCCCGCGTCTCGACGTTGGTCGCACCGGCGCCCTCGGCGCGCTCGCGAGCGGCGGCGACCATCGCCTCCGCGCCGTCGGTGATGATGACCTTGCCCCGTGGACCGACGCGCTGCGCGGCGAGCAGGCCGGTGTCGCCGAGGCCGCCGGCGAGTTCCAGCACCGTCTCCCCGGGCTGCGGATCGACGGCGTCGACGAGCCAGTGGGTGACCGGCTGGGTCGCGGCGGCGAAGGCGTCCGCGCGGGCGACCCAGCCCGGCGTGGCGGCCTCCCAGCGCTCGCGGCTCTCGGCGCGGAAGGCCTCGTGGTCCATGTGCGCGAGCGTAGTGCGTGCGGTCAGCGAAGATCGCGGCGCAGCAGCTTGCCGGACGCCGTTCGCGGCAGCGGCGCGACGCGCAGTTCGACGCGCTTGGGCACCTGGTGGGGCGCCAGGCGACCGGCGCACCATGCTCGCAGCGCATGTTCGCTGATCGGCGCCTCGGCGCGCAGGACGACGGTCGCGACGACGATCTGTCCCCACGCCGGGTCTGCCCGCCCGTGGACGGCGGCCTCCGCCACGGAAGGATGCTCCAGCAGGACCGCCTCGACCGCGTCGGGTGCGACGTTCTCGCCGCCGGTGATGATCGTGTCGTCCTTGCGGCCCGTCACGACGAGTTCACCCGCGGGACCGAGCACCCCGAGGTCCCCGGTGTGCAGGATCGGCCCGGCACCGGGACTGACGGTGGGACCGCCGACGAGGATCTCGCCGTCGGGCGCCAGGTCGACGGTCGTGCAGAACAGCGGCCGGCCGAGCGTCGCGACCTGCGAGCACGCCTCGGTCATGCCGTACGTCGGGGCGACCGGCACGCCCGCTGCCGCTGCTCGCTCGAGCAGGCCGGCGCTGATCGACGCGCCGCCGAGCAACACCCAGCGCAGCCCCGGCGGACGTTCCAGGCCGGCGTCGAGCAGCCGCTCGAGCGTTGTCGGGACCAGCGAGACGAGCGTCGGGCCGGCCGGATCGCTGAGCGCGGCCAGCACCCGGTCGACCTCAAACCGCTCGTGCAGCAGCGCCGTCGTCGCGCCGATCGCGGAGCGCAGGACGATCGACAGCCCGCCGACGTGCCACAGCGGCAGACAGCAGAGCCAGTGCTCGTCAAGGTCGCGGCCCAGCGCGACGGCCGATCCGAGCGCGCTCCAGAGCCAGTTTCCGTAGGTGAGCGGCACGGCGCGCGCAGCCGCACTGGTTCCCGACGTGTGGACGACGATCGCCGGCGCGTCGAGGTCGTGGGTCGATGCGACGTCGTGGTCGGCGAAGCCGGTCACGACGTCGAGTGGGGTGTCGACGAGTGCGACCGACCCTGCGGTCTGCCGCGCCAGCTCGGCGGCAGGCAGGCGCGGATCGACCGGGACGGCGACCGCTCCCGCGAGCAGCGTCGCGTGCAGCGCGACGACGAACGCCTCGCCGGCGGGCAGCGTCAGCGCGACGCGATCGCCCGCACGCACGCCTCGCGAGCGCAGCGCCCGGGTTCCTGCGAGCGCCGCGCCGAGCAGCTCGGCATACGTCAGCGAGCCGACGGCCGCGCGATCCGGCTGCGCGGCGGCGGCGCGTGGAAGCCAGGCTTCGACGAGCACGACCATGACGGTAACGCCAGCGGGCCATCACTAGCCTCCAACCTCGATGAGCACCGAGACGACGATCCGTCCCGCCCTGGACTGGCAGTCCGCCGGCGACTTCGAGGACATCCGCTACGAGCTGTCCGGCGACGGCATCGCGAAGATCACGATCGACCGCCCGGAGGTGCGCAACGCCTTCCGCCCCCAGACGCTGATCGAGGTCGGTCGCGCGCTCGAGGCCGCGCGCGAGAACCAGAGCGTCGGCGTGATCATCCTGACCGGCCAGGGTGACCTGGCGTTCTGCTCCGGCGGCGACCAGCGCGTGCGCGGCGACACGGGCTATCTGACCGATCCAGCCGCCAGCGAGCCCCAGGTCGGACGCTTCCACGTGACGGACCTGCAGGTCCAGATGCGCCGGCTGCCAAAGCCGATCGTGGCCATGGTCGCCGGCTACGCGATCGGCGCCGGTCACGTGCTGCACCTCGTCTGCGATCTCCCGATCGCGGCTGAGAACGCTCGCTTCGGGCAGGTCGGACCGAAGGTGGGCTCCTTCGACGGCGGCATCGGCGCCGGCCTCCTGGCGAACCTCGTCGGCCCGAAGAAGGCGAAGGAGATCTGGTTCCTCTGCCGCCAGTACGACGCGACCGAGGCGCTGCAGATGGGCCTGATCAACACGGTCGTCCCGCTGGCCGAGCTGGAGCTCGAGACCGTCGCCTGGTGCCGCGAGAT
>JBBRFO010000082.1:0-13243 GCA_038224135.1 Solirubrobacterales bacterium
GACGCGCGATCTACTTTCCCCGCGCGTCGGCCAACCTCGTATCCCGAGGTCGCACTTTCGCATGCTGCGACCGCGCTTCGAGCCGTCGCCCCGGCCAGGGATCGTTCGTTCGTTGTAGGCGCTGGTCCCCGACGACCGGAAGTCATCCAGCGGGTCAATCCGTGCATTGGCACGGAGCGGCAGGTTCGTCAAGCACGGTTTCCACCGGTTGAGCCTCGTGCCGCCGCCCTATCTCGACCGCTCATAGACGGCCGATTCGAGCTCGGCGTGTGGTTCGTGGTCTATGTCAACCCGGCGACCTCTGTCGTCGCATGGGCGTCGCGGGCATGGGTCGTGGCCCACTGCAGCGCGTAGTCCGCGACGTCTTCCCATCCGGGCTGGCCGAGTGTGTAGTGCGAGCGGCCGGGGAATGCCTTGAACTCGGTCAGGGCCTCTGACTTGCGGTATTTCTTGGCGTTGGATTCGTTCACGGCTGCGGGGATGACGTGGTCCTCGCTGCCGGCGATGAACAGCAGCGGTGCGCGGTCGTCGTTGTGGAAGTCGACGCGAGTGGCGGCGCGTGGATTGAAGTTCGCCAGAGCCGCCTGGAAGAGCACGCGGCCCGGCCCAGGCACCGCGTAGCGGTCGTAGACGGCGCGGGACTCATCGTCGGTCAGGGTGTTGGTGAACGCGTAGTGAAACTCGGCCGCGGTCAGCATCACGGTCCGGTGGTTGTTGGCGGGGTTCTTGAGGACCGGGAACGCCGACTTCAGCTCGGACACGGGGAGCGTGAGGACGCCCTTCGCGGCGGCCGAGTCGATCGCCACGCCGGCGGCTCCCAGACCATGGTCGAGCAGCAGCTGGGTGATGAGCCCGCCGAATGAGTGGCCCATGATCAGCGGCGGACGGTCGAGCGCGGCGATGATCTCTTCGTAGTACTCGACGATCTGCGGGATCCCGAGGTGCTCGAGTCCCGACGCGTCGCGTCGCAGTTCCTCGATCTCGCCGTCCATTCCGGGCCAGGCTGGAGCGAGGACCTCGTAGCCGTGCTGGCGGTAGTGGTCGATCCAGTGCTCCCAGCTCAGTGGGGTCATCCACAAACCGTGGATGAGAACGATCGGCGGGGCGTCGGTCTGTGCGTGTGGCAGAGAGCTCATGGCTTCGCTTGCTGTGTCGTGGTTTGGGTTTGGTGTGCGCGGACGGTGGCGGGCGGCGTGCGCCCGCCACCGTCGGTTTCGTCAGGTCGGCGTCGTGTGGGTGACGGGCGTTCCGACGCCGCTGACGAGCGGGTCGCCGGGGTACTCGTAGAAGCGGCCGGGCTGCGCAGTCTGCTCGCCGTAGCCGATTCCCAGTGCTTCCAGCGAGGTGCGGGCTTCGCCGACGGTCGGCCAGTCGAAGTTCTCGAAGCCGACGTCGTTCGGGACTCCGACGTCCCGGCCAAGCTGGCCCTGAGCGAAGCGGACGAGCGCGCGGTGGACCGCCTCGGTCCCCATCGCCTCGGCGCACAGCCGGGCTCCGGTTGGGTCGGCGCCGCGCGCGAACGCGCTGACCCCGATCAGGTAGAGACTGATCTCGATCGTCTCGACGACCTCAAGCGTCGAGAACAGGCCGACGCCGCCGGCGTCGAATGCGGCATCGGGGAACCAGTAGCTCGTCGTCAGCGCGCGGCCGCCGGCGCCCTTGAGCGCCTCGACATGGTGGAACTCCGTCGTCACCGCGTTGCGCAGCACGGGGAGGAATGCCTCGGACGGGGTGCCCGGGGCGTTCTGGATCGCCGCGCTGACAAACGTGACGCCAAGCTGCTCCTCGGTCACGAGGAAGTCCAGCACCTCTTGGCGGCCTTGCGCGTCTCCGACATCTGCAGCCTGTGCGGCCTGTGTGAGTACATCGGTCATGGTCACTCCGATCTCTGGGTGGATGAGGACCGCAGCGTCCCGGACACCTCGACCGGCCACATCACCCGAATGCGTGACTCGCTAGCGTGAGCGCATGGCGCCCGCGACCGCACGCCTTCGCGGGCGCGAAGAAGAACTTGTCGCACTCGGCGAGTGCGTCGCGGCGACGCGCGACGGGCACGGTTCCGTGTTGCTCGTCGAGAGCGCGCCCGGGTTCGGGAAATCCAGCCTGCTCGCCGACGCAACCGCCATGGCCCGGCGCTCGCAGGTGCGAATCGGGGCGGGGCGGGCGGACGCCGCCGGGCAGGCGGTGCCGTTCGCTGCGCTCGTGGAGGCGCTGTTTGAAGGCGAGCCGCCACTGCTCGACGCCGGCACCATCGCGGACATCCGCGCGTCGCCCGAAGTGCGCTACTGGCTCATGCTGGAACTCGAGGCGCTGCTCGAGCGCGCGGCCCTCGACGCACCCCTGCTGATCTGTCTCGACGATCTGCAATGGGCCGATGCCGGCACGCTCGCCGCCCTGCGCACCTTGCCCGAGCGCTTGAGTTCGCTGCCCATCGCGTGGGTCGGGGCGTACCGCAGCGGCGAGGTCTCGCCCGATCTGCGAGCCACGACCACCCGCCTGCTCGAGCGCGGCGCGAATCGCCTCCTCCTCGCACCCCTGGACGAGGTTGCCGTCGCTGCGATGGTCGGAGATCTCACGCAGGCCGACCCCGCCTCCGAACTTCTGAGCATGTCAGCGCGGGCCGGAGGAAATCCGTTCCTGCTCGGTGAACTCATCCGCGGCCTGCTCGAAGAGGACTCCATCGACGCGTCGTCGGGTCGGGCGGAGCTGGTCACCGACAGTCTGCCCGCGCGGGTCCGCGACTCGATGCAGATCCGCCTCGAGGCGATGCCGGCGACCACACGGCACGTCGCCGGCGTCGCAACCGTGCTCGGGCGGAGCTTCTCGTTCGGCGACCTGGCGACGATGTTCGACGCACCGCCGGCCACGCTGCTCGAGCCAGTCGACGAACTGCTTCGTGCGGACATCCTTGTTTCCGTCGACGATCGCCTGGCCTTCCGGCACGACATCGTGCGCGAAGCGGTGCTCGAGGCGTTGCCCGAAGCGGTCGTGCGGCCCCTGCGACGTCAGGCCGTCAACGTCCTGCTGGCTGGAGGGGCGGCACCGCTCGAGGTCGCCTGGGCCTTGGCGACGAGCGCCGAGCCGGGGGATGCGGTAGCGGTCGAGACGCTCCTCAAGGCCATGCGAGCGCTGGGAGCATCCGATCCGGCCGGATCGGCGACGCTGGGCCGCCGAGCATTGGAGCTGGCGGCCAGCGACGATCCGCATCGAACGCCACTCGTCGTAGAGGTCGCCATGCTGCTGAACGCAGCCGATCAGGTCGAAGAAGGACGAGCGTTCGCCGAGACAGCGCTGCGCGATGTCCTGCAGCCCGACGAGGAGGCCGCCGTCCGGCTGAGCATCGCCGGGATGTTCTCGCTCTCAGCCGACGTTCGCGCCGAGGCCGGGCACACAGCACTCGCGCTCGACGGCCTCTCCGAGTCCATGCGCGCACAGCACCTGGCCCGGCTCGCCTACAACCTCGTCGCCGCTGGCAGGCCGGCACAAGCCGCGAGCACCGTTGCCGATGCTCGCCGCGCGCCGGCGGCGCACACTGATGCGACCGTGAGCTTCACGCTCGACCAGGTCGCGGCAGGCCTCGAGTACATCGCCGGACGCTTTGGCCCGGCCCTGGAGAACATCGAGAGGGCGATCAGTCGCGGACCAGACGCCTCGGAGGCCATGCGCGCCCGCCAGAGCTCGCAGTGGCGGTGCGAGATCCTCAGCGCCCTGGATCGCTTCGACACCGCCTTGGACTTGACGGCAAAATCCCTTGCAGTCGCCCAGGCAGACCGCCAAGGGTGGGAGGTCCGCCTCTGGGAGCAGTCGCGCGGCCGTCATCTGTTCCAGGTCGGGCGGCTGGCCGATGCGGCCGCCATCGTCGAAGGGCTGTTCAGAGTCGACGATCGTGACGCCATCGTCGGCAACGCCGCCGACGCCAGCGCACTGGTCGTGCTCGGCCGCGCGAGCCTGCACCTCGGGGACGCCGCGCGCAGCCGCCGATGCCGCGAGATTGCCCTCGCTGCCCGAGATGCCGCAACGCCAGCTGTGCGCCGGCACCTGAGCTGGCTCCTGACACTCCTGGCGATGGCTGACGGCGATCATGACGCCGCACGCTCGCACCTGGCCGGCCTCGCCGACATCGCAGCAGAAGGCGTCCTTCCGACGTTCCCGCTCGACGTGACAGACCCACCGCACCTCGTCCGCGCCGCGCTCACTCTCGACGATGGCGACCTCGCCCACGACACCGTGATGCTGGCCGAAGACCGCGCCCGGCTGAACCCCGATGTCGCGTCGATCACCAGCAGCGCCGCGCACGCCCGCGCACTCATCGACGGCACCGACGGCCAGTTCGACAACGCGATCACGAGCCTCACTGCCTCCCCGAGGCCGCTCGCGCTCGCTTCGGCGCTCGAAGACGCAGGCCGAGCGGCGATCACGCATGGCGACCGTCAGCGCGGGATCGAAAGCCTCGACCGCGCGCTCCAGATGTATACCCAGCTGAACGCCACCTGGGACGCTGGACGCGTCCGCGGCCGCCTGCGCGACCTGGGCATCCGTCGACGCCTCTCCTCCCCGGCACGGCCGGCCAGCGGCCTAGGCAGCCTGACCGACTCCGAGCGCGCGGTCACCGACCTCGTCGCTCAGGGACTCACCAACCGCGAAGTCTCCGAGCGGCTATTCATCTCCCCACACACCGTCAACACCCACCTGCGACACGCCTTCGCAAAACTCGCCATCCGCTCCCGCGTCGAACTCACCCGCACGCTCCTCGCAGCGCAAGGGCGCACCCCTTAAGGCGGACGCCCGACGCTCCACCAAACCGGTCAATCCGGGGCTGTCAATGTGACAGTGGGCACACGTCAAGCCGCGTCGGGACGAAGCTCCTCCGTCGGTCCAGGCGGCTTGAAGCGCCCGCCCACCACGCTCCGCCACGACGCGTCTCGTTGGGCTCGGCCATCAACCCGCGCTCCGGCGGTCTGGTGCCCGTTGGTGCAGAGTCTCAAATCCCGGAGCTCTCAGTGGTCAGCACGAGAACGTCGAGTGTCGCGATCGCGATCGCGATCGCGCTGGGCTCGGGCCTGCGATGACCGATAGCAGGGCCCGCTGAATCTCAAAGTGGTAACCGGGACCGCGTTGACGGAGCCCCTGCGCAGGCTTCCGCCTGGTGCACGTGAGCGGAAGCCGTGGGCCCATCACCGGGAGGAGCCGGACCCAGTGGCTGACGGTCTCCGCGTCGACCGGGGCCGACGGCGTGGCGCTCGTCGACGGCCACCGTTGGGACTCTCACGAGGCGGCGGCGATTGTCAGGGAGCGCGCAGGCGATGACGCAGGACTCACCAGCTACCAGGGCCCCGAGCGGTTCGACGGTCTCAACCTGCTCGTGGCCACCGATGGCGCGGTGGCGAGCATGGTCGGCCTCGACTCCGAGGGCGCCGCCTGAGTTCGATCCGGGCGTCCCCCTGTAACAAAGCGGCCGGCGACATGACCACGGGGGATGAGCATCCAGCCGAATGACACGTTCCCGGACATCGTCGCGCTCGATCACGCCGGCAGATCCCGCTCGCTCAGCGAGCTCGCGGCCGGTGATCCGCTCGTCCTGACGACCTTCCGCGGGTTCTGGTGCCCAAAGGAGCAGGCGTTCATGCGCCGGCTCGTCGCCTTCCAGGACGAGGTCGAAGTGGCCTACAGCTCCGTCGTCTCCCTGAGCGTCGATCCCCCCGAGGTGACGGCCGCCTTCCGGGCCGGCCTCGGGGCGCGCTGGACATTCCTCGCAGACCCCGAGCGCGAGTACCTCGACGCTCTGGATCTGCGTGAGCACACGGACACCGTCCACCACCCCTACCGTCCGGCGGTCTTCGTGCTGACGCCGGACCTCGTCGTGCGCAGCGCCTACAACGGCTATTGGTATTGGGGCCGGCCGGGGCTCGACGAGCTGCGCACGGACCTCCGCGAGGTCACCCGCGCGATCCGCGCAGACTGGAACGTTCCCGTATGAGCGAGCGCTGCTGGCTGGCGCTCGTCGACGCGGTGCCGCCCACCGCGGACGCCTCCGCCGCGCTGCGAACGCCCGACGGAGCTCCCGCCGGCTGGCTCGCCGCCTGGCTGCAGGGGTCGAAGCCTGTGCGGGCCGCGCGGCGAGCGGACCCGCGGATCGTCGATCCCGACGGCGCCGCCGCGGCGATCTCGCTCGTCCTGCCCGACCGCGCCGCCCTGACGATCTTCGATGACCCCGCGGTCCAGGGCGCGCGCCGGGCAGTCCTCGCCGACGCCGAGCCCGCCGACCTCGTCACGACATTGCTGATTGACGCCTCGCACTTCGCCGGGTCGTTGACCGCGCGCCGCGGCCCCAACGCAGTCGCCCTCCTGCGCGATGACCCGTTCCGTCGCGTCAGCCCGGCCACGCTCCTGTTCGTCGATGGCGGTCTGCTCGGAACGGTCCCGCCACCGGTGGGCCCGGTCATCGAGCGGCACGGCAGCGATGTCCCCTGGCCCGGCGGGCGGTTCCCGGCGATCTGACCGGGCGGCGCCCGCCGGGCCTGGGGGTCCGGCCTAGTGGTGCCCGAGCTGCTCGTTGGCCGGCCAGATGCCGCGGTCATCGGGCATGTCGAGCCGATCGGTCAACGGCCGGCGCCATTCGGGTGTGTCGGTGGGCTCGCCCCAGTAGTCGGTGACGCGCACGGCCTCCCCGTCCTCGAGTTCGCCGATCGTCACGTTGCGGTAGAGGCGCCCGTCGCCGTAGTTGCACGTCCACTCGACGACGATCGTGTCACCGAGCTGCAAGCGCCTGCCGACCTCCAGGGTGAGCTCGGGGAAGTTCCCCTCGACATCGGCGACGAGCTTGCTCGTCCGCACGATCTCCCCCATCTGCGGCCATTGACGAACGACGCTGTCGGCCAGCGGCACACCGAGGATGTAGGCCACCCTCGTGGCACCGTCCGACTCCCGCTGATCTGTGCTCATCCAGCTCACGTCCCTTCCATGTCGGGTTGTCGACCCTAGGTCTCGACAGGCACGTTTGCGTTACGTCGCGGCGTCGTGCGCGACGTACGACCGGTCGACGCCTGCGGTCCCGATCGTCGAGACGACGCGCAGAGGCAAGGACATGGCCCGACGCGCCAACGCGATCCTCAGCACACCGCCGGCGGAGCTCAGCGCGCTCGGCACACGCGACCTGGAATCACTCTCGCGGATCTCCCGAGCGCCGCAGCGCGGACGCCTGATTCGGGCGCATCCGCGCACAACGTGGCCGCTTGGAATTCAGTGCTCGCCCGCGGCCTGGACGAGCAGGGCGATCTGGACGCGGTTGTTGACGTCGAGCTTGCCGAGGAGCCGGGAGACGTGGCCCTTGACCGTCGCAACGGAGAGGTGCAGCGTCGCGGCGATCTCGGCGTTTCCGTGACCGAGGCCGACGGCCAGTGCGACATCGCGCTCGCGCGGGCTGAGCGTCGCGAGTAGCGCGCGGGCGTGCTCGACTCGGACGCCGGCATCCGAGTCGCCCGCCACCATCGAGATGAGCCGGCGGGTGACGGTCGGTGAGAGCATGCCGTCGCCCGCGTGGACGAGTTCGATCGCACGGACGATCTCCGCCGGCGGAGTGTCCTTGAGCAGGAACCCGGCCGCGCCGGCCTGGAGTGCGCGCAGCACGAGCTCGTCAGCGTCGAACGTGGTGAGCACGAGGACGGCGGGCGGATCGGGCTGCGCGACGAGCAGCCTGGTGGCCGCGATCCCGTCGAGCTGCGGCATGCGGATGTCCATGAGGACGACGTCGGGCCTGTGGAGGTCGACTGCGCCAAGGACTTCGCGGCCGTCGGCGGCCTCGCCCACGACCTCCAGGCTCTCTGCGCCGGCGAGCATCATCCGCAGGCCGGAGCGCACGAGCGCATCGTCGTCAACGAGCAGGACCCGGATCATCGCGGCAGCCGGGCGCGCAGGACGAAGGCGCCCGCCGGGTCGACACCGGACTCGAGCTCGCCGCCGGCGAGCGTGACGCGCTCGGCGAGCCCGATCAGGCCGGTCCCAGCGCCGGGCAGCGGCGGGGTCGCGGCGACGGCCACCGCTGCGAGGCTCCGTATCTCGAGCCGCAGATCGCCGTCCGGTGCCTGGACGGTGAGCGTGACGGCCGCTCCGGGCGCATGCTTGCGCGCGTTGGTCAGGCCCTCCTGCGCGATGCGGTAGGCGGTCCGCCCGACCGCGGCGCTCGGTGCCGCGTCGCCCAGCTCGATCTGTGCTGTGATCCGCATCCCGGCCGCACGCGACTCCTCGACCAGTGCGCCGAGATCAGCGATCGTCGGCTGCGGCGGCTCTGTCAGGCCGCCGGTGCCGTCCTCGCGCAGAACGCCGATCACTCCGCGGAGCTCCTCGAGCGCGGCCCGCGCGCTCTCGCGGATCACGGCGGCGGCTTCGGCGACCTGCTCGCGCGGTGCGTCCGGTCGGAACTCGAGCGCTCCGGCGTGGACGGAGAGCAGCGAGAGCCGGTGGGCGAGCACATCGTGCATCTCGCCCGCGATGCGCCGCCGTTCGGCCGCCCGCGCCTCGTCCCCTGCGCGGTCGGCCTGCTCGCGCAGCGACCGCACGAGCTCCCGCCGTGCCCGCACGAACAGTCCCCAGCCGAGCGCGACGGCCGCCAGCAGCAGGCCGGACCCGGCGTCAAACCAATAGCTGCCGGCCGGCGGGTAGAGGACCGGATTGAGCAGCGCCCAGGCGGTCGCAAGGCCGGCGACGATCGCCAGATCGCGGCCTCGCGCCCGGACCGCCGCATTGAACGTGGCGACGACGATCGCGCCCGACGCCGCGATGATCACCAGCGACGCCGCGCCCACGGCGATCCCGACCGCTCCCGGATGGGTCCGCCGCCAGCGCAGCGCGACGACCGACGCCATCCCGACGACGATCGCGACGACCCGCAGCCAGCGAGCATGCTCGTCCCACGTATCCGCGAGGGTGGCGGCACCGATTGCGAACGCGACGAAGTACATCGCGGCGTCGACGATGCGGTCACGCGGGCCACGCGCCTCATAGGCATCGTCGATCACGACGCCGGGCAGCGCGGAACGCATCCACGTGGAGAACGCATCGGTGAAGCGTGCTGTCGCCAAACGGGCCATCACTCGAGGATGAAGGCTAGGCGAGCGCCACGTGCGCGACCCCCTACCAAAGTCGCTGGCTGCACCGCCGCAGGGCGCAGCAAGTTCAGCCCGAGGTCCGTGGTCGCCGGCCCCGCCCTCGGTGAATCTGCGGCCATGATCGAAACCAACCACATCACCAAACGACTCGGAGGACGGACGATCGTCTCCGACGTCAGCTTCCGCTGCGAACCCGGCACCATCACCGGCTTCCTCGGCCCGAACGGCGCCGGCAAGACGACGACGATGCGGATGCTCGTCGGCCTGGCAGAGCCCGACAGCGGCGAAGCGCAGATCCTCGGCGGGCACTACCGCGACCTGCCGAACCCCGGACGACGCGTCGGGATCCTGCTCGACGCATCCGCGCAACACTCCGGACGCCGCGGCCGCGAGGCGCTCGCCGTCTCCGCGAAGACGATCGGCGTCCCGGCGCAGCGCGTCGACGCGCTGCTGGAGCTCGTCGGCCTCGACGAGACGGCGGCCCGGCGGCGCGTCGGTCAGTACTCGCTCGGCATGCGCCAGCGGCTCGGCTTCGCGCACGCGCTGCTCGGCGACCCCGAGGTCCTGATCCTCGACGAGCCCGCCAACGGCCTCGACCCGGAGGGGATGCGCTGGATGCGCGAACTGCTACGCGACTTCGCCGACCGTGGCGGCACCGTGCTGCTCTCCTCGCACCTGCTCGCCGAGGTCGACGCCATCGCCGACCGGATGATGATCATCGGCGGCGGCAGGATCCGAGCGCAGGGCACGCGTGACGAACTGCTGACGTCGAGCGGCACGATCGTCGAGGCCGCCGATCTGGCCGGGCTCGACGCCGCGCTGCGCGGCGCCGGGCTCGCGGCGCACCCCGTCGACGGCGACCGGCGGCTGGTCGAGGCCGAGCCGGACGTCGTCGCCGATGCGGCGATGGCCGCCGGCGTCGTCCTGCACCGCATCACGCCCGCCGACGACGCGGGCCTCGAGCGCCTCTTCTTCGAGCTGACGGCCCCCGGCGCAGACGCGCCGTCGCCGACGACCGACCACGTCCCTTCCGAGCTGACAGGAGCAACCGCATGAGCACCACCACCCTCACCCCCCCGATCCACCTGAACACCGCGCGCGCCCACGCGCGCCCCGGCCTCGGCCGCCTCGTCGCAGTCGAGCTGCGCAAGATGGTCGACACCCGCGCCGGCTTCTGGCTGCAGATCGCGACCATCGCGCTCACGGTGATCGCCGTCATCGCCCGCCTGACCGCCGGCGACGCGGCGGATCACACGTTCGCCGCCGTCCTCGACGTCGGCGTGAAGCCCGCCGCCATCCTGCTGCCGGTCGCCGGGATCCTGCTCATCACCTCGGAGTGGTCGCAGCGCACCGGGATGATCACGTTCACGCTCGTGCCGGTGCGCTCGCGCGTCCTGCGCGCGAAGATCATCGCCAGTCTCGTGCTCGCCGTCGCGATCCTGGCCATGAGCGTCGGCGTCGTCGCAGCGGGCGTGCTGGTCGCATCCCCCGGCGTCGACGGGACCTGGTCCGGCGTCGCGCCGCTGATCGGCCAGTCGGCCGTGTACCTCACGAGCGGGATCGTCACGGGCGTCGCGTTCGGCGCCGTCGTCCTCGCCTCCGCGCCGGCGATCGTCGCGCTGTTCGCGCTGCCGATCGCCTGGACCGCCGTGGCGTCGCTGTCGCTCTTCGCCGGCGCCGCCCCGTGGCTGGACACGCGCGTGGCGCTCGGGCCGATGCCTCATGAGGTCATGAGCGCCACGCAATGGGCGCACGCCGGGGCCGGGCTCGCGCTCTGGATGCTGCTGCCGCTCGTGATCGGCACCTGGCGGATCACGCGGCGCGAGTTCGTCGCGTGAAGATGAGGCTGGGCACCAGAGTGTTTCTGGTGCCCATATCCGACTACATCGGAGCACGTCAGAACCGGCGAAAGTCCCGTCAGGGCCGCGAATTCCCAGTGTTTGAGCGGCGCGCGTTCCAGCTTTGCAAGCAGGAGGTCGACGGTTCGAGACCTGTTGGCTCAATCGGATGAAATACCTGTAAACACCGGTCGCAAGCGTCTCGCGGCCACCCCCCGGCCCAGTAGCCTCTGGCGATGATGTGGAGTCACCGGCGTCGCCGTGTCGCGCTGGTCGTCAGCACGGTCGCGACAGCCGCCACCCTCGCCGCGTTCGGAACCGGCGCAGCGACCGGCACCGATCCGGACGCGACGATCCATATCGACTACACGGCGACGGTCACGGAGTCCGGCGGCGGGATCAGTCTGACGTTGTCGTGGGAGGAGACCTACGACGGATCCTTCAACGAGCTGTACTTCGGCCGCGCAAAGCTCACGAGCTCGCTGCGAGGCGTCGTGTCATACACGCAGGATGGCGGCCAGGTCGCCTGCACTGCCAACCTCACGCTGCTGCCCTCGCAGACGAACCAGGGCGCCGTCCTCATCCCTCCCGGGGTGACCGACGCGAAGTACCACCTGCAGTTGAACAGGCCCAGCCAGCCGTTCGTTTCCGACGGCGCGCCCGGAACCCGCTGTGCGACAACCCAGACCTATGAGGGCAGCCACTTCTGGGACGACCAGTACTACCCGGGCGCGTACGACCGCGGCGCGTGGGAGGCGGCGGCCGAGCCGAAGCCCGCCTTCACCCCGTCGGCGCAGCGCAAGATCGAGACGACGACGCCGTTCAAGAACGCGCAGTTCACGGCGAGCTCGAGTGTCGAGTTCAGTGGGCTCGCGCTCGGGCAGGGGTCGACGACGCCACCCTCGTTCGGCCCGCCCGCTCCGCGGCCGCTCTCGCCGCAGGTCAAGAGGGCCGCGCTCGCTGCGGCCCGCCAACAGGTCGGGCCGGCGATCGTCTCCTGCCTGACGCTCGGCGCGGGCGCCGTTGTGTATGGCGCATTGGGAGCCAACCCGGTCGGGGTGACGACCGGCGCCACGATGGTCGCCGTCGCCGCGCCGATCTGCGCGCGGGAGGTGGCGGCGACGCGCCGCCTCCTCGATACGTACGCGGACCCGCCCGTGGGCTCGTACACGGTGCTGGCTGCGGTGCCGGTGGTCCGGACACCGAGACTCGCACTGCCGAAATGCCGGGGCATCTCCGTCTGCGCAACGCTGCAGAAGGACGTGAAGACCTGGGTCACCGCGGTGCAGCACGTTGCGGACGTTTCCGAGGTCCTGGCGGTCACCGCCGGCCGGCGCACCGCGGCTCAGACGGCCGGCGACGTCGCCTCGACGAACGCCCAGGCCAAGCACGCTCTCGAGTTGCTCCCGAGATTGACGAGCGCCCTGAAATCCCAGACCGGAGCGGAGAAGGCCGTGGCGTCGGCGCTCCGTTCCATCGGCATGAAGAGCACGCTGTCCGAGCAGCAGAAGCGCAAGGCCCTCGCGCTCGTGCGCACGAAGGTGGCGCGGCCGGCCAGCCAGTCGGCGCTCGGCACAGCGCCTGCCGGCCGCGACGTACTGCAGCTCCTCTCCGGCTGAATGCGCCGGAATGGCGCCCGCCGCTGACCGATCAGCTCGAGATGCCCGGAGAGGGCATCTGGCGCGACAACGACCATCTCGTCCACCACTGGGCGGCCCCGCGCTGTGTGGCTGTTATCCACGCGTGTGTGCGGGAAACCCCCCTGGTCGCGGCCCAGGCGCTCGCGGGACACTCAAGATCAGTGCCACTGACCCCTAGGAGACCTCGATGGGAACGCTCTTCACGGTCGCGCAGTACAGGATGGATTCGGGCGATCACATGGACGGCGCCTGGGGCTGGGCGATGGGCGCCTTCATGATCCTCGCGGCCATCGCCGTCCTGGCGCTCGTCGTGTGGCTCGTACGATCGACGACCGCGTCCCACAGCCACCCTCACGCCGGGCTTCCCGGCGCGGCACCTGCAGGCGAGACGCCGTGGCAGATTCTCGACCGACGGCTCGCCAGCGGCGAGATCACGCCCGAGGAACACCGCGAGCGCGCAGCGATACTCAGGAAGGACTAGCGCAAAGCGGGGAGCTCGGCGCGTCGGCGGTTCTTGACTCCGGGGTCAGTTCGTAAGAGGGTGCTTTGGGTGCCCGGTCAAGCTGGCGGATGTCGTGGTTCGTTCTGCATCCTCGCAACTGAGCATCGGCAAGGTTGTCCCGGCGCGGTTCACGCTGGAGCTCTCGCAGCCGTGCACGGT
>JBBRFO010000083.1:0-12291 GCA_038224135.1 Solirubrobacterales bacterium
CTCGGGAACGATTCTCCGGGCCAGCAGCGCCGCCAGCGCGAACCCGAGCGCCGTGATCGCCGCCAGCCACAGCTCGACCGCGACCCGCCCGCCGATCGCGTAGGCCGGTGCCAGCAGCGCCGGGAACGCCAGCCCCTGCGGCTCGATCAGCCGCCCGTCGACGGTCAGCGCCGACGGCGTCAGCGACCCGCGGTAGAACGACGACCATGACCGGGCGCCGTAGTCGTCGGCGAGTTCGACGTCGCCGTCATGGACCAGCGACTGCGTCGTCAGCAGCACGTGCGCCTCGCTCGGGCGCAGGTCCTGGCCGGCCCGCCCGTGCAGGCCGATTCCCGCGGCGTAGACCGCGAACAGCACGAGCCAGAGCATCAGCGGCCGCGACCCGTGGCGTCGCGCGCGATCCAGCAGCGCGGCGTCCAGCGGGCGGCGCTCGGCCTGCTCCGCCGCGCTCATCCGGTCAGGTCCTCAGGCTCCGAGCGCGCGGGCGATCACCATCTGCTGCACCTCGTCGGTGCCCTCACCGATCGTCAGGATCTTCGCGTCGCGATAGAACCGGCACACCGGGTACTCCTCGATGTAGCCGTAACCGCCGTGGATCTGGACGGCCTCCTCGGCGCAGCGGACCGCGAGCCGCCCGGTCTTCAGCTTGGCCTGCGCGGCGGTCAGCGAGAAGTTCAGTCCCTGGTCCTTGAGCCACGCCGACTTGTAGACGAGCAGCCGGGCGGCCTCGATCTCGGTCGCCATGTCGGCAAGCTTCATCTGGATCGCCTGGAACTTGCTGATCGGCTGGCCGAACGCGCGCCGCTCCCTGGCATAGCTCAGCGCCTCGTCGAGTGCGCCCTGCGCCAGCCCGACGCCCATTGCGGCGACACCGATCCGGCCGATGTCGAGGATGTGCAGGAACTGCTTGAACCCCGCCCCGCGTGGGCCGAGCAGGTTGGCCTGCGGCACGCGGCAGTCGGTGAACGTCAGCGGCCGCGTGTCGGACGCGTTCCAGCCCATCTTGCGGTACGGGGTGCCCTGCTCGTATCCGGCGCGCGAGTTCTCGACGATCAGGTTGGAGATCTCCGGCCGG
Source organism: Solirubrobacterales bacterium (assembly GCA_038224135.1). GTDB lineage: Bacteria > Actinomycetota > Thermoleophilia > Solirubrobacterales > Solirubrobacteraceae > F1-60-MAGs163. Next base: position 1,076 of record JBBRFO010000083.1, read on the forward strand.
CCGTCCGGCGTCTCGCCAGTGACAGCTGTGATCGCGACGTGCCCGCTGATCGGCGTCCCGGCGTTGGTGATGAACTGCTTGGTCCCGTCGATCACCCATTCGCCGCCGTCCAGCCGTGCACGCGTCTTCGTGTTGCCGGCGTCCGAGCCGGCCTCCGGCTCGGTCAGGCCGAAGGCGCCGAGCGTGCGACCGGCACAAAGGTCGGGCAGCAGGTCGGCCTTCTGCTGCTCGTCGCCGAACAGGTAGATCGGCTGGGTTCCCAGCGAGGTGTGCGCGCACAGCGTGATCGCCACGGACGAATCGACGCGCGTCAGCTCCTCGACGGCGATCGCGTAGGCCAGCGTGTCGCCGCCGGCGCCGCCGACCGACTCCGGGAACGGGATCCCCATCCAGCCGAGCTCGCCCATCTGCGCGACCAGCTCGAGCGGGAAGCGCTTCTCGCGATCGAGCTCCTCGGCGACCGGCTTGATCTCCTGCTCGGCGAAGTCGCGCACCGTGCGGCGCAGCAGCTCGTGATCGTCGGACAGCGCGAAGTGCATGGCCTGAGGTCTACCGATCCGCGGCCAGCGCCGTCGCCAGCTCGACCAGCAGCCGGACGCCGAACCCGGTTCCGCCGCCGCTGACGTAGGCCGGACCGGCATCACTGGCGACGCCCGCGATGTCCAGATGCGCCCACGGCGTCTCGGCGGCGAAGTGGCGCAGGAACTCACCGCCCATGATCGGGTGCGCCGTGCGATCGCGGCCGGTGTTGGTCAGGTCGGCGTAGGTGCCCTTGACCGCCTCGGCGTACCGCTCGTGCAGCGGCAGGCGCCACGCGAGCTCGCCGCTGTGCTCGGCGGCGGCGAGCACCGCGTCCGCGAGCTCTTCGTCGTTGCTCATCAGGCCGGCGTAGACGGACCCCAGCGCGGTCACGACCCCGCCCGTCAGCGTCGCGACGTCGACCATCCGGCCCGCGCCGAGTTCGCGCGCATGGAGCAGGCAGTCGGCGAGGACGAGCCGGCCTTCGGCGTCGGTGTTGTTGATCTCGATCGTCGTGCCGTCGGCAGCGCGGACGATGTCGCCGGGGCGGATCGCTGCGCCCGCGATGACGTTGTCGGTCGCGCCGATCACGGCGATCACGGCCAGCGGGAGCTCGAGCCGCGCGATCGCGCCGATCGCCTGCAGGACGGCCGCGCCGCCGGACATGTCGAACTTCATCCCGAGCATGCCGCCGCCGGTCTTGATCGACAGGCCGCCGGTGTCGAACGTCACGGCCTTGCCGACGAGCGCCAGCGGCGCCTGGTCCTCGGTGCCGGCCGGGGCGTATCGCAGGACGATCAGCGCCGGCTCGTCGGCGGATGCCTGGAAGACGGCGGCGAACGCGCCCATGCCGCGCTCGCGGATCGCGTCGGCGCCGAGCACCTCCGCGTCGAGTCCGGGCGTTGCGGCAGCCAGCTCGCGCGCGGCGTCTGCCAACGCCATCGGCGTCAGGTCGTTCGACGGGCGATTCTGCAGGTCGCGGGCGGCGTTCTGCGCGACGGCGATGATCTCGGCGCGCGCGGCGCCGGCGGTCAGGTCGTGATGCGCCGACAGGATCAGTTCCTGCACGCCCGATGGCTCCGCGTCGTCGTTCTCGGACGAGCGCTTGAAGCGATCGAAGCGGTAGTCGCCGAGCAGCGTGCCCTCGACCAGCCCGGCCGCGGTCGCATCGTCGACGTGGTGGGGGACCTCCCAGCAGAGCGTTGCCGTGCCCAGCTCCGTTGCTCGGCCGAGGACGGTCGCAGCAACCTGGCGCGCGCGCTCGGGACCGAAGTCCTCGCGCGCGCCGAGTCCGACGAGCAGCCAGCGCGAACCTGCCGCATGGACGACGGCCAGATGCCCGAACGACCGCTTGGCCTCGCCCCGCTCGAGCAGCGCGCCGAGGGCGCCGTCCGACGTGTCGTGCGCGACGTCCTCGGCGTCGAAGACCGCCACCACCAGCGTGTCGGCGCCTGTCGCCGTCGGGGCCTCTGTCGTGGTGGTGACGCGCATCGCGCGAGCATACGAACCCGACCGCAATACCATCCTCGCCTATGCCCAAGACCGTCATCCTCGGCAGCGCCCGCACCCCGATCGGCAAGATGGGGGGCGCGCTCGCGTCGCTCGACGCGACCGACCTCGGCGGCACGGCGATCCAGGCCGCGCTCGAGCGCTCGGGCATCGCACCCGATCAGGTGCAGCACGTGGTGATGGGGCAGGTGCTCCAGGCTGGGCAGGGCCAGATCCCCTCGCGGCAGGCCCAGATCAAGGCGGGCATTCCCAAGGAGGTCTCCTCGGAGACCGTCAACAAGGTCTGCGCGTCGGGGTTGCGAGCCGCCGTGATCCTCGACCAGGCGATCCGCGCCGGCGACATCGAGGTCGGCGTCGGCGGCGGCATGGAGTCGATGTCCAGCGCGCCATATCTGCTGCCCGACGCCCGCTTCGGGTATCGCATGGGCGACGCCAAGGCACTCGACGCGATGGTCCACGACGGGCTGACCAACCCGTTCAGCGGCCGCCAGATGTTCGACGAGGCGACGGAGATCGGCGACGCGCTCGAGATCACGCGGCTGGACATGGACCGCTGGGCGCTGCGCTCGCACGAGCGCGCGCTCGAGGCGACCGATGACGGCCGGTACTCGGAGGAGATCGTCCCGGTGACCGTCAAGAGCCGCAAGGGCGAGACGGTCGTCGAGGTCGACGAGGCGCCGCGCCGCGGCTCGACGCTGGAGTCGCTGGCTGCACTACCGGGACTCGTCGGCAAGGAGGGCTCGCACACCGCCGGGAACTCTCCCGGCGTCAACGACGGCGCCGGTGCGATGGTGCTCGCCTCGGACGAGTGGGCTGCCGCCAACGGCAAGCCGGCACTCGCCGAGATCGTCGCCCACGCCCAGTCGGCCAACGACTTCGCCTACCTCGCGACGACACCGGCGAGCGCTGCGATCAAGGCGCTGGAGAAGGCCGGCCTGCAGGCGAGCGACATCGACGTCTGGGAGATCAACGAGGCGTTCGCGTCGGTCGCGTTGCACTCGATCCGGCTGCTCGGCATCGACGAGGAGCGCGTCAACGTCAACGGTGGTGCCGTCGCGCTCGGCCATCCGATCGGTGCCTCGGGCGCGCGGATCATCGGCGCTCTGGTGCACGAGCTGCGTCGTCGCGGTGGCGGACTGGGTTGCGCGGCGATCTGTTCCGGCGGTGGCCAGGGCGACGCCATCATCATCCGCGTGCCCACGAGCTGAGCCGCCGCGACGCCGCCATGACGGCCGCCGCGTTCATCGACCTTGACCGCACGCTCGTCGCCGGGGCGTCCGGGTTCTACTGGGCCCGCGCTGCGGTTGACGCGGGGCTGATCTCGCGCCGCCAGATGGCAGGGATCATCCGCCAGAACATCCACTTCCGTCTGCGCGGCTCGACCGACGACACGACCGACGCCGTCCGCGCGCAGATCAGCGCGATCGTCGCCGGCCAGCGGACGATCGACCTGCGGCGGATGATGCCCGAGGTCCTCGCCGGCGTCCTGCCGCGCGTCTATCCGCAGATGCTCGAGGTCGCGTACGCGCACCAGGACGCCGGGCGCCGCGTCTTCATCGCGACCGCCTCGTCGCAGCAGATGGCGGACATGCTGTCGTTCGTGCTCGGCTTCGACGGGGGCATCGGCGCGCGGTCGGAGGTCGTCGACGGGCGCTTCACCGGGCGCGACGAGGGTGAGTTCACCTACCGCGAGGGCAAGGCCGTCCGGATCCGCGAGCTCGCTGAAGCGGAGGGGATCGACCTGCGCGTGTCCTACGCCTATTCCGATTCAGAATCGGACCTGCCGATGCTGCGGCTCGTCGGCCATCCGGTGGCCGTCAATCCGGACCGCGAACTCGAGCAGGTCGCTCGGGCCGAGGGCTGGGAGGTCATGCAGTTCGAGCGGCTCGGCCGGCGCCTGAAGGGCGCCGCGGCGCTGGTCGTGATGGGTCTCGTCGGCCATGCCGGGCGCACGGCCGCGGCGCGGCGTGCCGGCGTTCCGCCGGCCGCGCCGCGCGCGCGGCGCGGCACCTGACCAGGCGGCGGCCGAGGCGGGAAGGATTCGGCTCAAGTTCGCCGAACCCCATGCCGATAGGAGTTGTTGACTCGTTCCCGTGCGAGGATTCTCTGTGCGCGCTTTCACCCGTTCCATCGTCTTGGTCATCATCGCCTCGCTGGCCGTCGTCCCGGCCGCGCAGGCAGCGAAACGCAAGTCGTTCGCCAACAAGAAGACCGGTGCGCTGACGGCGTGCGTGGTCTCAAAGACCGGCGTCGCGCGGTTTGTGCGCACGGCCCAGAAGTGCACAAAGTCCGAAGTGCGTGTTGTATGGAACGTGAAGGGCCGCCGCGGAGCCAAGGGCTCCGCAGGTGCGGCCGGCACCGCTGGGTCCGCCGGCGCTGCTGGCGCCAGCGGCGCCAAGGGCGATACCGGAGCCAAGGGCGACACGGGCGCCAAGGGCGACGCCGGCGCGCAGGGTCCGGCTGGACCCGTCGGCCCGCTCGGTCCGGCAGGCCCGACAGGTGCGACCGGCGCGGCAGGCGCTGATGGCTCCGCGAGTGCGGTCGGCGCCACGGGTGCGACGGGCGCAGCCGGCCCGGCTGGCCTGACTGGCGCGACCGGAGCGGCCGGTCCTCAGGGTCCGACTGGGGCGGCCGGTGCAACTGGCGACACTGGCGCGACGGGTGCTGCGGGCGCCAAGGGCGATACCGGTGCGACTGGTGATGCGGGCGCCAAGGGCGACAAGGGCGATACCGGCACGACGGGTGATACGGGCGCCAAGGGCGACAAGGGTGATACGGGCGCGACCGGTGATACGGGCGCCACGGGTAATACCGGCGCGAAGGGCGACAAGGGTGATACCGGCGCGACCGGTGACACGGGCGCGACGGGCAACACCGGGGCCAAGGGCGATACCGGTGACACCGGTGCGCAGGGCGCGCAGGGCATCCAGGGCATCCAGGGCATCCAGGGTCCTGTCGGGCCCTCCGGACCTGTCGGTCCTGCCGGCCCGACGGGCGCAACCGGTGCCGCGGGCTCGAACGGCTCGAACGGACTCAACGGTGCCGCTGGCGCGACTGGACCGCAAGGTCCTGCGGGTGCCGCGGGCGCGACCGGTGCCGCGGGCTCGAACGGCTCGAACGGCTCGAACGGCTCGAACGGCTCGAACGGCTCGAACGGCTCGACTGGCGCAACCGGTGCCGCCGGTGCCGCCGGTGCGACCGGTCCCGCCGGCCCCGCCGGCCCTGTCGGACCCGCAGGTCCGACAGGTGCAACAGGTGCCACGGGCGCCGCGGGCTCGAACGGCCTCAACGGCTCCAACGGCGCGACCGGTCCTCAGGGTCCGACTGGCGCAGTCGGCGCCACGGGCGCCAAGGGTGCGACCGGCACGACCGGCTCAAACGGCAGCAACGGCACGAACGGCAGCAACGGCACGAACGGAACCAACGGTACGAACGGAACCAACGGTACGACTGGCCCTGCCGGCGCCACGGGTGCCACCGGCGCGACGGGCGCGTCCGGCTCGGGTGCCGGCGGCTACGCCAAGATCGACATCAGTGGCGCTGGTGCGGTCTCGATCGACACGGCGAACAGCCTCAACGTCGGCGGTGCAGCCAACGTGACGCGGCCGGCCACGGGGCTGTATTGCCTCGACGGCCTGGTCGCCCCGATCGCGGTGCCGAAGAGCGTCGTTGCGAACGTCTCCAACACCGGCAATGTCGGATATCTCGCGCAGACGGGCGTCGGCACGAGCGGGACCTGCTCGGCCGGCACGCGGGCCTGGATCCGCACCTACAACACGTCGTCGGGCAGTCCGAACGCCGCCAACGTGCCGAACACCAGCTCGATCTACGTGCTGTTCCACTAGTCCTGGCACGGCGGGGCGCGGCCTGCGGGTCGCGCCCCGCCGACTGCCGGACCGCTCGCGAGGGTGACGCCAGCGTCACGTTCGGTCGTAGACTCGGCCGATGGCGACCACCCCGCGTACCGCAGCGTCCGATCCCGCCGAGCGGGACGCGTCGTTCACGACGCTCAGCGGCGTCCCGATCGGGCCGTTGTACGGGCCGCGGGACGTGCCCGACCACGCGGCGAGCATCGGCGAGCCGGGCCAGTACCCGTTCACCCGCGGGGTGTACCCGAGCATGTACCGCGGCCGGTTGTGGACGATGCGGCAGTTCGCCGGCTTCGGTGGCGCGGCGGAGACCAACGAGCGCTTTCGGTATCTGCTCGACCACGGTCAGACGGGGCTCAGCACGGCGTTCGACATGCCGTCGCTGATGGGCCACGACTCGGACAGCCCGAAATCGCTGGGCGAGGTCGGTCGCGAGGGCGTCGCGGTCGACACGCTCGATGACATGCAGACGCTGTTCCAGGGCATCGACCTGGGAGAGGTCAGCGTGTCGATGACGATCAACGCGCCGGCCGCGATCATGCTCGCGTTCTACGTCGTCGCGGCCGAGCAGAGCGGCGTACCCGCGGACCGTCTCGGCGGCACGATCCAGGCCGACATCCTGAAGGAGTACATCGCTCAGAAGGAGTGGTGCTTCCCGATCGATCCGGCGATGCGGCTGCTCGGTGACATGATCGAGTGGTGCTCGAGTGCGATGCCGCGCTGGCATCCGGTCAGCATCAGCGGGTACCACATCCGCGAAGCCGGATCGACCGCCGCGCAGGAGCTGGCGTTCACGCTCAAGGACGGCTTCACGTACGTCGAGCAGGCGATCGAGCGGGGTCTGGACGTTGATGACTTCGCCGGCCGCCTGAGCTTCTTCTTCAACGCGCAGATCGACTTCTTCGAGGAGATCGCCAAGTACCGCGCCGCGCGCCGGATCTGGGCGCGCGAGCTGCGCGACACCTACGGCGCCAAGAGCGAACGCTCGCTGCTGATGCGCTTCCACACGCAGACCGCCGGCGTCAGCCTGACCGCCCAGCAGCCGCTGAACAACATCACGCGGACCGCGATCGAGGCGCTTGCCGGCGTCCTCGGCGGGACACAGTCGCTGCACACCAACAGCTACGACGAGGCACTCGCGCTGCCGACCGAGGACGCCGTCCGCGTCGCGCTCCGCACCCAGCAGGTGATCGCCCACGAGACCGGCGTGGCGAACACGATCGACCCCTTGGGCGGCAGCTACTTCGTCGAAGCGCTGACCGACGACATCGAGCGCCAGGCCTACGCCTACTTCGCGACGATCGACGAGCTCGGCGGCATGGTCGAGGCGGTCAAGCAGAACTATCCCCAGCGAGAGATCGCCGACGCCAGCTACGAGCTGCAGCAGCGGATCGACGCAAAGCAGCGGATCGTCGTCGGCGTCAACGCGTTCACCGAGGGCGACGACGGCCAGACGCCGATCCTGAAGATCGACCCGGCGCTGGAGCGCCAGCAGATCGACCGCTTGCACGGCGTCCGCGCCCGCCGCGACGCGGCGCAGGTCGAGCGGACCCTCGCGGCCCTCAAGGACGCAGCCGCGACCGACGGGCGCAACGTCATGCCGGCGATGCTCGACTGCGCCCGCGCCCACGCCAGCGAGGGCGAGATGATCGACACCCTGCAAGAGGTCTTCGGCCACTACACCGAAACTCCCGTCTTCTAGCGACCCCAACGATCATCCGGCGCGCCGGACCGGCCGGTTCGTCATCATCCATCGCATCATTCGACGGGCCGGATCGCCCGCCCAGCCCCAGCAAGGAGTCCCTCGAACATGAAGCGCCAGTTCGCCGCCGTCCTGGTGGCCGCGACATCCCTCATCGCCGTCCTCGCCGCGCCGGTCACCGCCGGTGCGCCGCGCGCCCACGCCGCATCGAGCTACCGGATCCTGCTGAAGGACTCGTACTTCACGCCCGCCAACATCACCGCTCGCGGCTCCGCGACGCTGAGCTTCGTCTACGTCGGCAAGCTCACGCACAACATCATCGGGAAGAACATCCCGTCGTCATACGCGACGCCGCACAGGCGCGCCAAGACGCTGACGCGGACGTACAAGCGCGGCACCTACCGGTTCGACTGCTCGATCCACCCGGGCATGGTGCTGAAGCTCCGCGTCAAGTAGCCGGCCCGGCCGACTGCCCGACGAGCGCGACGGATACCATCCGCCTTGCGCCACCGGCGCCGCCCGCCATGTCCGCGACCACCACCCAGCGAAAGATCCGCGTCGTCGTCGCCAAGCCCGGCCTCGACGGGCACGACCGCGGCGCCAAGATCATCGCCCGCGCGCTGCGTGACGCCGGCATGGAGGTCATCTACACCGGCCTGCATCAGACGCCGGAGCAGATCGTCGAGACGGTCATCCAGGAGGACGCCGACGCCGTCGGGCTGTCGATCCTCTCTGGCGCCCACATGACGCTCGTCCCGCGGATCGTCGACCTGCTCGCCGAGCAGGGGATCGACGACGTGTTGATCACCGTCGGCGGCACGATCCCGGCCGACGACATCCCGTTGCTGAAGGCCAAGGGCATCGCCGAGGTCTTCACGCCGGGCGCGCCGACCGAGGCGATCATCGACTTCATCCGGGGCAACGTGACCGAGCGGCAACGCCGCTAGGCCACCGTCCCATGCCGTATCGCTCGGGCGCCGGCCAGCAGGGCCGGGCCGCCCGATTGACTCGTCAGTCAATCATCTACACTTGCCGTACCGTCACGCCTGAGGAGGCTCGAGACCAGTGAAGATCTGCGTCCTGGTGAAAGAGGTCCCCGACGCCGCAGTCCAGAAGCGCATCGACCCGTCTACGGGGCGCATGGATCGCGGTGGCGAGAAGACCCTCAATCCCTACGACACCCACGCCATTGAGGCTGCGATGCAGCTGAAGGAGAGCGGCGCGCTGCCGATCGAGGAGATCGTCGCCGTGACGATGGGCCCCGACAGCGCCGTCCGCGCGCTCCACAAGGCCGTCGCTCTGGGCGCCGACCGCTCGGTGCATCTGAGCGACCCGAGCCTCGCCGGCTCGGACGTCGCCGCCACCGGCTACGCGCTCGCCGAGACGCTGCGCGCCGAGGCGCCCGACCTCGTCCTGCTCGGCCAGCAGTCCGATGATGGCGAGTGCTACACGATCGGCGCCGTGGTGGCCGACCACCTGCACATGCCGTCGCTGACGCAGGTCATCAAGATCGACGTCGAGGGCGGCGCGCTGCGCGCGGAGCGTCAGGCCGAGTACGGCTACGACACCGTCAACGTCCAGCTTCCGGCCGTGATCTCGGTCGGCGACGCGATCAACGAGCCGCGCTACCCGTCGCTCAAGGCGATCATGGGCGCCAAGAAGAAGCCGCTCGACACGAAGGCCGCCAGCGACGTCGGCATCGACGCGAGCAAGGTCGGCGGCGACAACTCCGCCGCCCAGTGGACCGGCTCCAAGCAGCCGCCCAGCAAGGAGGCCGGTGAGATCTTCGAGGACGAGGACACCGCCGAGACCGTCGAGAAGATCGTCGCGTGGCTTGAGGCACGCAAGCTGATCTAGGGCCTGCGGGCTTCAGAAAGGACTGACTCCAGATGGCGAACATCCTGGTCTACGCGCTCCACTACGACGGCGCGATCAACAAGAACTCCCAAGGCGCGATCTCCGAGGGCGCAAAGCTCGCGGCCGCGATCGGCGGCGAGTGCCACGCGATTCTCGTCGGCACCGGCATCAGCGACGAACTTGCTGCGTCGACCGGCACCTACGGCGCCGCGAAGGTGCTGCGGGCCGAAGGTGCCGAGGGCCTGGCACAGCCGGTCGTCGACGCGATGGCGGCGGCGATCGGCAACGGCGGCTACGGCTACGCGCTGTTCGGCGGTGGCCTGCTCGGCTTCGAGGTCGGTGCCGGCCTCGCCGCGCGCCTCGGCGCCGGCGTGGCGATGGAGGTCACCGCGGTGCGTCCCGACGGTGGCAAGCTCATCGCCGAGCGCCCGATCCTCGGCGACTCCGCGATCTCCGAGATCTCGTTCCGCAGCGACGTCGGCATCATCATCAGCCGGCTCAACGCCTTCGAGATCCAGGCCGGCGGCAGCCCGGCCCCGGTCGAGGACCTGAGCGTCCAGTACTCGGACTTCAGCAACCAGGCGACGATGGTCCAGCGCGGCGAGCAGCGCGGCGCCGACGTCGACATCGAGGGCGCGGACATCCTCATCGCCGGTGGCCGCGGCCTGGGCGCCAAGGAGGGCTTCCAGCTCGCCGAGGACCTCGCGGCCGCGTTCGGCAACACGGCGGCCGTCGCCGCGACCCGCGCGGTCGTCGACGCCGGCTGGTTCCCGTACGCCGGACAGATCGGCCAGACGGGCAAGACCGTCGCGCCGAAGCTGTACCTCGCAGTCGGCATCTCGGGCGCGATCCAGCACAAGGTCGGCATGCAGAACTCGGAGAACATCGTCGCGATCAACAAGGATTCGAACGCGCCGATCTTCGAGTTCGCCGACCTCGGCGTGATCGGCGATCTCAACAAGATCCTGCCGAAGCTGACCGACGCCGTGAAGGCGAAGAAGGGCTGATCGAGATGGCGGGAGCCAACGGCACGGCAGTCCCGGCGGCATACCCGCCGCCGGTCGACTCGCCGGACGAGTTCATCAAGCGCGAGCTCGACGGCGAGGACGATCGCATCGAGGTCGGCGTGGCGATCGTCGGCGGCGGCACAGCGGGCCTGGCCTGCGCCAACCGGTTGCTCCAGCTGCTGGCTGATGATCCGGAGACGCTTGAGCGCTTGGGTGAGGTTCCCGTCGCCGTGATCGAGAAGGCCAAGACCTGCGGCGGGCACAACCTGTCCGGCGCCGTCATGCGCCCGGGGCCGCTGGAGCAGCTGTTCCCCGAGATGACGCGGGAGGACTGGCGCGCCCAGGGCTTCGCCTACGGCGAGGTCGAGAAGGAGGCGGTCTACATGACGCCGACCTCGAAGGTCGCACTGCGGATCCCGACGCCGCCGCCGTTCAAGAACCACGGCAACGAGGTCATCTCCGTCGCCGCGCTCGCGCGCTACCAGGCCCAGCAGGCCGAGGAGGCCGGCGCCTACATCCTCTCGGAGACCTCGGCCGACAAGCTGCTCGTCGAGGACGGCGTCGTCCGCGGCGTGCGCTCGGGCGACAAGGGTCGGGGCAAGGAGGGCCAGGAGCTCGGCAACTTCGAGCCCGGTTCGGACGTCGTCGCGCGCGCCACCGTGCTCGCCGAGGGCTGCTGGGGCCACCTCACCGGCGCCGCCATCCCGCGCTTCGGGCTCTCGAAGACCGGCGACCCGCAGGTGTGGGCGCTCG
>JBBRFO010000084.1:0-12128 GCA_038224135.1 Solirubrobacterales bacterium
TGACCGTCACCGCGTCCTTGGACTGCGCCGGCGCGACGGTGCCCGTCACCGTCATGCTGCCGCCCGGGGGCAGCTTGGTGAAGCGCCGCTGCTTGGTCGCGATCGAGATCCGTGACGGCGTCCCGGCGACGCCGCCGGTCGTGGTCGACAGCAGGTTCGCGTCGCCGCCGAGCAGGTAGTCGGTTCCGTTGGGGCCGCTCGTCACGCCGCGCGGCCGGAGCTGCCCTGGCACGACGAACTGCGGCGTCCACGTTGCCCCGCCGTCGCTCGTGCTGAGCAGGTTGGAGCGCAGGCCCGGGTTGGTCGTGCGATTGCCGACGACGACGTAGCCGCGCTTCGCGCTGGCGAACGAGAGGCCGCCGCCGTAGCTCATGCCGGTGCCGATCCCGGGTAGGAACGCCCAGCTCTTGCCGCCGTCGGCCGTGCGGTACAGACCGCCCTGCGGGTAGTCGCCGGTCGCCAGGTAGCCGATGCTCGCGCTGACGAAGTCGGCCCCGACCAGCGGGCGCTGGTTGACCTTCCTGCCGTTACGCAGCTTGATCAGCTTGCCCGGCTTGCGGACCGCCGTCCACGTGCGACCCTGATCGACCGAGCGCCACAGGTCCTGGTCGCCCCAGACGATCAGCGCCTTGCCGGCCTTGTCGACGCCGCGCAGGCGCACCGTGTTGATCGCGCCGCGAATCGCGTTGAACGTGTCGCCGCCATCGGTCGAGCGGCGCACGCCGCGCGGTCCGACGACGAGCACATTCGTCGGCGAGGTCGCCAGCACGGCCTGCGCGCTCGCGGTGCTGCCCGTATCGAGCGCGCGCCACGTCGCGCCGCCGTCCGTGGTGCGGAACAGGCCATTGGCCGTGTCCAGCGCGAACCCGGTCAGCGCCGTCGGGAACGAGACGTCGAGGACATCCTCGGAGGTCGAGACGTTGCTGCGCGCCCAGCTGGCGCCGCCGTTGGTGGTCTTGGCCAGCGAGCCGTTGTCGCCGGTCGCGAAGGCGACCCCGGCAGGCCCCGCGACGACGGCGCTGTAGCGACCGGTCAGCCGCCCGCCGATCGGCGCGAACGTCGCCCCGGCGTCATCGGAGACGGCGGTCGCACCGCTTGCGCCGAGCGCCGCGACGCGCGTCAGCGAGCCGAACGCGGCCGTCGTGACGGTGCCCTGCGCGGGCGCGACGAGCGAGCCGGTCAGCCCGCCGTCGTTGGTGCGGACGATCTGGTTGCTGCCGGTCGCCATCACGCAGAGCTTGGGTGTCGCGCAGGCGACGGTCTGCAGGTTCTGCGCGGCCGTCAGCGTCAGCGCCTTCGGCGTCCAGCTGAGACCCGCGTCGTCGGTCGTCAGGTAGAGCGACTGGTCACCGACGGCGACGCCGGTCTTGGCGTCGAACATCAACAGGCCGCGAACCTGGCGCTGGGTGTCGTTGACGACCGTCCACGAGTTCGCGCCGTCGGCGGTGCGGTAGATCTTGCCGTCGGACGTCGCGGCGATGCCGGTCGTCGCATCGAGGAACCGCAGCGCGTTGACGCGCACGTTGGCGGCGCCACCGCCGCCGGCACGCGTGCCGGGAACCGCGATCCGCTGGGCGAAAGACTCGCCGTTGTTGTCGGTCCGCAGCACCGTCCCGTCGGCGAGCACGACGTAGCCGATCAGTCGCGAGACGAAGTACGCGGCCGCCAGCGGCTGGCTGCACTTTGTCTCAACCGGCGTGAACGCGACCCGCGTGAACGTCTTGCCCGCGTCGTTCGAGCGCCGCCCGACGCACCCGCCGCCGGCAAAGAACGCGTCGGCGTCGATCGCCTGCACCTCGGTCAGGTCGGTGAACGTGCCGGACGAGATGCCCTTCCAGCTGGTTCCGCCGTCGGGCGTCGAGAGGATCGTGCCGAAGTCGCCGACCGCGTAGCCCTGCGGGCCGGAGAACGCCAGCGCGTTGACGGTGTTGCCCTGCGGGAGCGGGTTGCCCCAGGTCCAGCTCGAGGCGCCGACCTGCACGCCCGCGGCGCCGGCCGAGGCGGCGAACGCCAAGGTGATCAGCGCGGCGAAGAACGCCGCGAAGGAGATGGACCGCTGCATGGTGGGAAGCCCTTCGGAAGACGACATGACCCACCTGGAACGCGAACCGGCGGCGAAGGTTTCGGTGCGTACGCTCCACGTGATGCCTCGCCTGCCCGTCAGCCTCGCCGCGGCCCTCGTCCTCGCGCTCGGCTCGTTCGCCGCGAGTGGCGCTGCCGGCCGCGCCGCCCTGCCGCTCGCCGGCCGGACGATCGTCGTCGATCCCGGCCACAACGGCGCCAACGCCAGCCACCCGGCGGCGATCAACCGGCTCGTCCCCGCCGGCGGCTTTCGCAAGGCCTGCGACACGACCGGGACGGCGACGAACGACGGACGGCTGAGTGAGGCCGCGTTCACGCTCGCCGTCGCGAAGCAGCTGCGCGCACGACTGCAGGCCGCCGGCGCACGCGTCGTGATGACGCGGACGACCAACGCCGGCGTCGGCCCGTGCGTGAACCGCCGCGCGGCGATCGGCAACCTGGCGCATGCCGACGTGGCGATCTCGATCCACGCCGACGGCGGACCGCCCGGCGGCCGCGGCTTTCACGTGATCGCGCCGGCACCGATCACGGGCCGCAGCACGCGGATCATCCGCCCGTCGCTGCGCCTCGCGCGCGCCGTGCGCGCGGCGCTGCGCGGCGCCGGACTGCACACCGCCACCTACATCGCCGGCGACGGGCTCGTCCAGCGCACCGACCTCGCGGGGCTCAATCTCTCAGCCGTGCCGAAGGTCTTCACGGAGCTCGGCAACATGCGCAACGCGCACGACGCACGCCAGCTCGAATCACCCGCCTGGCGCGCGCGCGTCGCCGCGGCGATCGCCCGAGCGATCGCCGCGGACCTGCGCTGAGCTACTTGCCGAAGCCCATGTCCTCGTAGACCGGGCTCTTGAACCCGAACGCGCCGAGGTTCGCCAGCGTCGCCTTGACCGCCAGCAGCTGCGGGCGCTGGTACAGCGTCAGCGAGTGACCGAGCTGCCACAGCTGCGCGTCGGCCTGGTTGATCAGGTCGAGCGCCTTGCCCTTGTCGAGCGTCGTCGCGGCGTCGCCCATCAGCTTGTCGATCGACGCCGTGCCGATGCGGGCGTAGTTCTGCTGAATCTGCAGATCGCCCTTGGCGTCCTTGGTCGGCTTGGCATAGATCGACTGCGCCGAGGAGATCGGGAACGGCGTGCCGATCCACGAGAACGCGGTGATGTCGAAGTTGCCGGGCGTCACGTACTTGTCGAAGAATGCGTCGCTCGGCACCGTCTGCAGATCGAGGTTGATGCCGATCTTCTTCATCATGCCCTGGACCAGCTCGCCCTCCTGCTTGCTGACCGACACCCCGGCCGGGATCACGAAGCGCAGCTTCAGCTGCTTGCCGCCCTTCTCGCGGAAGGCGCCGCTCAGCTTCCAGCCGGCCTCGTCGAGCAGCTTCCCCGCCTTGGCCGTGTCATACGTGCCCAGGTCGCCGGTGTTGTCCTTGTAGCCCACCTGCGTGTTGACGAGGAAGTGGTTGTCGAGCGTCGCCGTCGGCCAGTTGAGGCCGGTCAGGTCGGCGCGCGCGATGACCTTGCGGTCGACGCCGAGCGTGAACGCCTGGCGCACGCGCTGGTCGGACAGCATCGGGCTGGCGCCGTTCATCGTGAAGTGCCGGAAGTCCGGGCCGCCGGCCTCGCGGACGGCGCCACCGGTGACGCCGAGCGCGCGCTTGTAGCCCGATGGGTCCGGGCCGATCTCGCCGTAGTCGACCTCGCCGTTGGCGAACGAACTGACGATCGCGTCGTCGGCCAGCGTGCGGAAGACGATCTTGTCGAGCTTGGCCGGCGTGCCCCACCACGCTGGATCGCGCACGACCGTGATCGACTGCGCCGTCTGGTCGATCTTCTCGAGCTTGAACGGGCCGGCGGTCACCGGAATCTTGTTGATCCAGCCCTTGTTGAACGCCGCCGGCGTCGCGTTGGCCGACGCGGGATACAGCGGATTGAAGATCGACTGCCAGTCGGCGAACGGCTTGGAATACGTCGTGACGACCTCGTACGCGTCCTTGCCGGCCTTCGTGCTCGAGATGCTCTCGTAGCCGGTCGAGGAGGAGACCTGGTAGTCGCTGGTCGCGCTGCGCAGCGCCTTCCACTGTGCGATGTAGTCGGCCGCGGTGATCGGCTTGCCGTCCGACCACTTGGCCTTGCGGTTGAGCTCGTAGGTGATCACCTGCGGCGTCGTCGAGGTGACCTTTGCGGAGGTGAGGTAGTCGAGGTTCGGCGTCAGGTTGGCCTTGTCGTCGACGTTGAAGGTCGTCGGCATGATCGCCGCCTCGACGTTGTAGGCCGTCCCGAGCGTGCCGTCGATCTGGTTGTAGTTCCAGTTGCTGGGGAACTCGTCGATCGCCCAGCGCAGGACGCCGCCGTCCTTGACCTGATCGCGCGACTGCGGGTTGAGGTCCGATGCCTTGAGCGCAACGCCTCCGCCGGTGCTCGTGGATGCGCTGCCGCAGCCGGCAACGATCAGTGCGGCGCTGATGAGAGCGAGTGCTGCAGCCCAGAGTCGATGGCGGTTCATGTCGTGGTTCTCCCTGTTGGTGGTGCGGCGTACTTCCGCGTCAGATGACGTCGACCTGCTCGGCGTAGTGGCACGCGGCAGCCTGGTCGGTTCCGATGTCGTGCAGCTCCGGCTGCTCGTCGATGCAGCGGCGCTGCTGATTCTCACCGATCTGCGCGAACTTCGGGCAGCGCGTGCGGAAGCGACAGCCTGACGGCGGGTCGGCCGGGCTCGGCAGGTCGCCCTCCAGCAGGATCCGCCGGCGTGCGCGTTCCTTGGCCGGGTCGGGGATCGGGATCGCCGACAGCAGCGCCTGGGTGTACGGGTGCGCGGGCGCCTCATACACGCGATCGACCTCGCCGATCTCCGCGATCCGCCCGAGGTACATCACGGCCACGCGGTCGGCGATGTGCCGCACGAGCGACAGGTCATGGGCGACGAACAGGTACGACAGGCCGAGCCGCGCGCGCAGCTCGGCGAGCAGGTTGATGACGCCGGCGCGGATCGAGACGTCGAGCGCGGACACCGGCTCGTCCAGCACCAGCAACTTCGGCTCCAGTGCCAGCGCCCGCGCGATCGAGATCCGCTGGCGCTGCCCGCCGGAGAACTGATGCGGATAGCGCGAGGCGTGGCCCGGCTCCAGGCCGACGAGGTCGAGCAGCTCGCGCACGCGCGCGGGCACTTTGGCGCCGTCGACGCCGTGCGCGTCGAGCGGCTCACGCAGGATGTCGCCGACCGGGATCCGCGGATCGAGCGACGCCATCGGGTCCTGGAACACGACCTGGATGTCGCTGCGCAGCGCGCGGCGCGCCGGGCGATCGAGCTGCGCCGTGTCGTTGCCGAGCACGACGACGCGCCCGCCCTGTGGCGCATGCAGCTCGAGGATGTCCAGCAGCGTCGTCGTCTTGCCGCAGCCCGACTCGCCGACGAGGCCGAGCGTCTCACCCTCGCGGATGTCGAAGCTGATGCCGTCGACCGCGTAGACCGAGCCGACCTGGCGGCGCAGGATCGCGCCCTTCAGCAGCGCGTGGTGCTTGACCAGGCCGTCGACCTCGAGCGCGATCGGGCGGTCTTCGCGCGGGCGTGGATCGCGCGCGGCCGCGGCGACATCGGGCACCGGGAAGACCTCGGCCGGCGCGAGCGCTCCGCCGTCGATCTCACCGGCGCGATGACAGGCGCTGCGGTGCCCGGCGACGCCGACCGGGTCCAGCGCCGGCTCCTGCGCCGTGCAGATGCCGATCGCAACGGGGCAGCGCGGCGCGAACGGGCAGCCGGACGGCAGGTCCGCGAGCGGCGGCGGCGACCCCGAGATCGACGCCAGCGGCCGGCGGTCGGAGGCGTCGAGGCGCGGCATCGCCCCGAGCAGCCCGAGCGTGTACGGCATCCGCGGATGGGCGAAGACGTCATCGACCGTGCCCGACTCGACGAAGCGCCCGGCGTACATCACGGCGATCCGGTCGGCGAACCCGGCGATCACGCCGAGGTCGTGGGTGATCATCACGATCGCCGTGTCGATCTCCGCCTTCAGCCGCGTCAGCAGATCGAGGATCTGCGCCTGGATCGTGACGTCGAGCGCCGTCGTCGGCTCGTCGCAGATCAGCACATCGGGGTCGTTGGCGATCGCCATCGCGATCATCACGCGCTGGCGCATGCCGCCGGAGAACTCGTGCGGGAAGGCACGCGCCCGCGACGACGCCTGCGGGATGCCGACCAGCTCGAGCAGCTCGACGGCGCGCCTGGCTGCGGCATCGCGCGAGCCGCTGCGGTGCACGCGCACGGCCTCGGCGATCTGGTCGCCGACCGTGTAGACGGGCGTCAGCGCCGACAGCGGATCCTGGAAGACCATCGCGATCCGCTCGCCCCGGACCTGCGACAGCCCGCGGTCGTCCAGCCCGGTCAGCTCCTGCCCGCCGAGGCTGACCGATCCGCTGACCTGGGCGAACGCCGGCAGCAGCCCCATCACGGCCTGCGCCGACGCCGACTTGCCCGATCCGGACTCGCCGACGATGCCCAGCACCTCGCCGCGGGCGAGCTCGTAGCTGACGCCGCGCACCGCCCGCACGTCGCCCTCGCCGCCGGGGAACGTGACGTGCAGGTCGCTGACGCGCAGGACCGGCTCGCTCACGACGACGCCTTCGATGTCGGATCGAGCGCGTCGCGCAGCCCGTCGCCGATCAGGTTGACCGCGAGCACGATCGCCACCAGCAGGCCGGCCGGGAACGCGAACAGCCACGGATAGCTGACCGCCGCCGTCGTCCCGTCGGCGATCACCGTGCCGAGCGACACGTCCGGCGGCTGCACGCCGAAGCCGAAGTACGACAGGCCGGTCTCGGAGATGATCGCCGCGCTGACGTTGATCGTCGCGTCGATGATCAGCAGCGAGGCCATGTTCGGCAGCACGTGGCGCAGGATGATCCGCGGCGCCGAGACGCCCATGTACCGCGCCGCCAGCACGTACTCGCGCTCGCGCAGCGAGATCGTCAGGCCGCGGACGATCCGCGCGGTGACCATCCAGAGGAACGCGGCAAGCAGGACGACGAACACGAGCCACGTCTTGCCGCGGAACGACGGCGACAGGATCGCGACGATCAGGAACGAGGGCAGCACCAGCAGCAGGTCGACGAACCACATCAGGATCCGCTCGGTCCAGCCGCCGAAGTAGCCCGCGAACGACCCGACGAGCGCGGCCAGCCCGGTCGACAGGACCGCGACGAGCAGGCCGATGATCAGCGACTTCTGCATCCCGCGCAGCGTCAGCGCATAGACGTCGGCGCCGGTCTGCGTCGTGCCGAACCAGTGCTGCGCCGACGGCGCCTGCAGGAACGCGGTGAAGTCGCGGTCGGTGTAGCTCCACTGCCCGACCAGCGGCCCGAGGAAGGCGAGCAGGAACAGGAACACCAGGACCGCGAGCCCGATCACCGCGAGCCGCTGGCGCAGGAAGCGCTGGGTGACCAGCCGCCGGCGCGACATCACGCGGTCGTCGACGCCCGCCAGCGGGGCACCACCGTCGGGATCGAACGGGAACTGCAGCTCGGTCGAACCGCCGACGGACATCAGCCGACCCGGATCCTGGGATCGAGCAGCGCGTAGGCGATGTCCGACAGGAAGCCGGCGACGAGCACCAGCACCGACGCGAACAGGCTCACGGCTGCGACCGCGTTGACGTCGTTCTTCGTGATCGAGTCGATCAGCCACTCGCCCATGCCGTGCCAGCCGAAGATCTTCTCGGTGAACGTCGCGCCGACGAGCAGCAGGCCGAAGTCGTAGGCGAAGAACGTGACCGACGGGATCAGCGCGATCCGCAGCGCATGCTTGACCAGCGCCGTGCGCCGGCGCAGCCCCTTGGCCTGCGCTGTGCGGACGAAGTCGCTCCCCAGGACATCGAGCATCGCGTTGCGCTGGTAGCGGCTGTAGATCGCGATCTGGCCGAGGATCAGCGTCAGGCTGGGGATCAGCAGGTGCGTCGCGCGGTCGCCGGCCTTGGTCCAGAAGCCGCCCGTCAGCCCCGGCGTGAACTCGCCCGTGTATTTGAAGAACTGCGTGCCGACGGCGTTGTTGAACCCGACGGCCACGATCTCCAGCAGGATCGCCAGGACGAACACCGGCGTCGCGAGGATCACGAACGAGCTGATCGTCACCAGGTGGTCGCTGAGTTTGTACTGGCGTATGGCCCCCCAGGCCCCGACGAGCACGCCGAGCAGGCTGCCGACGATCGTCGCCACCAGCAACAGCCGCAGGCTGACACCGATGCGACGGCCGAGCTCGGCGTTGACCGAGTTACCGTCCCAGGTCTTGCCGAAGTCGCCGTGCGCCACGCCCTTGACCCAGATCCAGTAGCGCTCGATGACCGGCGTCTTGTCGTTGAGGTTGCGGCTCGTCAGCTGCTTGTCGACGACGGCCGGCGGCGGCGGCGGGTTGCGGCCGGCAAAGTTCGATCGCGGGCTGAGGCTGACGGCGGCCAGGACGTAGGCCATGCTGGCGGCGATCGCGACGAGGATGAACGAGCTGATCAGCCGCCGCAGGAGGAACTTCAGCATCGCGCCGCGCTGCTCCCGAGATTGGCGTGGCAGCGCGTCAAGACCGGCGCAATCTACCCGCTGTGCAGGCTGTCCCGCGCCGTCGCGGGCGGCGCCTTGACCACCCGGCGGCGCCCTGGGAGCATCGGTCCGATGCACCGCTCACGCCTGCTCGTCCCGCTGCTCGCCGTCCTCGCCGCCGCCGCGGTCTGGATCGTGCCGGCCGGATCCGCCGCGACCGCCCGCGTCACGTGCCCACTCGATGCCAAGGCGGCGGCCAACGGCCCGGTCCTCTGGGCGTTCTCGCAGTACGGCGCGCCGATCGGCACGCACAAGGGCGTGTCCAAGTCCTACACGCACGGGCGCGGGACGTGGCTCGGCAAGCGCGCGCACGGCTGGATCTGCCATCAGGACATGGGTGGCGGCGTCGCCAAGAAGCGCCATGTCGTCCTGCGCACGACGGCGACCGACGCGGCGCTGCACGGCCGCGTCATGCGGCTGGGCAAGCTCGGCGTCGAGCTGATCATCCCGCTGAAGGTGACCGCCACCGACGACGCCTCGTGCGCCGTCGGAACGCGCGCGAGCATGACGCTGTTCGCCAGTTACTACGACGTCCACGTCGACCGCGCGGCTCTGCGCTTCGACGCCGGCTGCCGCAAGCACGACCACACCTGGCGCGATCCGCAGCTGAAGATCCAGATCCAGCGCAAGGGGAACGTGCAGGTCGACGGGCCGTGAGCGGCGTGCAGGTCGCGGGACCGGGCGGCCGCGCGCTGCACGTCCACGAGGGCGGCGACCCGGACGGGCGCGCCGTGCTCGTGCATCACGGAACGCCGTTGAGTGGCGCCCTGTACGCGCCCTGGGTCGCCCACGCCGCCGATCATGGGATCCGGCTGATCGGCTACGACCGGCCCGGGTACGGCGGGTCCGATCCACACCCCGGCCGCACGGTCGCCGATGCCGCCGACGATGTGCGGTCGATCGCCGACGCGCTCGGCATCGATCGACTGGCGACGTGGGGCATCTCCGGCGGCGGGCCGCACGCGCTGGCCTGCGCCGCGCTGCTGGGTGACCGCGTCGTCGCCGCGGCGTCGCTCGCCGGCGTCGCACCGTTCGACGCCGGCGGCCTCAACTACTTCGCCGGGATGGGCAGCGACAACCTGATCGAGTTCGGCGCCGCGATGATGGGCCGCGAGGCGCTCGGGCCGCTGCTGACCGGCGGCAGCGCCGGGATGCTCGCGGCGTCCGCGGCCGACCTCGCCGACGAGCTGCGCTCGCTCGTCTCCGAGGCCGACCAGGCGGCGCTCGCCGACGGGTACGCCGAGCACTGGTCGGCGACGATGCCTCAGGTGTTCGCCCGCGGCATCGATGGCTGGCTCGAGGACGACCTGGCGTTCGTCGCGCCGTTCGGCTTCGACCTTGCGGCGATCAGCGTCCCGGTCCTCGTCTGGCACGGCCGCCATGACCTGTTCGTTCCGCTGTCACACGGCGAGTGGCTGGCCGGTGAGATCCCCGGCGCCGACGTGCGGATCACGTCAGACGACGGCCACCTGACGCTGATCCATCAGCGGGTCCCGGCGGTCCACGAGTGGCTGCTGGCGCGGTTCTGAGCCGCGCGCAGCCGCGGGTCAGAACGAGTAGAGCGGCGGCGACGCGACGCTCATCACGAGAGCGGATTGCGGAGCCGGCGGATCAGCCGACGTTGAAGACGATCGTCTTGGACACCGAGGACCGATAGGGCCGGTCCGCCTCGAACGCCACCCGCACGCGCCAGCGGCCCTTGATCGCCAGCCGCTGATGCAACCGATACGAGGTGAGCGCATGGCCCACATCGCGGTGCCGGGTCTTGAAGCGCATGCCGCTGAACACCTGCCACGTGGCGCGGACCCTCCCGTTCGGTGGGAAGAGCGCGCGCGGAAACGCGGCGCTGGGCGCCGAGACCGAGCCCTGGACCGCGCGGTCCAGGCCCGAGCCGGAAAGCCGGATCGTGGTGATCGTCCGGGCCAGGGCCAGCTTGGCCACGTCGATCCGCCGGACTCGGACCGAGGCCGTGGTGCGGTTGTCTTCGCCCGTGTCCGGGTTGGACCCCTGCTTGTCCGTCGCCAGCACGGTGATGGTGTGCATCCCGGGCGACAGCTCGCGTGCCCCACTCCACGTGAACGACACCGGCACGCCGCTCTCGAGATTCGTCGTGAAGCTGCGAATCCGCTTGCCGTCCGCGTCGAACGAGATCCGGCCCAGCCCGTCCGCGTCGGTAGCCGACACCGAGAGGCGCAGGTGGTCGTTGAAGACGGCGCCGGCGACCGGCGCGACGATCGTGATCACGGGTGGTGTGGAGTCGCCGACCGCCGGGGCGGCCGCGAGCGCCGCGAACGCGCAGCAGGCGATCCCGAGGAGCAGTCGGCGCGAGCGATTGCGGAGCATGACGCCGACCCTACCTCCGTATGCCGAGCGTCGCCCTGTGTGCATTCCACTGTCCGGGGTGAATCGCAGTTTTCACATTATTCGCCCGGTTTCGGATACGTTCGGCACATCGAGGACTGGGAGGCCTTTGTGCACAGCTTGCGGTCCAGCAGCAGCTGCCGGGTTCATGCGGCTTCACCACGCCGCGGTGAGACAGCCGACGCCCGCCCCGTCCGGTTGATCATGCGACCCACACGCGCCCTGCTCCTCGGTCTGACGGTGCTGCTCGGGCTTGCCACACCAGCGGCGGCATCGAATCCGCCCACATGCCCACCGGCCCTCGAGGCGCTGTCGGTCGATGGGCGGGCGGTCAGTTTCGGCAAGCCTTTGTGCACCGATCCTGACGGCGGGGCGGTGAGTGTCGCGATCCTGCAACCCGCCGCGCATGGCGGGCTCTCTGGGCCGGACCGGTCCGGGATGTTTTGGTACACCCCTGATGATGGCTTCTTCGGGGCGGACACGGCCGGCATCCTCGTCACCGACAGCGCCGGTGATTTCACGCAGGTCCGCGTGACGCTCCTCGTTCGCCGGAGCGGGCGGGCCCTGCGGAGCAGGCCTGCTCCCGTGAAACGCCCGTCGAACCGCGCGGGCAGGGGCGGCGGAGGAGGAGATGACGGCGGCCTGTGCAGCCCGCGTCGCTCCGGCGAGCAGTGCGGCCCCGGCAACGGCCGGATCACGGCCGGCGGCGGCGGAACCGGCAAGGTCACGCATGAAGGCTGGCCGGCCGTGACCGGCATCCTCTGGAAGGTCACCAGCGGAGGCCGCGGCCGCCATCAGAAGATGGGCGGGTCAGACAACGACGAACTGCTCGGGCACCACGGCGACGACACGATCTACGGCGGTGCCGGGAACGACATCCT
Organism: Solirubrobacterales bacterium; assembly: GCA_038224135.1. GTDB lineage: Bacteria > Actinomycetota > Thermoleophilia > Solirubrobacterales > Solirubrobacteraceae > F1-60-MAGs163. The sequence goes on from JBBRFO010000084.1 coordinate 11,900, forward strand.
CTGGGGCGACTGGGACCCGAAGAACAACAACACCGGTCAGCGCGACGTCCTGCGCGGCGGTGCCGGCAACGACTGGATCTACAGCAGTCACGGGTTCAACGACATCGACGGCGGTCCGGGATCGGACCACATCTGGGCCTACTACGGGCACGGCACGATCGACTGCGGCGCCGGCGACCACGACGTCGTGCGCATTCCTCTCAATTCGTCGTTCAGCGTGCACAACTGC
>JBBRFO010000085.1:0-12094 GCA_038224135.1 Solirubrobacterales bacterium
ATCGACGCGCCATCGCCGTAACCGCCGTCCGGAGCCCGGGAGATCAGCTGCACGTCGGCGGACGCCGCCCCGGCGCCGAGCAGCCCCGCACAGCAGGACGCCAGCAGCACGGCAATCGCAGTCCTCGGCCCAGCCCGCATCCTGCCCCCGCCTTCGATCGTCGCTCGGGGATTGACAGTACCGGCGCGCTGGGGGACGTACAAGGCGCGGACGGGGCGCGGTTAGGGTCCGGACATGGACTTCGGCGTCGCGATCTTCTGCACCGACCTGTCGGCCGATCCGGCGACCGTCGCGCGCATGGCGCAGGAGCGGGGCTTCGAGTCGCTGTTCTTCCCCGAGCACACGCACATCCCCGTCAGCCGCCGCACGCCATACCCGGCCGGGGGCGACCTGCCGGACGAGTACTCGCGCCTGCACGACCCGCTGATCGCGATGGCGTTCGCGGCCGCGGCGACGACGACGCTGAAGGTCGGCACCGGCGTGATGCTCGTCGGCCAGCACGACCCGATCGTCACCGCCAAGGCGGTGGCGAGTCTCGACCTGCTCAGCGGTGGGCGCGTGCTGGTCGGCGTCGGCGCGGGCTGGAACATCGAGGAGATGGAGGATCACGGGGTCGATCCGGAGCGGCGCTTCGGGCGGATGCGCGAGAGCGTCGAGGCGATGCGCGCGCTCTGGACGCAGGACGAGGCAAGCTATGCCGGCGATCAGATTGCATTCGAGCCCGCGTGGAGCTGGCCGAAGCCGCTGCAGGCCGGCGGCCCGCCGGTGCTGATCGGCGGCAACGGGAGCCGCGTCCTCGAGCGCGTCGTCCGCTACGGCGACGCGTGGTACCCCAACTTTCTCGGCGACGACGACCGGATGATCGCGCGGCTGGAGAAGCTGCGCGACCTCGCCGAGGCCGCCGGGCGCGGGCCGCTGCCGACGACGCTGCAGCTGGCACCGACCGAGCCCGACCGGCTCGAGCGCTTTGCCGCGGCGGGCGTCACGCGGGTCGTGTGGTTCGTCCCGCCGCGCGACGTCGCCGCGGTCGAACGCTCGATGGATCGCCACCTGGCCGTCGCCGAGACGTACCGCCGCGCCGGCGGCTGACGAGCTGTCGTTACAAACGGCCGCGATCGGCGCTGCTCGAGAGTAGATTCCGCCGATGTTCCTGGCCCGCGTCGCCGGCGTCGTCCTCGCGACCACGCTGCTGCTCAGTGCTCCGGCGCACGCGGCGTACCGCCTTGTCGATCTGGGGCCCGTGGGCGATTTCTCGCCGAACGCCATCGGCGAGGACGCCACGGTCGTCGGCTCGACGCAGAACAACGCACTACCGCCGATGGTCTGGCGCGATGGCACGTTCTTCCCGCTTCCGGGCGGCGGTGGGCGCTGTGCGGCCTACGACATCAATGCCGACGGCATCATCGGCGGCTCATGCTCGGGGCTCTCGATCTACGGGGCGCGCCCAGCGCTGTGGACGTTGCCGCGAGGTGGCGTGATCAGCGGTCCGCAGCTGCTTCCCGGGCTCGACGACGAGGGTTCGGGCGAGGTCACGAGCGTCGCCAGCGACGGCTCGGCCGCCGGATACATCATGCAGCGCCCGGTCCCGAAGGACGGTACGTCGAACCCGCACGAACGAGCGGTCCTGTGGTCGCCGAAGGGCGCCGCGATCCGCGCACTCGACGGCCCCGCATTCGCCGACAGCGAGTACGCATTCGTCACCGGCCACAACAGCACCGGGCTCGTCGTCGGCAGCCAGCGCGGGGCGCTGCCGCGGCGCTGGACCGTCAACGGCGCCGGCGTGACGCGTGATGCCACCGATCCGTTCTCCCAGACGGTCGGGTCGTTCACGCCGCACCCGGTCAACGATGCCGGGATCATCGCGGGTACGCGCCGCAGCGATGGGACCGGGCTGATTCGCCTCAACGACGACGCCCACACGCTCGTCTCGACCGCGAACTTCATCCCGGTCTCGATCAATCAGCGCGGCGAGACCGTTGGGTCCCGCGGGACGCAGGCGGCAATCCGCAAGCTCGACGGAACGGTCGTCGAGCTCGCCTCGCTGCTGCCGACGCCGCCGGCGATGACACTCGAGCGCGCCTCCGATCTGAACGAGCGCGGCGACGTGATCGGGACCGGGCGCGTCGGCGGCATCGTGCACGGCTTCGTGCTGCTCAACGAGCAGCGCAAGCTGCTGGACGTGAGCCTGGACGCCGGCGACATCGGCGACAACGACATCTTCAATCTGAGTCTCACGCTGCGCCACACCGGTGAGGCGGGGACGCCGGAGATCCGCTCGCTCGATCTCGGTGGCGGGACGGGGGTGACGCAGAACGACGCCGTGTTCGGGGCCGGAAACGCGCCACTGTTGATCGGTCTCTTCGGCCCGCAGCCGGCGTACCCGACGACCCTTGCGCCGCTCGTCACCACGCAGCACACCCTCGCGTACGCCGTCGATGCGCCCGGCACGACGCTGCTGAAGGTGACGGCGACCGGAACCGATGCTGCCGGCGACCCGCAGCAGGACACGGCCGGAGTGAAGGTCGAGGCGACGTACAAGACGCCCACGCGGCAGGATCTCGACGGCCTCGTCGTCGGTGGGCTGGTCACGCTGATGGACCAGGCGGTCACGCGGCGCGACGAGCTGGCCGCCAAGCTGTCGGCCGCGGTGCGGCGCCGGCTGAAGGGGTCGCTGCGGACCCCGACGCCGTTCGAACGGCAGCTCGCCGCGCAGCTCGGGCTGCCGCCCGACGCGCTCTCCTGGCTGCCGAACCGCACGACCGCCGTCGGCAGCGGATCACGCCGCCAGCCGAGCCAGAGCGAGGTTGCGTGGTCGCTGGTGCAGGCGACCGGCAGCGAGATGAAGAAGGTCGGCGGCGAGGCCGTCGATCGCACGCTGATCACGCCGTTCGTGTTCTGGCGCGACTACCTGTTCGAGCCCGGGCAGGGCGATCGCGCGCGCGTGAATCTGGAGATCGCCGGGCTGCTCAAGGACGGCTACGAGGGGACCACGGGGGTCTTCGCTGAGGATGCAAAGTTCTACAGCTCGCCCGCCCAGATGCAGGCGGCGTGGACCGCGCTGCCGCAGATGACGGCCGAGGCGAGCGCCGGACTGAAGCAGCTCGACATCGCGACGAGCAACGCCGTCGTCCAATGGGACGATCTGATGCGCACCGACCCGATCAGGGGCGCCGCTCAGTTCGGCAAGCTGCTCGGCCGGATCGAAGGCGAGGTCGCCGTCGGCTGGATGGAGAACTTCACGGGTGGGAAGATCAACGAGGGCCTCAAGACGTTCGCGGCTGCGCGGAAGGCCGCCGGCGTGAAGAGCGACGTCTCCGAGGTGGTCGGCACCACGGCGCGGCTGACGGGCAAGGGGGCGGCGCCCGTCGAGAAGGCGAAGACGCTCGGCAACCTCTCGCAGGCGCAGGTCTCGCGCTTCCAGCAGATCGTCAAGACGATCAATGCGAAGTTCGGCGTCGATGTTGAGCTGCAGGCGCGACCGATCAACGAGTTTGCGGCCAAGGTCAAGGGCGGGATCGGCAAGATCGAAGCGGTCCCGACCAAGAACCTGACACCCGACGACGTGCTGCTCGGCGCGCCGCAGGAGTACCTCGGGCAGACGGCCTACTACCGGCCGAAGCTGCCGGCGAATTTCAAGAAGCTGACGAAGGACGTGCAGGAGCGCCTCACGCTTCGGGTGGCGGAGAAGGGCAAGGAGCTGGATCAGTTCCTCGGCAAGGTGCCCGACCCGACCGGCAAGGCGGCGAAGGTGCGGGGCGCGCTGGAAAAGGGCGGCAAGGAGTTCACGCTCGGCAAGAACGGCAAGGTCGTGATGGAGCTGGAGCAGACCGCCCACGCGAGCGGCGCGATCCTGATCCGCTACAAGAAGCTCGTGGTCAACGGCAAGCCCGTGTTCACCGGCGCCGCACGGGCGATCGTCTCCGACGTCGACATGAACGCGGTGATCGATCGCGTCACCCGTAAGGCACTTCCGGCCGGGATTCGCGGGCAGGTCGAACTCAGCGTCATGCGCGAATTCGCAAAGGCGTCCGAGGAGGGGGTCTTTCCGTTCGGCTACCACGGCTGGACGCACTCGGGCTTCGACGTCGGGGCGACGGACTTCCGGTACATCCTCAAATATCTGCTGATGTACCTCTCGGACGAGGACGCCGCGCGGATCGCGGCCAAGTACGCCAAGCTCTACGGGACGACGCCCCAGGAGTTCCTGGACGGCTACACGAAGGGCAAGTTCCTGGTGAAGATCACGGCTGCGGGGGCTGAGCTGGGCCTCGGGGGGTAGCTGGACGCCGAGTGCCGCTCCGCGATCGGCGGTCCTACAGCTGCCCGACGTCCGCGTCCACGCCGAGCGCGACGCGGCCGGCGAGCTCCCAGGTCGGCGGCGCGACGAGCATGTGCTGCCGCGCGACCTGGATGTCGCGCTGGAGGCGCTGCAGCGGGCTCGATGCGTAGATCGACGTGCCGCCGGCGAGGTGGTAGAGGTCGTCGACGATGGCGGCCGCTGACTCGGCGGCGAACGTCGCCGCGCGACGCAGCGCCGCGCGGTGTGCGACATCGATCGCCCCGCGCTGCGCGGCGGCCCAGGCATCGGAAACGCTGGATGCAATCAGCGCTGCGGCGGCGTCGATGCCCGCCTGCGCCCGTGCCGCGCGCGCCTGCGTGTCGGGCCGTGCTGCGAGCGGGCGGACCGCCCCCGTGGGCGTCTTGCCGGCGGCCAGGCTGCGCAGCTCCGCGAGTGCGGCGTCGGCGATGCCCAGCGTCACGGCCGCGATCGACAGCGCCAGCAGCCCGAACGGCGGGAACGCGTAGAGCGGCCCGGCGGCCAATGGCGCCTGGGTGATCAGCGACGCCGACCGGGACGCCGGAACGCGCGCGCCGTCGAGCTCGATGTCGTGGCTGCCGGTCGCCCGCAAGCCGGCGACGTCCCACGTGTCGTGGATGGTGAATGCGGCCTGCGGCAGCAGGATCAGCCGCACATCGGGCGCGCCGGCGGCGGTGCGCTCGACCGCGTCGCCCTCGCCCACGAGGCAGCCGACCATCAGCCAGTCGGCGTGCTGACAGCCGCTGGCGAATGACCAGCGGCCGGAGACGACGAGGTCCTCGCCGTCGCGTACGGCCCGGCCGCGCGGAGCGAACACGCCGGCGACGATCGCGTGCGAGTTGTAGATCTCGGCCGCCGGTTCAGGTTCGAGGTAGGCGGCCAGCATCCCGGCGGTCCCGCAGACGGCGACGATCCACGCCGCCGCCGCGTCGTCGGCTGCAAGCTCGCGGACGCTGTCGAGGAACCCCTGGGGCGCGGCCTCTCCGCCGCCGGACTGCGCAGGGACGAGCGCCGCGAACAGTCCCGCCTCGCGCAACGCCGCGACGACGGGGTCCGCAAGCCGGCGGTCCGTGTCGCCGGCGGCAGCGTGCTCAGCGACGGTCTGCGCAAGATCTGCGACGGAGCTGTGAGCGTTGTGCGTCGCCATTCGCGCAGCCTACGCGGCGAGACCGCGTCAGACGACGCGCAGCACGACGATCGCGACGTCGTCCTGGCCCACCGGGCCGGCGAACTCCACGACCGCCTCGTCGATCGCCCGCGCGATCGCAAGCGCATCGCCGGGCGCTGTGGCAACGACCGTCGGCAGCTGCGGCCCGAACTGCTCGCCGTCGGCGTCGCGTGCCTCGGTCACGCCGTCGGTGTAGAGGACGATCACGTCGCCGCAGTCGAGGTCGAACTCCGCATCGGCGAGCGTCAGATCGGTGATCACGCCGAGCAGTCCGCCGGGCGGGCTGATCGCGCGGATCCCCGTCGCGGTGCGCAGGAGCGCCGGAACGTGACCGCCGGATGAGACGGTGGCGCGGACGCCGCCACCCTCGTGCGCGTCGAGCGCGACCATGACGGCGGTCACGAAGCGTCCGCCGGTGGTCGCCTGGTCCATCTTCAGCGCCTCGTCCAGGCGGGCAAGGACCCGGCTTGGATTGGGTTCGCGCATCGCGGCGGCACGCAGCGTGTAGCGTGCCAGCCCGGTCAGTTTCGCCGCGTCGATGCCTTTGCCGCTGACGTCGCCGAGCACGACGTTCCAGCGGCCGCCGGAGCTCTCGAAGATGTCGTAGAAGTCGCCCATCACCTCGTCGCCGGCACCGGCCGCGCGGTAGATCGCCCCGACGTCAAAGCCTGGGATCTGCGGCGTGACCGGCGGCAACAGCGTCGCCTGAAGCGTGCGCGCCAACGTCGAGGCGCGCTGGGCGGCGGCGCGGAGCTTCACCTCGCCGGCGGCGGCGTCCGCGAGCGACCGCAGGATGTCGATCTCGTGATCGGCCCACGTTCGCGGGCTGGTGTCGACGACGCAGAACGACCCCAGCACGTGGCCGTCGGGCGACCGCAACGGGAACCCGGCCCACGCGGCGACGCCCATCAGGTCGACCGAGGGGTTGTCGCGGGTGCGCGGATCGCTCGCCGCATCGCTGACGACGAGCTCGCTGCCCGAGCCGATGACGTACTGGCAGAACGACTCCTCGACCGCGTTCTGGCGGTCGGCCAGCTCGTGCGCGTCGACGCCGATGCAGGCCTTCCAGAAGGAGCGCTGCGCGTCGACCACGGTGACGAACGCGAGCGGCGCGGCGAGGGTGGTGGCGGCCAGCCGCGCCAGACGGTCGAACGGCTCCTCGGGCCCGGTGTCGAGCAGGCCGGTCGCGCTGACGGCGGCGAGCCTCTGGGGATCGGCGACCGCTCGTGCGATGCGCTCGAGGTCGGTCATCGCGAGACGACGATACTCACCCGCCCGCGGCGGCACGCAGGCCGCGGCGTCAGTCGATCGCCGCGTGCGCCGGGACCGGAGCGCGCAGCGCGCCCGCCATCGCGTGGTACCCGCCGTCGACGTGCAGGATCTCGCCGGTGATCGCACGCGCCATGTCGGACAGCAGGAAGCACGTGGCATCGGCGACCGGCGCGGGATCGCGCGCGTCCCAGCGCATCGGCGACCGCGTCTCCCAGGCTTCGATCAGTCGCTCGAACGCCGGGATGCCGCCGGCGGCGCGCGTGTGGAGCGGACCGGCGGCGACCAGGTTGGCGCGGATGTCGCGTGGGCCGAGGTCGCGTGCGAGGTAGCGGTTGACCGACTCCAGCGCCGCCTTGCAGACGCCCATCCAGTTGTAGACCGGCCACGCGCCCGCGGCATCGAAGTCGAGCCCGACGATCGCGCCGCCCTCCGGCGGGGCGAGCTCGTAGAGGACACGCGCGAGCGAGGCGTAGGAGTAGGCGCTGGTCTGGAAGGCGAGGCTGATCCCGTCTGCGCCGGCGGTCAGGAAGTCGCCGGCGAGCGCGTCGCGCGGCGCGAAGGCAATCGCGTGCAGGGCGCCGTCCAGGCCGCCCCAGGTCGCTCGCACGTGCTCGGTCAGGCGATCGACATCCTCGGTCTGCGTGACGTCCATGTCGACGACCTCCGCTGCTCGCGGCAGTGCGGCGGCGGCGGCCTCGGTCAGCGCCCGGTCGCGCGGAAATGTCGTCAGCAGCACCTCGGCGCCGAGCAATTGAGCTCGTTCGGCGACCGCGAAGGCGATGCTGTCGGTGGTGGCGATGCCGGTGATGATCAGGCGCTTGTCGGAGAGCATTGGTCCTCAGCGGTCGTGGGATTTCGGGAAGCTGATGCGGACGCGCTCGTCCGCGGCACGAGCGCCGTCGCTCATCCGCTGCTGCGCATCGAGCAGGGCCTGTGTGAGCGCGGCGTCGCCGATCGCGAGGATCCGCGCGGCGAGCAGGGCGGCATTGACGGCGCCGCCGATCGCGACCGTGGCGACCGGCACGCCCCGCGGCATCTGCACGATCGACAGCAGCGAGTCCAGCCCGTCGAGCCGGCTCAGCGGGACCGGGACGCCGATCACGGGCACCACCGTCGCCGCCGCGAGCATGCCGGGCAGGTGCGCGGCGCCGCCGGCCCCGGCGATGATCACCTGCAGCCCGCTGCCGGCAGCCGCCTCACCGTAGGCCAGCATCGCGTGGGGTGTGCGGTGGGCGGAGATCACGCGAACCTCGTGCGGGATGCGCAGCTCGCTGAGCGTGTCGGCCGCCGGGCGCATCGTCTCCAGGTCGGAGTCGCTGCCCATCACGATGGCGACGCGAGGCCCGCTCATGCCCGTCCCTCCAGGATTGCCGAGGCGTGACGGGCGGCGGCACGCGCGGTCCCGACGTCGCCCGCGCTCACGGTGACGTGGCCGAGCTTTCGTCCCGGGCGCGGGCGCTTGTCGTACAGATGCACGCGCGCGCCCGGGACGGCCAGCGCGCGTGCCACGCGAGCGCGGGGATCGCCGCCCGCGTCCGTGCCGACGACATTGACGGTGACGACCGCCGGTGCGGTCAGATCGGTGATGCCGAGGGGCCAGCCGAGGATCGCGCGCAGGTGCTGCTCGAACTGCGAGGTGACCGCCCCCTCGATCGTGTAGTGGCCCGAGTTGTGCGGGCGCAGCGCGAGCTCGTTGATCAGCAGGTCGCCGCCGACGACGAACAGCTCGACCGCGAGGATTCCCACCGCCTCGATGCTCTGCGCGACGTCGAGCGCGAGGTCGCGGGCCCTGTCGGCCAGGTCTGCCTCGATCTGCGCGGGGACGAGCAGCTCGCGGCACATCGCAGCCCGCTGCACCGTTTCGACGACCGGGTAGGCGACGAGCTGGCCCGTCGCGGAGCGGGCGACGAGGATCGCCAGCTCCCGCTCGATCGCCAGGCGCGGCTCGAGGACGAGCCCGTCGGGGACCTGGTCGAGCAGGGCCTCGACGGCCGCGGGGTCGTCCAGCGTCCAGACGCCGCGGCCGTCATAGCCGCCGCGGGGCGCCTTGCCGATCAGCGGCCAGCCATGCACGGCGGCAAACTGATCGGCGTCCTCTTGCGTCCGCGCGTCCGCGAATGGCGGGACCGGGAAGCCGAGGCGGGCCAGTTCCCGGCGTGCGTGGAGCTTGTCCTGGGCCAGCAGCTTGGCGCCATGCCCGGGCGCGAGCGGAATGCCGTCGCGCTCCAGCGTCCGCAGGTGTTCCGGCGGGATCCGCTCGTGGTCGAACGTCACGACGGCGCAGTCCTGCGCCAGGCGCCGCAGGTCCTCGAGGTCGTCGGCTGAGCCGATCATGTGCGCGGCCCCCGCGCGGACGGCGGGCTCACCGTCGTCGGCGGCGAGGACGCGCAGCTCGATGCCGAGATCGATCGCCGCCTGGTGCGTCATCCGGGCGAGCTGCCCCGCACCGACCATCGCGACCCGCGCCGCGGGCGTCGCCTCGGCGGACCGGCTGGCACGATGCACCGTCGCGGTCTCGCTCATCGGAAGTACTCCGCCCGGCTGACGTACGTCTCGGACAGGAACATGACGCCGGAGGACTCGTCGAGCAGGGGGCGCAGCCCCGCCAGCAGCGCATCGGCGCGCTCGTCGGGGACCACGGTGATCAGCAGCTCGAGCGTCGCCTGGTCGTTGAACAGCAGACGGCCCTGGTGGTAGCCGTCATGGCCCAGGCCGGACACGCCGCTCAGGCTCGTGAATCCGGTCGCGCCGGTCGCCTGGAACAGCGCTCGGACAGCGGGCGCATCGGCTCCGCTCACGACGACCTCGATCTTCGTCATCTTCGTCAGGCCGGCGCGGGTCATCGGATCTCCTCGTGCGGGGTGGACCACGACGACCAGCCGTCGCGGGTCTGGCGCTGCCATGGATCGCTGTGCTGCTCGCGCGCGGCGAGGGCGACCCAGCCGTTGCCGAACAGCCGCTGCAGGACGGTGTTGCGCTCGACGATCGCGTCGATCCGCGCCAGCGGCGCCTGCACGATCGCCAGCAGACGCATCGGCTCGTGGATCAGGCGCTCGCCGTCGCTGAGCGACTGCCACGGCAGTCCCAGCTGCAGGTCGCCGCCGTGCCCGGCAAGCACGCCGATTCCGCCGACCACGTTGTGGATCGTCTTCGACCCGGCGCCGAACACCACCGGGTCGACGGTCGAGAAATAGTACTGGCAGTTGATCCACTGCGCGACGACGAGTGGTGCGGTCAGAATCGTCTCGAGCGCCGCACCGTCGAGGTCGACGGCCGCGTCGTAGGAGTGCAGGAAGGCGCGGCGTCGCAGGTCGATGCCGCGCGTCATCGACCGCGGACCGACGATGAATGCCGCGTTGCCCGCCAGCCCCCATTCCGGGAAGACCTGCGCCCAGTCGGTCGATCGCGTGCGCGTGTGGCGTGCGGCGGCGCGCGGGGTCATGCCGCGCGGAGCGCCTGGCAGGTCGGCGCAGCGCTCAGCACTGAGCCGGTCACCGGCGACCGCAAGGTCGAGCTCGACCTGCTCGAGCTCGCCGCGGTGGCCTTCCGGTACGAGCCATCGATCGAGCACCGCCACGCGGTCGGTCGCCGTGTCGTGCTCGGCGGCGACAAACCACGTGTCGGCGGGGATCTCGATGCCGCGACCGGCCAGGTGCGCGCGGACGTCGTCGCCGTTGAGGATCGCCGCCGCGACCCGCGCGTTGGGGGCTCCGCGGTTGCCGCCGCAGGCGCCGCAGTCGAGTGCCGCCTCATACGGGTTGTTCTCGGTCGTGCTGCCGTGGCCGCAGAGCAGTACCAGCCGGCCGAAGCCGCAGGTCAGCCCCATCATCGTCAGCGCCACCTCGGCGAACAGCTCTCGCTCCTCGGCGGAAAAGCTCGTCTGCACGCTGAGCGCGGTCGGCGCCGGCGGCGTCGCGCGGCGGCGCAGGCGCTCGCGCAGCGATCCGTACGGGCCGGCCAGCAGCGTCTTGCCGGCGGCCAGCGGCCCGGCGACCCAGCCGGCGCTCTCGGCCAGCGCGAACGGCGCCAGCGCGTCGTCCTTGGCCGCATGAAAGCCGTCCTCCGCGCCGGCGAGCGCGTGATGGCCGGCGAGCTGGCGGTCGGCGAGTGCCTCGGTCCCGGCGAGCGGCCGCTCGGCGATGGCCGTGCGCGGCTCGAGCAGCACCGGGCAGAGCGCGGTCGACGCGCCACCAGCGAGGTCCTGGAAGCGGATCGCGACGGCGAAGAACCCGGCGAACCCGAGCGTGTCGTAGTCGCCAAGTCCTTCGAGATGACGGCGCAGCCCTTCCGAGCGGGCGTCGATGCAGCAGACGAGCTGGGCGCGGTGCCGCGCCGCCGTGGCCGGCACAGGCTGCGCGGTCAGCCGGCTCAGCAGCGCGTCGCGGTGGTGCGCTTCGTAGGCGGCGAGCCAGACGAGCGTCCTCGCGGTCACCGGCAGCCGCTCGAGGAGCGCGGCGAGCGCGGCGAGGTCCGCGTGCGGGGCGCCGAGCACTCGCGCGACATGGTCAGCGCGCTCCGGGGCGGAGGCGATTGCGGCGTCGGATCGTGGTCCGTCGACGGCGCTCGCGCCGGGCTCGTCCTCCAGCAGCGCGGCCTCGTACGCAAGCCGCATCGCGAGGAAGGCGATCAGGTCGATACCCGCCCCGTGCTCGCCGCGCCAGCGCACGTGGGCGGCCCAGCCCGGAAGGCGCGTCAGATGCGCCTGGAGGTAGCGGCGGCGGCTGCCGGCCGGGATGCCGAGTCTGGCCAGGCCGTCGAGCGCGGCGTCCTCGGGCGTCTCGGGCAGATCGCCGAGCTGCTCGCGAGCCCCGGCCGGGAGCGTGCGGTCGAGCGGCGCCAGCGACCGCCACGCGTCGTAGAAGCCGCGCTCGCGGCCGGGCATCGGCCATGCCGCCTGACCGGCGTCGAGGAAGGCTGCGCACCACTTCGCCGTCAGCGTGTCGACGGTCTGCGCGACGCGCGGCTCGTGCAGTTCGCTGCGCAGCAGCGCGCGGCGGCCGGGCGGCGGCGCGGGCGCTCCGGTCAGCAGGTCGGCGAGCAGGATCTGCGCAGCACCGAGGCGCTGGTCGGCAGCATCGACGTCCGGGGCTTCGAGCAGTCCGGGATCGTGCTCGCGCAAGGCGCCGAGGAGATCGGCGTCCGTGATCCGGCCGGCGGCGTGGGACTCGCGGAAGGCGATCTCGTCGAGCGTGCCGCGGGCGCCGAACAGCTCGCCCGCGCTCGCCAGCGCCTGGTCGAACGGCTGGTCCTCGAAGCCGCCGAGCGGGTTGACGGCGATGAAGGTCTCCAGCGGCCAGCTCGGCGCGAGCAGCCGGCCGGCCAGCTCGACGTCGGTC
>JBBRFO010000086.1:0-11635 GCA_038224135.1 Solirubrobacterales bacterium
GATCGTTGCGTGCGTGCGCGCGCCGGAGCCTTCCAGCGGAACGGTCCCATCGGCGTCGCCGTGCAGGACCAGCGCCGGCACCGTCACGTGCGGAAGGTCCTCGCGAAAGTCGGTCGTGGCGAACGCCTCCATGCAGCCCAGCGCGGCGTGCTTGTCGGCCTGCGCACTCAGTGCGAGTGCTTCCTGTCGCTGCGCCTCGGTCACCGCGAGCGTGCCGTTGGCGGAGAAGAACTGCGTCATGAACTGGTCGTAGAACGCGTCCTCGTCGTCCTTCAGCGCGGCTGCCATCTGGCCGGCCGTCTGCTCGCTCAACGGCCCGTCAGGGTTGTCGTCGGTGTGCAGCAGGTACGGCGGGACGGCTGCCGCGAACACGACACTGCGCAGCCGCTCGGTGCCGTACCGCGACATGTACCGGGCGACCTCACCGCCGCCCATCGAGAACCCGACCAGCGTCACGTCGTTCAGATCCAGCTCGGTGAGCAGCGTGTGGAGATCCTCGGCGAGCGTGTCGTAGTCGTACCCGCTGCGCGGCTTGTCGCTGCGCCCGAAGCCGCGGCGGTCGTAGGTGACGACGCGATGACCGGCGTCCCGCAGCGCCGGCACCTGCGCGCTCCACGACTCGCCTGAGAGCGGCCAGCCGTGGATCAGGACGACCGGCCGGCCCGAGCCGCCGGTGTCGTCGACGTGCAGCTTGGTGTTCTTGAACAGGCCGTGGTGCGCGGTGATCTCGGTCATCTCGTCTCCGTCGATGGTGCGTGCCGGCGGCGCGCACCGATGGTCTACCCAGACGGTCCCGGTCTCACGCGCGCCACAACGCGTGGTCGGCCGCGTGGGTTACGGTCGCAGGCGCGCCAGGCCCGCCGAGTCAGCGGATCCCGCTGTCGCAGTCCAGTGCGACGCGGGTCTGCTTGCCGGAGTGCACGACCGCCGTCACTGAGCCGCCGCAGCGCGGCAGCGGCCCGCCGGCGGCTGGCCGCGCGACGACGCCATAGTGACCTGCGCGCAGCTGCACGCTGAAGCGCCCGTCAGCCGCGGTGGTCAGGCGGCGAACGGTTCGCTGGTCAGCCAGGCGGAAGATCCGGACCCTCGCGACGAACCCCTTCGGTGCGCAGGCGGGATCCGGCGGTACGCGCTCGACCGGACAGGTCGGACTCGACGTGACGCGGCCGCGGATCCCGCCCGGTGACGCCGCGCCCGCGAGCGGCGACGACGACGCACCGAGCAGCGCGACGGCGATGACCGGCAGTGTCAGCGTTCGGCGCATCGGTTCACTGTCGCATCACGGGCGCGGACCGGCAATCGGGGCGCGGAATGTCACGCTGTCGGGCATGGGTGACGTCCACGCGATCCGCGCGCTCGTTCGCGGCGACGTCCAAGGCGTCGGATTTCGCGACGCGACGGTCCGCCGCGCGGCCGAGGCCGGCGTGCTCGGCTGGGTGCGCAATGAGCGGGACGGATCGGTCGCCGTCCACGCCGAGGGGTCGACGGACGCGGTCGACGCGCTGCTCGCCTTCCTCCGCGAGGGCCCGCGGCTCGCGCGCGTCACCGACGTGACGGTCGAGCACGTCAAGCCCGAGGGCCACGAGCAGTTCGCGATCCGCGGCGTCAGCGCCGGCGTCTTCGTCGTGCAGGAGCACGCCGCGACGGCCCGCCACTTCGACCTGCGGCTGGAGGTCGACGGCGTGATGCGCTCGTGGGCGGTGCCGAAGGGGCCCTCGCTCGACCCCGCGGCCAAGCGACTCGCGATCCAGGTCGACGATCACGGGATGGCGCACAACGACGTCGAGGGCACGCTCGGCGACGGCGCCGTGATCGTCTGGGACCGCGGCGGCTACGAGCAGGGCGGCCGGGTCGCCTGGCCGCAGGCGCTCGATCGCGGGCACGCGGTGTTCGTCCTGCATGGCGAGAAGCTCCGCGGCGGGTTTGCGCTGCAGCGCACCGGCAGCGGCCCGAAGGCGCAGTGGCTGCTGATCAAGCGCCGCGACGACGAGGCGCTGCCGGGCTCCGACATCGTCGCCGAGCGGCCGGAGTCGGTCCTCAGCGGGCGCTCGCTCGACGACCTGCTGGGCTGAGCGGACGCGCTCAGCCGGCCCGCGCGACGCCGAAGAACTCCGCCTCGGCCTCACCGAGCGCTGTCGCCGGCGCGGCCCCGTGGAGGTACTCGGCGGCGATCGCGCCCCAATCGGCGCCCGCGCGCAGCTGTGACATGACGACGGCGACGATCCCGTGCATGCGGCGGATCAGCAGCGCGTCGGCCGGCAGCGTCAGCTGGTTGACCTGCGCCTTGGACGCCGCGCGGCGCTCGTCGCTCGGTGGTTCGCGCTCAGCGTCCGCCAGCCGATCCTGCGGCGCGAACCGCCGCCCACCGGGAATCGCGTACCACGCGATCGCAGCCCGCATCAGGCGCAGCGCCCAGTCGGCGTCGACGGCGCCGGCGCGTTCAGCCGGCAGGTAGCCGCCGGCGACCAGGCCCGCCTTCAGCGCCGCGGCGTCGTCGTCGCGGACCGCGCGGGCGATCGCCCGCTCCTGGCTCAACCGCGCGGCGTCGACGTCGTGCAGCAGGCCGAAGTCGAGGAAGCAGACGCGGCCGTCCGGGCACAGCAGGCAGTTGCCCGGGTGCGGGTCGCCGAGCGCAATCCCGTCGCGGTACAGCAGGCCGAAGTAGAAACGGAAGACGATCTCGCCGTAACGGTCACGCAGCGCCTCATCGGTCCGCCGCACAGCCTCGAAGCGCTCGCCCTCGACGTATTCGGAGACGAGCACCCGCCGCGTCGAGATCGCCGTGTGCACCTTCGGCACGCGCGCGAACGGGTGCCCGCGCATCAGCCGCTCGATGCGCCGATGGCTCTGCGCCTCGAGCTCGTAGTCGAGCTCCTCGGAGATCCGCTCGCGCAGCTCGGCCAGCAGCGCACCGGCGTCGAGTCCCGGCGCCAGCCGCCGGATCAGCGGCAGCAGCATGGTCGCGTTGCGCAGGTCCGTCTCGACCGCCTCGGCGACGCCCGGGTACTGGATTTTCACTGCGACGTCGTGGCCGTCGATCGTCCGTGCGCGGTGCACCTGCCCGATCGACGCCGCGGCGAACGCACGCTCGTCGAAGTCGCTGAAGACCTGGCTCAGCGGCCCGCCGAACTCCTTGCGCAGGAGCTTTTCAAGCTTGCTGAACGGGACCGGAGCGATGTCGTCACGCAGCGCTGCGAGCCGGCGCTGAAGGTCGTCCCGCTGATCCTCCTCGAGCCCGTCGAGCTCGGCCATCGAGATGATCTGGCCGAGCTTCATCGCCGCGCCGCGCAGCTGCCCGAGCTGGTCGACGAGCTGGCCGACCAGCGCGGCCGTGCGCTGACGCTCGGCGGCGGCGGCGCGCTCGGGTGTGCGCACCCGGTTGGCCGTCCGCATCCCGGCCCAGCGCAGGCTCTGCCCGGTGACCAGCCCGCCGACGCGTGCAGTCCGCGCGACTCGCCCGGTCGGCAGCTTGCCGGCCTCGGGCGGCGGATCCTCTGACGTGTCGCCCATCGGCGAATCAGCCGCGGTGCAAGGCCACGACCGGGATCTCGCGGTCGGTCTTCTGCTGGTACTCGGCGAACTGCGGCCATTCGGCGGCCTGCGCGGCGAAGACCTCGGCGCGCTCGGTGCCGGTCAGCGCTTCGGCGGTCGCGGTGAAGCTGTCGGTGCCGAACTCGACGCCGACCTGAGGGTGGGCGACGATGTTGTGGAACCAGTCCGGGTTCGTCGGCGCGCCGGCCTTCGACGCGAAGATGTAGATCGTCCCGTCCCCGCTGACGCGCGACATCAGCGGCGTCGTACGCTCGGTCCCGGACTTCGCCCCGCGGTGCGTCAGCAGCACCATCGGAGCGCCCTCGAACATCCCGCCGACCCGGCCCTCGCTGGCACGGAACTCGTCGATGACCTTCTGGTTGAAGTCGTTCATGTCGGGCACGGGGATCTCCTTGGCGGGGACACGAACGCTACCGCGCGCATCCCGGAGGTCCTCGAACCCGACGTAGCAGGGTCGTCCGCCCGCAGACGGACGACCCTGCGCCGTCGGGCGCGCTCTAGCCCTGGCCCGGGGCGTCCGGCGTGTCGCCGGCCTCGGGGGCGTCGGGTGCTTCGGGTGCGCCGTTCTGCTCGGCGACGTCGACCGGGTCGGACGCGTCGGCCTTGGCGGATGAGCCCGCCTTCTCAGCCGGGTCGGCCTTCTCGGAGGCGTCGGGTGCTTCCGGTGCGCCGTTCTGCTCGGCGACGTCGACCGGGTCCGATGCGTCGGCCTTGTCGGCCGGGTCCGCCGCGCCCGTTGCGTCGGGCGTGTCGGTCGACTGCTGCGTCGCGGCGGCCGGCGTGCTCGGTGCGGTCGTGCTGCTCTGGGCACCGGCGAGTGCGGACCCACCCAGCGCCAGTGCTGCGAGGGCGGCGAGCGCCCCGATCGTCTTGGCCATGCGGAACTTCATCGTGTCGTGCTCCTTGGGGTTGGACAACCGATTCGAGCCGCAAGCTAGACCTGGCAGGTGAGCTGGCGATGAGAGCGCGGCGATCCCAACGCGGCGCCAACATTCCGCGAACAGGACCCAACGCCGTCCGGGCGAGGATCGGCCGATGAGCCGACGCCAGAGGATTCAGTACCAGCGCCGATCGATGGCGATGGTCGCCGTCACGGCGACCGCGCTCGCCGGCTGCGGCAACGCCCAGGCGACGGCTCCCGCCGGCAGTTCCGGCGCGCGAGTGGCGAGCCTCACGGTGACCGCCGCCCAGCGGCACGCGATCGATCGCTACACGACGATCGCCCGCGCCCGCTACGACAAGGAGGTTTCCGGCGTCTCCGTGCACACGCAGCTGCGTCGCGTCGGCAGCGACGCGGTGCTGCTGCGCGACCTGCGCTCGGGCAACACCTCTGCCCTGCGCGGCTACGTCACCAGTCAGTTCAGGCAGGTCTGGTACCACTGGCATGTCTCGCGCATGCGGATCGTGCAGGGCAACAAGACCCTGGTCGAGGTCGGCGTGCCGTTCGCGCTGGCGACCTCACAGCGCCGGCTGCGCGACGCGCACGGCAGGGCCATCGCGACGCTCGTGATCTCGGTGCAGGACGAGGTCGGCATCGTCAAGGCGATGCATCGCCACTACCCGGTCGACGTCGTGATCCGCGGCGCGCAGGCCGGCCACGTCGTGACACTGCTGCCCGCCGCCGCGCACGCCACGCTGCCGGCGCGCGGCACGACGATCGTCGCCGGCCATCGTTACCTCGTGCGCTCGTTCCAGCGCCGGGCGTTCGGCGGTGAGCCGGTCACCGTCTGGCTGCTGATGCGCGGCTGAGCTCGATCGTCAGTCACCGACGCGGAAGACCACGACGGCGGCATCGCCGGCTGCGTCGCCGGTCTGATGCGCGAACGCGAGCAGGCGGCGTGCGAGCAGCGTCGCCGGGCCGGGCGAGCGCAGGACCCAGGAGATCCGCGCCGCCGGTACTGAAGCCAGCAGCCCCGCGTTGCACAAGGCGAAGATGTCTCCGGTCTGCGTCGGGACCGTGGTCCCGGCAGGCAATCCACGAGCGTCCAGCACGATCTCGACGCCGTCCCCGCGGACGCGGTAGACGGCGCCGTGACCGGCTGCGAGGGTGACGCTGTCGGGGTGCACGAAGGCGGCACACACACGCGAGCGGCGGGGAGCGGCCCAGCCGCCGTCGCCGTCCTCAGCGTCGACCTGGCGCGTGACCGCGGCCAGCGCGGCGACGGTCAGCGACGGCACTCCGCGGATGCTCGGGTCGGGCTCGGTGACGGCGAACAGCGGCCCATCGGCGAGCGTCGCGGTCACCGACGGGTCGGAGCTTGCCGCCCCCGCACCCGGCGTCGTGGATCCAGCGACCACAGCCATCACGCGGCGCTCGCAACCGGCTGCGCGGTGATGCGTGCCTGCGGCACGACTGCCGGAACCGGCGCGCGCAGCACGGCCAGCAGCGACAGCCCGAACGGCACGCGACCGCCGGCGCGGATCAGCGCCGCCTCGGCCGCGATCGGCGCCTCGAGCAGGCGGTCCAGGCCAGGGGGCGTGAGCTCCAGGTCCGATGCCGATTCCTCGCGCGGGTCCCGGCGCGACTGGAGTCCGCGAATCACGGCTGCCGGGCCGAGCAGCAGGCTGTTGAAGTACGTGTCGAGCTGGAGGTCCCAGCCGGCGCCGACCGCGGCGGCGCGCAGGTCGCGTCGGCGGTAGCGGCGGAAGTGGCGGTTGACGACATCGTGGCCCGACCACAGGCGCGGGTGCGCCGGAACGGTGACGATGAGGACACCGCCGGGACGGGTCACGCGGCGCAGTTCGGTCAGGGTGCGGCGGTCGTCGGGCGTGTGCTCGATGACGTCAAGGCAGGTCACGACGTCAAACGTGGCGTCGTCGAACGGGAGCTCCTCGACGGCGGCGACGCGCACGTCCTCGTGCCCGCGGGCGCGCGCGGCGGCGACGGAGTCGGGGCTCAGGTCGACGCCGCTGACGGTCCCCAGGCGGGCGAGGTCGTCCAGCGTCCGGCCCGATCCACATCCGGCATCGAGCAGACGGGCATCGTGCGGCACCTGGCAACGCTCGAGCGCCGCCCGCAGCACGCGGCGCCGGCCGCGGTACCACCAGTGGTGTTCGTCGTGGCGCAGCATCGCCTGGAGTTCTGAGTCATCCATGCGATCCAGTGTCTCGCGCAGAGCGTTGGCCGGCGTGTCACCAGTGTTGTCGTCGTGTTAGGGGTCGGTGGCACACACGATCCCAACACAACGCACGCCGCCGGCAATCCCCCGCGGCGTAGCGTCCGCGCACTGCTCCTGCACGACCGATCGGAGGATCGCGATGTCGCCGAACCACCAAACTGAACAGCCGCAAACGGGGTCCGTCGTCGCGGTGAGCGCACCGCTCAGGCCCTTCTTCAGCGGCCCGTCGTTCACCTCGTGGGCGACGCGACCGGCAGTCGGCGCGGGGCGTGGACCGGCACCCATGCCGCGACCGGTCGCAGGTCGTCGCGACGGCGACGCCTAGAGCGCAGACGGGTCGGGCGCAGGCGGGAGCGACAGCTCGAACCGCGCGCCCGCGCCTGGCTGTGTTCCCAGCACCAGGTCGCCGTCCATGCGCCGCGCAAGTTGTCGCGCGATGGCGAGGCCGAGGCCGAATCCCGGAGTTCCGCTCGTCGACGGGCCGCGCTCGAAGCGCTCGAAGATGCGATCCGCATCGTCCGTCGCGATGCCTGGGCCGTCGTCGCTGACACTGATCAGGGCGTGCTGGGAACCCCCGTCGACGACGACGTGCACGGGCGAGGTGGCCGGGGTGTGCCGCAGTGCATTGTCGAGCATCACGCGCACGATCTGCGCGACACTTCCCGGGTCGGCGACCGCCCAGCACGCCGCCGGCGCCTGCAGCGAAATCTCGCGGCCTGATTCCTGCAGCCGCACGTCGAACTCGGCGACGACCGAGCGGACCACCTCGCCGGCTTCGACCAGTTCGGCACGCAGCGGCAGGCCCGCGTCGATCCGGCTCAGGTCCAGGAGCTCGGAGGCCAACTGCGACAACCGCTCGGCCTGGGCATCGGCCCGCCGGGCCTGATCGCGCGCCTGGACGAGGTCCGGAGTGTCGGACTCGAGGTCCTCGCGGAGCGTGTCGAGCATCACGCGCAGTGATGTCAACGGCGTGCGGAGTTCGTGCGAGGCGGTCGCGACGAACGTGCGGCGCGCCTGCTCCTGCTCGCGCAGGCGCTGCTGCATCGCCGCAAACGCGCGTGTCAGGTCCCCGACCTCGTCGCGCGAGTTGTCGGCGTGGACCTCTGCGACGATCCCGAGGTCGGCCAGGCGCAGCGCGGTGTCCCGCAGGCCGCGCAGGCGGCGAACGAGGCGCTCGGCCAGCAGCAGCCCGGCGAGCAGCGCGACCAGCAGGCTGATCGCGGCCGCGATCAGAAAGGCGTCGCGGACGACCAGGACTGCGCCGTGGAGGCTGTTCAGCGACTTGCGCAGCTCGACCACGATGCGCGTCGGCTCGTCGATGGTGAGCGGTACCGCGACGCGGGCATCGCCTTGGCCGTCGGAGGCGCTGCGCTGCTGATCACCCGTCCGCAACGCCCGCCGCACCTCGGGATACGTCGTGCTGGCGTCCGGGTCCGTCGCGTACAACAGCGTGCCGGTCGGCCCGAACACCGTCACCTCGGCGCCGGTTGAACGGCGCAGCGTCCGGGCGATGAGCCGCAGCCGCGGCGACGAGGTCGTCAGCGCGTCGGCGGCGGTGACGTTGTCGAACGCGCCGCGCTGCGCGCGGACGGCACGCGCGAGACCACCCAGCTCATCGTTTCGCAGCTGGCTCTGCAGCGGCGAGAACAGCGCCGCGGCCGTGACACCGAGCGTCAGCGCGCTGACCAGCAGCAGCGCGAGGACGAAGCGGCTGCGAAGGCCGCTCAGCACGGCTCAGACCGCATGGACGCGGTACCCGGCACCGCGGACGGTGAGGATCAGCTGCGGGCTGTCGGGAACGGCTTCGAGCTTCTCGCGCAGGTGGCGGATGTGCACGTCGATCGCGCGCGGGTCCCGGTAGGCACTGTCGCCCCAGATCGCCCGCAGCAGCTCCTGGCGATTGAACAGCTTCCCCGGCTCCTGCAGCAATGCCGCCAGCAGCTCGAACTCGGAGAACGTGAGGTCGACGGGCGCGCCGTCGCGCCGCACGGTGCGCTGTGCGAGGTCCAGGACGATCGGCCCGAGCGCGAGGATCTCCGAACCGAGCGCCTTCGACCCCGCGCGTCGCAGCACGGCGCGGATGCGGCTGCGCAGCTCCGCGGGACGGAACGGCTTGACGACGTAATCGTCGGCCCCGGCCTCCAGCCCGAGCACCGCGTCGGCCTCGCTGTCACGGGCGGTCAGCATGATGATCGCGACGACGTTGCGGCGCCGTCGCAGCTCGCGGCAGACCTCGTAGCCGTCCGGGCTGCCGGCGCCAAGACCGACGTCCAGCAGCACGATGTCGAACGTCTCGGTGCTCGCGTGGTCGATCGCCGCGCGGCCGTCGGCGACCGCCAGCACCCGATGACCGTCACGCTCGAACGAGCGCCGCAGCGCTTCGCGAAGCTCGGACTCGTCGTCGCAGACGAGGATGCTCAGCGTCTCCGTGCTCACCGCAGCAACGCTACCTCCGAGCGCACCCTGGTGCGGCGCGCCGACCGCGGCGCGGGCTACCGTGTCAGCTCGCCCGTGCCGTTTCTTCGCCGACCCCCCCTGCTCCTGGGTCTCGCCGTCGTCGCATTGGCGACGGTCGCGCTGGTCCTGAGCGCCGCCACCGCCGGGCGAGCGTCGGGCGAGCGGGCGGAGCGCCTGCCCGGCATCTGCTCGCCGGAAACACTCTCGCGCGGCGATCACCTGCTCGACGTCGACGTCGCGGGCACATCCCGCCAGGTGCTGGTGCATCTGCCTCCGTTCTCGGGGAACGGTCGCATCCCACTCGTGCTCGCGTTCCATGGGTCCGGCGGCTCGGGCCCGGCGATGGCGGCGTATTCCGGCTTCTCGCGGCTGGCCGACAAGGCGGGGTTCGCGGTTGCCTACCCCAGCGCCGCCGCGCCGCGCCGGGTCTGGGAACTGGGCGGACACGAGGACGAGCCGAGCGCCAACGACATCGCGTTCGCTCGGCGTCTGCTCGACGTGCTGCCGAGGCAGACGTGCGCCGACACCGCCCGCGTGAGCGCCGCCGGAGTCTCCAACGGTGGCGGGTTCGTCGCACGACTGGGGTGCGTGCTCGGCGAGCGGCTGGCGGGAATCGTGGTCGTCGCGGGCGGCTTCTCGGCCGTCGCGCCGTGCGCCACCGGCCGCCCGGTGTCGGTGCTGGAGATCCACGGGACGGACGATCCCGTCGTGCCGTACAACGGCCGCGCAGGGCTTGGCTCGGTCCCCGCGTGGCTGGGCGCCTGGCGCAGCCGCGACGGCTGCCCGCCGCGCTCCCACCAGGTTCAGGCCGCCGCCCGCGTGCACCGGTTCGTCTGGGTGCCGTGCCGCGACGGGGCGGTCGTCGTGCATCTGCGGATCTCCGGCGGGAAGCATCAGTGGCCCGGCGCCGTGCCCGCGGACCCCGGTCCGGCCAGCACGATCTCCGCGACCGACGAGGCCTGGAAGTTCCTCGCGACGCGCCGCCTCAAGCAGTCCGAGCACTGAGCGCCCGCGCGGCGAGCACACCCGCGAGGCAGACGGCGAGCAGACCGGCGACCTCGAGCAGCAGCGCCACGCCCGCCAGCCCGAGCCCCGTGAGCGCCAGCGCCCCGGCGATCGCGAACGCGTTCATGCCGGCCGTCATCGTCGTGACGACGGCGATCGGCTCGCCGCGCTGCAGACCGCGCTGGAAACAGCAGAAGCCGGCGACCGCGGTGACGACCGCGACCAGGCCGCCGGCGAGCGATGCGGTGCTGAAGGAGCTGCCGGCGCTGAACGCCGTGACGACCGCCGCGAGCCCGAGGGTCGTCGCGCCGTAGAGCACGCCGGCGGCGACGCCCTGACGCGCCGCGGGGTCCAGGCCGGGCGAGCGCAGCGCCAGGATCGCCGCGACGGCGGCGATCGCCGCGACGGCGATGAGCGCCGGTGCCCCGGCTGCGAGCCCGGCGCGCCCGGCGCCGCCGGTGAGCGCGATCATCAGCAGGCCGCCACCGAGCAGCAGCGCTGCCGGCAGCAACGCTCGCGCCGGCGTCCCGCCGCGCGCGCGGCGCCACAGCAGGAGCACGACGACGAGCCCGACGGCCAGGACGCATTGGACGAGCCAGAGCGGCGCCAGCGTCATCGCCAGCAGCTCGAGGCCCAGGCCGGCCCAGCCGAGCAGCGCCCCGGTCAGCCAGGCGCGCTGCCGCAGGAGGGACCGCAGCGACGCGAGTGGTTGCATGATGCGCAACGCCGGGGCACGCGTGAGGCCGTCGTGCTGCAACACGTAGCTCGAGTTGAGTGCGAGCGACGCGGCGGCCGCAATGAGGATGCCGAGTGTCACGATCCAGCCCCGTTGAAGTGGTAGAGCAGCCCGGCGTTCGGGAGCCCCGCAGCGCGGCTGACGTCCGCGGCGTGCGACCGCGCCCAGGCGACGGCCGGCGTGCACGGCCGCGCGGCGCGCGCGGCACAGGTTCCCGTGCCCAGGAGGATGTACCTGACGCGACCTGCGTGGACCGCGGCGGCGAGCTTCCCGGCCGTCAGCAGCGGCCGGTCGTAGAGGCTCGTCAGCATCAGCACCGGTCGGCCGTCACGGGTGATCAGCGGGCCGGCCTTGGCGACGCTCGAGCTGGCGAGCTCGTAGCGCGCGGTCCCCTGATGGCGCCGCAGGTAGCCGCTGAGCGTCGTCACCTGGGCCGCCGGCATGAAGCCTGGGCGCCCCGAGTTGGACGAGCCGCGTGCGACCACGTGGACCGACGCGGCGAACGGCACCGCCAGCACGGCGACGAGCGCGCCGGCGGCCAGCAGCGTGGCTGCGTGGCGGCGTGATCCACCGGACCTACGCGACATCGCGAGCGCCGCAAGCATCGCCGCGCCGGCGGTCACGACCGCAGCGACCGCGGCGGTCGGTGGTGAGCCGACGGCGATCGCCACGCCCGCCGCGAGCGCCGCCGCGACGGCCAGCGTCACGGCCGAGGCGTGGCTGCGTCGCGCCGCTCCGGCAAGGCTCGCCAGACCGACGCCCGTCG
>JBBRFO010000087.1:0-11276 GCA_038224135.1 Solirubrobacterales bacterium
CTTCTGCTGACCCAGGAAGGTCGGCAGGGCGATCGCGGCGAGGATGCCGATGATCAGGATGACAACGAGAAGCTCGATAAGGGTAAAGCCCTCATCGTCCTTGCGCAGGTTGCGCAGCATGTGATCCTCCTAGGATCTTGATTTCAGTGAACCTGACGCCAGCTCCTCGCTGACCTCCGACCGGCAGTCCGGCCACCTCGACGAATCGAGGCCCGTGGACTTTGCGACCCGCCCTCACGAGCGGTGTGCCATTGGCGTCCGGAGGATCTGGCAACTACTTCCAGACGAGGTATCGGGTCCGGACCCCATCTTCTTGAGCACTTTGGACGTTCGTTCTGGGGAGAGGACCCCAAAGACCGGAAGATCAGCGATGTTGGTCGGCCCGAGAAGAACGAAGACCCGCCGTTTCGGGCGGGTCCGCGTCCCTGAGAAGGTCTTGCTGACCTTCATATCGGACACTCGGGCGCCGCTCTTGAGTGCTGCAGCGGACGCTGGACGGCGAGCTGATGCGACACTGCATGCGTGGCTTGGCGACGCCCCCTCATCACGCTGTTCCTCGTGCTGCTCGCGGTGTCGATCCTGTCAGTCCCGGCCCGCCGCCCGAGCGAACCTGCGCCGACGGCTGCGCGCGCCGGGCAGGCCGAACCGCCGGCGTTTCGCGTGACGCTGCCCGCCGACCGGCGCGTCCGCGTCCCGGACGGTCGCCTGATCGAGCTGCGTGTGACGAGCCTGGAGCCGGACATCGCCCGGATCGACGTGCTCGGCCTGCATGCGCCGGTCGGGCCGGACCTCGACGGCCCGACGCTCCGCTTCATCGCCGATCCGGTCGGCCGCTACTCCGTGCACCTCGACATCGCCGGCACGAGCGCCGGCACGATCGAGGTCATCCCGCCGAAGGCCGGCTGACGGACGGGGTCACTCGGTCTCAGGCGTGATCTTGGGCTCGGCATCCGCCGGGCGCCGAGCGGCCTGCGCGTCGTGACCGGGGATCTCCATGCCGGTTCCCTCGCACCATGGACAGGGCAGCGAATGCAGCGTCCCGCCGAGATTCGAGAGCACCGTCCCGGTACCCCGGCAGGGCGAGCAGGCGGCGGGCGCCGCGGGCTGGTCGTCGACGCTGGCCATCGGCGGCGCACCATAGCCGCCTTGACCTGCGGCGGCCGCGATCGGGGATCATCGAGCTGATGCAGCCGCCCCTCAGTCTCCGCGGCCCGCGGCCCGCACAGCCCGACGGGCGCTTCGCCCCGAGCCCGAGCGGCACCCTGCATCTGGGCAACCTGCGGACCGCGCTGGCGGCGTGGGCGCTCGCGCGGGCGCAGGACGCGCGGTTTCGCCTGCGGATCGACGATCTCGACGCCGGGCGTTCGCGAGCCGCCGTCGCCGACGAGCAGCTGCGCGACCTTCAGGCCATCGGAATCGACTGGGACGGCCCGGTGATCCGTCAGTCGCAGCGCACGGCGCGCTACGCCGAGGTCGTCGACCGGCTCGATGCGGCCGGGCTGCTCTACCGCTGTTGGTGCACGCGGGCCGAGATTCGCGACGCCGTCAGGGCGCCGCACGGCCCCCGGCACGACGGCTATCCGGGCACCTGCAGCCGTCTGACCGCAGCGCAGATCGCCACCCGGGAGGCATCTGGGCGCCCGCCGGCGCTGCGCGTGCGGGCGAGCGGGACGTTCGCGTCGTTCACCGACCGGATCAGCGGACCGCACAGCGCGCCGCTCGACGACTTCGTGGTGCGGCGCGGCGACGGCGCCCATGCCTACAACCTGGCCGTCGTGATCGACGATCGCGATCAGGGCGTCGGCGAGGTCGTGCGCGGCGCCGACCTGCTGGAGACGACGCCGCGTCAGGTCTGGCTGCACGAGCGGCTCGGCCTGCCGATCCCGTCATACGCCCACGTCCCGCTGCTGCTGGGTGAGGACGGCGAGCGGCTGGCCAAGCGCCACGGCGCCGTGACGCTGGCCGAGCGCCGCGCGGGCGGCGAGTCTGCGGGCGCGGTGCGGGCGCTGCTGGCCTCGCAGCTGGGCATCGGCGGACCCGGCGCCGAGCACGATCCGCAGGTCATCGTCGCGGCCGCGGCGGCGCTGCTGCAGCGCGCTGCGTAGGCTGGCGCGTCGTGACCTCCTCCGCCGTCGTCAGCGAGATCGCCGAGCAGGCCCGCCGGACGGGGCGCCTGGGCATCGACACCGAGTTCATGGGCGAAGGCCGCTACCGCTCGCTGCTGTGCCTGATCCAGGTCGCGGTTCAGAGCACCGACGACCCGAGCGGTCCGGTGCGGGTCGAGATCCTCGACCCGCTCAGCGGCGAGCTGGAGCCCGGGCCGCTGGCCGACGTGCTGGCCGATCCGGACGTCGAGATCATCATGCACGCCGCGCGTCAGGACGTCGCGCTGCTGCGGCGCGAGTGGCACACCGAGATCACCTCGCTGTTCGACACCCAGGTCGCGGCGGGATTTGCCGGGATGCGAGCCCAGCTTGGGTACGACGCGCTGCTGCACGAACTCGTCGGCGTGCGGCTGCGCAAGAGCGCCAGCTTCACCCGCTGGGACGCGCGGCCGCTGAGTGACGAGCAGGCCGAGTACGCCCGCGAGGACGTGCTGCACCTGATCGAGGCCGCGGTCGCGCTCCAGGAGCGCCTGGAGGCTCAGGGCCGGCTGGACTGGGCGCGAGAGGAGTGCCGCGTGCTCGAACGGGCGACCGACGAGCGTGATCCGCTGGCGATCTTCGCCCGGCTGCCGCGCGTCGGGTCGCTCGCACCCGAGCAGCGGGCCGTCGCGCTGGAGCTCGTCCGCTGGCGCGACGACACCGCCCGCCAGGAGGATCGGCCCGTGCAGCAGGTCCTCCAGGACGCAGGCCTGGTCGAGATCGCCAAGCGCCGCCCCGCCGACGACGAGCGCCTGCGCCAGATCCGCGGCCTGCACGAGGGCACCGTGCGGCGCCGCGGCCGCGGCATCCTGCAGGCCGTCGAGGACGGCCGCGCCGCCGATCCGATCCCTGCCGACGGCATCAAGCTGCCCCCCGGGCACCCCGGTGACGCGGCGCTGATCGTCCTCGCCGAAGCGCTCGTCCGCGCCCGCGCCGTCCAGGCCGAACTCGCCTACGAGCTGCTCGCCGCGCGCGCCGACCTGCAGCGGATCATCACCTCCGTGCGCCAGGGGCTGCCGGAGCCCGACGTGCGCACGCTCCAGGGCTGGCGCCGTGAGCTGGTCGGCGATGAACTGCTGGAGCTGCTGGCCGGTCGCCGGGCGATGCGGATCGATGACCGGCTCGAGCTGGTCGTCGACCACGTGGACTGAGGCACCGAGCGGTCAGGCCGGCTGGCAGAGCGCGTCGGCGGCGACCTGCGCCCCCGCGCGCATCGCGGCCATCACCAGCGTGCGATCCAGCTGGAGGCGCTTGACGAGCGGCGTGCCCGGCGCCGGCGCCAGTTGCAGGACGCGCCCGCCGAGGTCCCCCTCCCCCGCGCTGGCCTGCTCGAGCAGGTCCGCGTCGGCGTCGTACAGCGCCGGCCGCGCGCGGATCATGTCGGCCACGTGGCCGGGCTGGCGATTGATCACGCGATCCTCGAGCAACCCGTAGCCGCGGCCCCGCGGGCCCTTGCGGTAGCGGCCGTCACGTGAGCGCAGCGCCAGCACGTGGGTCGCCCCCTCGTTCAGCGGCGACCGCAGCGGGACCGACTCGAGCAGCCCGCCGTCGGCGAGGCGCTCACCGTGCAGCTCCACGACCTCCCGGGAGATCACCGGGATCGCGCAGCCGGCGCGCATCGCCAGCAGCAGGTCGTCGCGATCCGGGAAACCGCGCAGCGTCCGCAGGCACCCGTCATCGACGCCGGCGACGATGATCCGCAGGTCGGGGCGCCGCCCGTCGAGCGCGTGCTCCAGCGGGTTGCGGCCGACCAGCGCGAACAGCACGTCGAGCGACAGCACCGCCTGCCCCCGAAGGGCACGGCGCAGGTTGACGAACTCCCGCGTGCAGGCGGCCGGGAACACGCGCGTCGCCCCGTCCATCTGGCCGGCGGCGAAATGTGCCGCGACGATGCTGCCCGACGAGACCCCGTAGACGCTGTCGAACGCCGCGCTCGCGCCGATCCGCTCCAGCACCCACGCCATCCCGCAGCTCATCGCGCTCGCCATGCCCCCGCCCTCGATCCCGAGGGCGATCGTCGCGCCGTCGCCGGGCTGCGGTCTGCCGGCCTTCAGCGCCTGCGCACGCTCGGCGACGAGGCGCAGGACGGGATGCTCGATGCTCGCGGGATCACGCAGCGCGAGCGGACGACCGAGGAGATCGACCGGAGCGGCCGGATCGGTGCTCGGCAGGCCGGGGTCCGTCATCGGCGGCGACGATACCGCGGGCGCTCGGCGCGCGGTGCCGCCTAGCGGATGTTGTCGTAGACCTTGAACAGCGGCAGGTACATCGAGATCACGATGAACCCGACCATGCCGCCGACGACGACGATCATCACGGGCTCGAGGATCGAGGTCAGCGACTTGACCGCCGTTTCGACCTGGTCCTCGTAGAAGTCGGCGACCTTGGAGAGCATCGCGTCGAGCGCGCCCGTCTCCTCGCCGACGGCGACCATCTGGACGACCATGCCGGGGAAGACCGGAGCCTGCTTGAGCGGGTCGGCGATCGTGCCGCCCTGCTTGACGGAGTTGACGACGTCGATCATCGCGTTCTCGACGACGCGGTTGCCCGCGGTCTTGCCGGTGATGTCCAGCGCGGCCATCAGCGGCACGCCGGCCGAGACGAGCGAGGACAGCGTGCGCGACCAGCGCGCGATCGCCACCTTCTGGACGATGTCGCCGATCTTGAACGGCGTGCGCAGGCGGAACGCGTCCCACTGCCCGCGGCCCTTCTCGCTCGACTTCCACTTGTTGAAGCCCTTCCAGCTGCCGACGCCGAGGGCGATCATCAGCCACCAGAAGTGGGTGAAGATGTCCGACAGCGCGACCGTGAACTTCGTGATCAGCGGCAGGTCGCCGCCGAACTGCTTGAACGTGCCGACGAACACCGGCACGAGGAAGGTGACGAGGGCGATCAGCACGATGCCGGCAAACGAGATGACGACCGCCGGGTAGACCATCGCCGACTTGACCTGACGGCGCAGCGCATCGTCCTTCTCCAGCTGGTCGGCGATGCGCAGCAGCGCGGACTCCAGGACGCCGCCGGTCTCACCGGCGCGCACCATCGCGACGAACAGCGGCGTGAAGACTTTGGGATGACGCTCCAGCGAGTCGGACAGCGGCAGGCCCGCCTCGACGTCCTTGCGCACACCGGTGATGACCTCGGCAAGCTGCTTGTTCTCGGTCTGCGCCTCGAGCACGTACAGCGACCGCAGGATCGTCATGCCGGAGCTGACCATCGTCGACAGCTGACGAGTCATGATCGTCAGGTCAGCCGCCTTGATCCCCTTCTGCATCCAGGGGATGCTGATCTCCTTCGAGCTGTGCTTGTCGGAGATGTCGAGGACGATCAGGCCATTGGACTTGAGCTGGTCGGCGACGCCCTGCTTGCTGTCGGCTTCGATCTCACCGGTGGCCTTCGCCCCGGTCGCATCCATCGCCTTCCAGACGTACGTCGCGGACATCGGGCTAGGCCGCCATGCCGATGTCGGACCCGATCAGGCGGTTCAGCTCGGCCGGCGTCGACGAGCGCGACTCGGCCAGCGCCCTGGTGATCTTGCCGGCGCGCACGAGCGTCGCAAGTGCGGCATCCATGGTCAGCATGCCGACGTTGGCGCCGGTCTGCATCGTCGAGGCGATCTGGTGCGTCTTGCCCTCGCGGATCAGGTTGCGCACGGCGGCGGTCGGAACGAGCGCCTCGACCGCGACCACGCGGGAGGACCCGTCGGCGGTCGGCAGCAGCTGCTGGGTCAGGACGCCCTGCAGCGCGACCGACAGCTGCACGCGGACCTGATCCTGCTGATGGGCCGGGAAGACGTCGATGATGCGGTCGACCGTCTGCGGCGCGGCCTGCGTGTGCAGGGTGCCGAAGACGAGGTGGCCGGTCTCGGCCGCGGTCAGCGCCGTCGCGATCGTCTCCAGGTCGCGCATCTCGCCGACGAGGATCACGTCCGGGTCCTGGCGCAGTGCGGCGCGCAGCGCCGAGGCGAAGGTCGGCGCATCGGCGCCGAGCTCGCGCTGGTTGACCATGCACTTCTTGTGCGAGTGCAGGAACTCGATCGGGTCCTCGATCGTGAGGATGTGCTCCTCGCGCGTCTCGTTGATCTGGTTGATCATCGCCGCCAGCGAGGTCGACTTGCCCGAGCCGGTCGGGCCGGTGACGAGCACCAGGCCGCGCGGCTTGTGGCACATCTCGTGCGCGATCGGCGGCAGGCCGAGCTCCTCGATCGAGCTGATGTTGGCCGGGATCAGGCGGAAGGCGGCGCCGAGCGAGGCGCGCTGGAAGTATGCGTTGACGCGGAAGCGAGCGGTGCCCGGAATCGCGTAGGCGAAGTCGATCTGCCAGTCCGTCTCCAGCCGCTGGCGCTGGTCGTTGGAGAGGATCGAGTAGATGATCTCCCGCGTGTCCGTGCCGGACAGCGACGGGAACCCGTCGAGCGGCGTCAGGCGGCCGCGCACACGGATCATCGGCGGTCGGCCGACGGTGATGTGCAGGTCGGACGCCTTGCGTTCGAGGGTCTGCATGAGAACGTCTGCGAAATCAATGTCCACGGGTGCCCTATCGGTCGGGGTGGAGGGGTGCTTGAGCGGTCGACGGATTCGCCCAGCGCCGCCGGGAGCTACCAGGCGTCTTCGACCTCGTCGGTGGCGCCCGTGCCGGTCACGCGGGCGACCTCGGTGACCGACGTCAGGCCCTGGCGGATCTTGTCCAGGCCGTCGTCACGCAGCAGTCGCATGCCCTGCCGCACGGCGACTTCGCGGATCCGCTCGGCGGACGCCCGCTCGATCGCCAGGTCGCGGATCTCCTCGGTGATCAGCATCACCTCGTAGAGGCCGACGCGACCCTTGTAGCCGGAGTTGCCGCAGCGCGCGCAGCCGACGGCGCCCCAGGTCTCGATGTCCTCGTCGACCATGAAGCCGTTGTCGATCAGGATCTGCTTGGAGATCGTCTGCTGGGACTTGCAGCTGAGGCACAGCGTGCGCGCCAGGCGCTGGGCGACGACGCAGCCGATCGCGCTGGCGACCAGGAACGGCTCGACGCCCATCTCGACCAGGCGGGTGATCGCGGTCGGCGCGTCGTTGGTGTGCAGCGTCGAGAGGACGAGGTGGCCGGTGAGCGCGGCCTCGACCGCGATCTGCGCCGTCTCGCGGTCGCGGATCTCGCCGACCATGATGATGTCGGGGTCGGCGCGCATCATCGACCGCAGGCCGGTGGCGAACGTCAGGCCGGCGCGCGGATTGACCTGCACCTGCGTGATGCCCTCGATCTGGAACTCGACCGGATCCTCGATCGTGATGATGTTCTTCTCGGGCGAATTGACCATGCCGACGCCGGTGTAGAGCGTCGTCGACTTGCCCGAGCCGGTCGGACCGGTGACGAGCACGGCGCCGTGCGACTGGTGGATCGCCCGCGAGAAGCGCTTCTCGTCGCGGTCGGCGAACCCGAGCGACTCGAGTTTGTGGGCGACGCCCTCCTGATCGAGGATGCGGATCACGATCGACTCGCCGTGAACGCTCGGCAGCGTCACGATGCGCAGGTCGACGTGCTTGCCGTCGATCGTCATGCCGACGCGGCCGTCCTGGGGCATCCGCCGCTCGGCGATGTCCATGTCGCTCATGATCTTCACGCGGCTGACCGCACCCGGCGCCATGCGCTTCGGGATCGTCGTCGTGTCGATCAGCACGCCGTCGATGCGGAACCGCACACGCAGGGAGCTGCCGTCATTGGCGAAGTGGATGTCCGATGCGCCCTGCTCGACGGCCTGGGCGATCACGGAGTTGACGAGCTTGATGACCGGCGCGTCGTCAGCCGACTCGCGCAGCTCGACGACCTCGGCCTCACCGGACGCGGCCTCCTCGGCCAGCGATGCCGATTCGACCACGTCGTCCAGCCGCGTCAGCCGGCTGATCAGCGAGACGATGTCCTCGTGCGACGCGACGACGGGGCGCACCGTCAGCCCGGTCATCATCGTGATGTCCTGCACGGCGACGACGTTGCGCGGGTCGGAGACCGCGACCATCAGCACGTCGTCGCCGATGCTCGCGATCGGGATCGCCGCGTACTGCTTGGCCTTGGCCCCGGAGATCATGTTCGCGGCCGCCATGTCGACCTTGAACACGGTCAGATCGACGTGATCGAGCCCCTGGCGCTCGGCGATCGCGCGGGCCAGGTGGTCCGGCGTGACGACGCCGGACTCGACCAGCTCGATGTCGACCGCGCGGCCGGCCTCGACGGCCGCCTGGGCGGTGCTGCGGGCGCGCTCGGCATCGGCGAACCCGAGGTCGATGAGCACTTCGACGAGCGGCCGCCCGCTGCCCATCTTGCTGCGCGGAGTGGTGATCCCGTCCCAGATCTCGGCCGACGGCGGCGGCGGGACGGAGGCGTCGGGCGGCGCTGGGGCGTTCTGCGCCTCAGGATTGAGCGGCACCACCTCGTTGATGGGCCGGACGTTCTGATGTTCGGGGTTCATCGTCGTCTCTTGCAGCCAGATGCATCTCGCGGAGTGACGGCTGGAGACCGGTCCACGACTGCAGGCTGAGTGCGCCCTGATGAACCAGGACATCGAGGCCGTCGACGACGCTGCACCCCTGCTGCCGGGCGGCGGTCAGGAGGGCGGTCTCGGGGCTGCGATAGACGAGGTCCACCACGCACGTATATGTGGACAAATGATCGGCCCGGAGCGGTAGATCCTTGAATGGCTGAGAAGAATCGTCCAGGCCCACCGAGGTGCAGTTCACGAGCAGGCGCGGACCTGCCGATAGACGTTCGTTCTGGGGTCCCCGCCCGGCGGCCGACGACGCGAGCCGGACGGCACGGCCACCGAGGTCCGCGGCGGCGCGCTCGGCGCGCGCATGGGTGCGGTTCCAGATTTCGACCCGCGCGCCGGCGTCCAGCAGCGCCCAGACGACCGCGCGGGCGCTGCCGCCGGCGCCGAGCACCAGCGCGTCGGCTCCGGCTGGATCGATCGGCAGCGCGGCGATCAGGCCCGGTGCGTCGGTGTTGTCGGCGTGGATCGCGCCGTCGGGTCTGAACGTGAGCGTGTTGGCGGCGCCGATCGCCCGCGCCCGCGGCGTCGCCTCGTCGGCCAGCGCGAGTGCCGCCTCCTTGTGCGGGATCGTCACGTTGGCGCCGCGAAAGCCGGCTGCGGACAGGCCGCGGACGGTCTCCGCCAGCAGCTCCGGGGGAACCGGCAACAGCTGGTAGTGCCAGTCGTCGAGTCCGAGCTGGTTGAGCGCGGCGTTCTGGATCGCCGGCGAGCGGCTGTGCGCAACCGGCCAGCCCAGCACGCCCAGGCGCGTCACGGACACCGCGACGGGTCCTTGCCGCCGAGGTCCGCGCGCTTGGCGTCGTAGGCGGCGACGAGCTTCTGGAAGGCCGCGTCGGTCCGGGCGAAGCTCAGCGCGCCGTTCCCGCAGGGCTTGACGATGAAGAAGAAGTCCTTCGAGTCCAGCGGGTTCGCGGCGGCCTGGATCGATCCGAGGCCCGGGTTCCCGATCGGGCCGGGCGGCAGGCCGACGCTCTTGCGCGTGTTGTACTTCGACGGGCTGGCCAGCTCGGAGACCTTGAGCGGGCGCAGGAAGTTGTCGACCGCATAGCGCGTCGTCGCGTCGCTGCCGAGCGCGACGCCGGCCTTCAGGCGGTTGTAGAAGACCGCCGCGACGCGCCGCCGGTCGCGCGGCAGGAACACCTCGCGCTCGATGATCGACGCCAGCGTCAGGATGTCGAACGCGGTCAGGTTCTTCTTCTTCGCGCGGCGCAGGTCGACGCTCGCGATCGCCCGCTTGAACGCCTTCAGCTGCTCACGGACCAGGCGCTTGGCACCGGCGCCCCGGGGCACCTCGTAGGTCGCCGGGAAGAGGAAGCCCTCGAGCGAGCGCACGCTCTTCGGCGCGCCGTAGCTGCGCGGGTTCAGCAGCGGCGAGGACTGCGAGGCCGCGACGTAGTCGCCGCGGACGCCCTGGGCCTTGACGCGGACGGCGAACTGGCGGCGTCCCGGGCCTTCGGGCAGCGTCACGCGAAGTGTCGGCGCCGCCGGCGGCGCGGTCGTCAGCACCTTCAGCGCGGCGCTGTTGCTCATGTCATGCCGCAGCGCGAACGTGCCCGAGCGCAGCGCGTTGCGTTTGCCGGCGATCCCCGCGCGCAGCGAGAAGAACAGGCCCGATCCGACGACCCCCTTCTCGGCCAGCAGGTTGCCGATCGCCCGGGCCGAGGAGCCGGCGGGCACCTTGACGAGCACGGTCCCGCTGCCGTCGCCCTTCAGCGGCGTGTAGATCTCGTTGGCGACGTACAGCCCGGCGGCGATCACGAGGGCGAGGATCGTCACGATCGCGATGCGCAGCCCGTGGCGCCGGCGGGGGCGCGGGATCGTCACCGGGCGGTGTGGCATCCCGGTCGCGCCCGGCTGCGGCGGCGGACGATCGAAGTCGTCGTCGATCACCGCCGCCGGCGGGGCGACGGGTGCCTTTGCGGCGCTTGCCTCCTCGGCGGCCTTGCGGGCGGCCTCGCGCGCGCGGCGGGCGCCCTCGCGGTCGGACTCGCTGCGGTCGCTCACGCCGAGGGCTCCAGGTGCTCGTGACCGTGCCGCGCGAGCCAGTCCTCCAGCAGCACGGCGGCCGCGCGCGAGTCCTCGGCCGTGTCGGCGGCGCCGCTGCGCTGGGCGATCGCCGTCGTGAAGCGCTCGTCGTAGAGGTCGATCGGGACGCCCGGGCCTAGCGCCGAGCGCAGCTTGTCGGCGAACGCCCGCGCCTCGCGCGTCTGGTCGCTGTCGCGCCCGGACAGCGACAGCGGCAGGCCGACGACGACACGATCGACCTCTCGCGCGGTGACCAGCTCACGCAGTGCCCGCACGCCGGCCTTCGTCGCCGGCCGCTCGACGACGTCCAGCGGCGTGGCGAGCGTCCCGGTCGGGTCGCTCAGCGCGCAGCCGCAGCGGGCGGCGCCGTAGTCGAGGGCCAGCACGCGCACGGCCTCAGGAGAGCGCGGCCGCGATCGCGTCGTGGGCGGCCTGGAGTGCCTCGGGCAGCTTCGCCGGATCCTTGCCGCCGGCCTGGGCGATCGTGTCTCGGCCGCCGCCTCCGCCGCCGGCGACCTGCGCCGCCGCCTTGACGACGGTGCCGGCGTGAACGCCGCGCGCGACGAGCGCCGGCGTGACCG
>JBBRFO010000088.1:0-11207 GCA_038224135.1 Solirubrobacterales bacterium
GGTTGATGTCGAGGATCACCTTGAACGCCTCGACCGGGTGCGGCCCGCGGCTCGAGGCGATCTTGATCGGGATGCCCGTGCCGGCGCACGAGACGGCGATGCGCAGCCCGCCCTCCGCCTCGGCGGCCTTGTCGACGGCGGCCTGAACCTGATCCTCGTCGCGCACGTCGCACTGGACAAACGGGATCCCGAGCTCGGCCGCGAGCGGCTCGCCCTTCTCGGGATTGACGTCGGCGATCGTGACGGCGGCGCCGCGCGCATGCAGATGGCGCACGGTGGCTTCGCCAAGGCCGGATGCGCCACCCGAGACGAGTGCGCCGGAACCTTCGAGCTTCATGAACTCTCCTTGCTGGACCTGGGGCGGCGGATCCTAGTGAACGATGACGCAGGCGTCACGTTGTGTTTCGCGCGGCCGCGGCGCCGTGGGGCAGGCGGTGTAGGATCCACGCAGTCCGGCCATCTCGCCGGACACAAAGGCCCCGTGGAGTGAGACCGCCGGGGAAAGCGCCCGTGGAGTGCGACCGCCGGGCACATCATCCGAAAGGACCAAAGACATGCCTGAAGCCGTCATCGTTGACGCCATCCGTACGCCTGTCGGCCGTGCGTTCAAGGGGTCGCTGGCGACCCTGCGCCCGGACGAGACCCTCGCCTTCGTCGTCGACGCGCTGCTCGAGCGCAACCCGGGCGTCGACCCGGGCAGCATCGAGGAACTGATCGCCGGTGTCGGCCTGCCGCAGGGCCTGCAGGCCAACAACGTCGCCCGCCTCGCGGTGCTGCTGTCCGAGAAGCTGCCGCAGTCCGTCAACGGCTCGGTCGTCGCACGGTACTGCTCGTCGGGCCTCGACGCGATCCGCATCGCGGCCAACAACGTCGCCGCAGGTCAGGGCGACGCCTACCTCGCCGGCGGCGTCGAGTTCGTCTCGCGCTACAACGCAGCGCAGGAGGCGGCGCACCCCGAGGACCAGAACGAGAAGCTCCAGGGCAAGGAGCCCGGCCAGCCCGACGCGTACATCGCGATGGGCCTGACGGCCGAGAACGTGGCCGTCAAGTACGGCGTCAGCCGCCAGCAGCAGGACGAGTACGCGCAGATGTCGCAGGAGCGCGCGGTCGCCGCGCAGGAGAGCGGCGTGTTCGAGCGCGAGATCGTGCCCGTCACGCTCGCCGACGGCACCGTGGTCAGCAAGGACGACGGCCCGCGCGCCGACTCGACCTACGAGCGGCTCAGCGGCCTGAAGCCCGCGTTCAAGGAGGGCGGCACCGTCACAGCCGGCAACTCCTGCCCGCTGAACGACGGCGCCGCGGCGTCGCTGATCATGAGCGCCCACAGGGCCAAGGAGCTCGGCCTCAAGCCGCGCGCCCGGATCATCACCGCGGCCACATGGGGCAACGAGCCCGAGTACATGGGCGTCGCACCGATCGGCGCGATCAAGAAGGCACTGGACCGCGCCGGGATGACGATCGGCGACATCGACATCGTCGAGCTCAACGAGGCATTCGCCGCCCAGGTGATCCCGATCGCCGACGAGGTCGGCTTCGGGTTCGACAAGCTCAACCCGCACGGCGGCGCGATCGCCCTCGGTCACCCGTTCGGGATGACCGGCGTGCGGATGATGACGACGCTCCTCAACGACCTCGAGACGCTTGACAAGTCGATCGGCCTGGAGACGATGTGCGTCGCCCAGGGCCAGGGTGAGGCGATGATCGTGGAGCGCCTGCGGTAGCCCTTGCTGGTCCGACCCGGTCAGGCCTTCGGCGTGCTCAGAGACAGCGCGAACTGGCCGGCCGGGTCGGTCAGGATCTGCGTCAGCTCGAGGCCGGCGGCCCCAAGATCGTCGCGCAGGCGCTGCGGTGTGAACTTGGCGCTGATCTCGGTCCGCAGCTCCTCGCGGGCGGCGAAGTCGACGGTCAGGCCGAGGTCGGGGATCGTCACCTGCATACGCCGGCTGGCGCGCAGGCGCATCTCGATCCACTCGCGCTCGCGGTCGAAAAAGGCGACGTGCTCGAAGGCGTCAGGCTCGAAGTCGGCGCCGAGTTCGCGGTTGATGACGCGCAGGACGTTGCGGTTGAACTCCGCGGTGATGCCGGCGCTGTCGTCGTACGCGGCCTCCAGCACCGCCGGGTCCTTGACGAGGTCGGTGCCGAGCAGCAGGTAGTCGACGCCCGGACGGAGCAGGCCGGCCACCTGGCGCAGGAAGCGCCGCCGGGCGCCCGGCGTGAAGTTGCCGATCGTGCCGCCGAGGAAGGCGACGATGCGCGGCTCGCTGTCGGCCAGTGGGACATGGCTCAGGTGGCGCTCGAAGTCGCCGACGATGCCGTGGACGTGCAGGTCGCCGAACGTCGCCGTCAATTCCTCGGCGCAGCGGCGCACCATCGCCTCGGTCACGTCGACCGGCACGTAGCGGCGCAGAGTGCCGGCGGCGGCGAGCGCCGACAGCAGCACGCGCGTCTTCTCCGCGGTCCCCGACCCGAGCTCGACGACCTCGCCCGCGCCCGTTGCGTGGGCGATCTCAGCGGCGTGGAGGACGAGGATCGAGCGCTCAGCGCGCGTCGGGTAGTACTCCGGCAGCTCGCAGATCTGGTCGAACAGCTCGGCGCCGCGGGTGTCGTAGAAGTGCTTGGGCGGCAGCTCCTTGGACGGCCGTGTCAGGCCGTCGAGGACGTCTTCGGCCAGGGTGCGCTCCTCTCCGGGGCGCAGGTACGAGTGCAGGACGATGGCCTGCTCCGTCGTGGTCGGCGTAGCGGTGCCGGGCGGATTCATGACTGCTCCTCGTCGGTGGCGAGTCGGACGCCGCAGAAGATCTGACGGCGCTGGGGCAGGTCCCAGTTGCGGAACGTCCGCGTGGCGACCTCGGATTGCGTGGCCCACGAGCCGCCGCGCAGGACGCGCATGCCGGCATCGAAGAAGACCTCGGAGTACTCGCGGTAGGGGTACGCGGCAAATCCCGGATAGCCGCCGAACTCGGTCGACGTCCATTCCCAGAGGTTGCCGATCAGATCGAGCGCGCCGCAGTCGGCGGCACCGCCGGGCAGCGAGCCGACGGGGCTCGTGCCGTAGACCCCCGGCAGCAGGTTGGCGTTCGCCGGCTCGGGTGCCCGGGTCCAGGTCGCCGCCGTCTCCCACTCCGCCTCGGTCGGGAGGCGGGCGCCGTACGCGCGTGCGACGGCGGCGGCCTCGAACCAGCTCACATGGGCGACGGGACGGTCGGGATCCAGCGCACGCGAACCGTGCAGCGTGTGCTCGAGCCACGACCCGTCGGGCCGCCGCTCCCAGGCCAGCGGGTGGGAGATGTCGTACTCCTGCTTCCAGGACCAGGCCTCCTCGCTCCACCACTCGCGGCGTTCGTAGCCGCCGCCCTCGGCGAAGCTCAGCCAGGTCGCGTTGGTGATCGGCGTGCGCCCGATGCGGAACGGGTGGACCTGCGCGGTGTGCAGCGGGCGCTCGTTGTCGAACGAGAAGCCATCCGGGCCGGCGCCGATCTGAATCTCGCCGCCGGCGACGGCGACGAACTCCAGGCCGCTGTGGCCACGCGGCGCCGCCGGCGGCTCGATGCGGCCCGGCACGTCGTAGCCGGGCAGGCGCGCCTGGCTCAGTGTCTGGAGCATCGTCTCGATGTGCTGCTGCTCGTGGCGCAGGACCATCCCGTGGATCACGGGATCGACGCCGTGCGAGTCGATCGCGGCGAGCGTGCGGGCGCGGACGTCATCCATGTAGGCCAGCGCGCCGGCGGTGTCGAGGAGCTCGACGGTGCCGCGGACGGCCCGGGGGGTCTCGAACGCGTCGTACGTCGCGGCAAGCTCGCCGTGCAGCAGCGGCAGGCCGGCGTGACGATGGACCAGCCAGAGGTCCTCGTACGCGGCGATGTGGGCGAGGTCCCAGACGAGCGGGCTGAGGATCGGATCGATCTGGCGTTCGAGGTCGGCGGCGCTGAGCGGAGCGACGAGCGCGAGCGTGCGTGCGCGAACGGTCGCCAGGGCGTCAGCGAGCGCGCCGCGCTGTCCGTCTATCGCTTGCGTCATCCCCATCGGTGATCCCCGTCCCCCGAGATACCCAAACGCTACACCGCGGCGGATGTCGGCTGATGACGATCCGCGAACACGACGCCGCGGGTACGCTGCCGCGCGTGAGCACGATCCTCTATCTCGTGCTGCTGGCCGCGTTCGGCCTGGCAATCGGCGGCCTGGCGCAGCTGATCCTCCCCGGCAAGGACAACCTCGGCATCGTCGGGACGTTCTTCATCGGGATCGCGGGCGGCTTCACCGGCGGGCTGCTCGTCTGGGCGATCTCGGGCGATCGCTTCTGGGGCGGCTTCGTCGCCTCGGTGCTCGCCGCCGCGGGCCCTGATCTACATCCTGCGCCGCCTCGACGGCGGCGGTCTGCGCGACCCCGGCAACGGCTGAGCCGCCGCCTCGCCGCGCGGGCGCGCACCAGATCACGGACGGGGGATAGCCCCACGATGAGCCGCCCGGTGCCGCCATTGGAACGCGCGTCGGCGCTCGTCAGCGTTCCGCGGCATGGACCGCACACGCCGGAACCCCGCTCCCCACTCCCCGCTCGTCGCCCGCATCGGCCGGTGGTCCGCGACCAACCGCTGGAAGGCCGTCGGCCTCTGGCTGGCCTTCGTCGCGATCTGTGTCGTCGCCGGCAGCGCCACCGGACTGATCAAGGCGTCCGAGGACGCGGGTCCCGGCGAGTCCGGCCGCGCCGAGCGCGCGATCAGCGCCGGCTTCCCGGTCACGACCGCGTCGGAGAGCGTGCTGATCCAGGCGCGACGAGGGCGAATCACGGGCCCCGCCGGGCAGTCGGTGATCAGCGCCGTCACAGCCGCCGTCCGCGCGCAGCCACGCGTGCAGCGCGTCGTGAACCCGAGCGCCGCGGCCGCCGACCCGTCCGCCGACGGCCGCTCGGCGCTCGTGACCTTCGAGCTGCGCGGTGACGCCGCGCAGACCGAGGACGCATCGGCCGCGACCGTCAATGCGGTGCGCACGGCGGCACGCGCACGCCCGGGCTTCACGATCGGCGAGTTCGGCAGCGCAAGCGCGAGCGCGGCGGTCTCCAAGGCGTTCAGCGATGACTTCGCCAAGGCTGAGCGCCTGTCGCTGCCGATCACGCTGCTGATCCTGATCTTCGCCTTCGGCTCGCTGATCGCCGCCGGCGTTCCGCTGCTGCTGGGCCTCAGCGCCGTGATGGCGACGCTCGGCCTGGTCAACGTGGTCAGCCACGCGATCCCCGTCGCCGACGCCGTGTCGTCCGTCGTGCTGCTCGTCGGTCTGGCGGTCGGCGTCGACTACGCGCTCTTCTATCTGCGTCGCGCCCGCGACGAGCGCGACGCAGGGGCGACCCCACACGAGGCCGTCGCGATCGCCTCGGCCACCTCCGGTCGCGCTGTGATCGTCTCGGGCCTGACGGTCATGGTCGCGATGGCGGGGCTGTTCCTCGCCGGTGACGCGACGTTCACCGCGCTCGGCATCGGCGCGATGCTCGTCGTCGCCGTCGCGATGGTCGGCTCGGTCACGGTGATCCCCGCGGTCCTGTCGCTGCTCGGCACGCGCGTCGATCGCGGGCGACTGCCGTTCGCGGGCCGCCGGCGGACCTCCGGCTCCGACCATGGTGCCGGAGTCTGGGCGCGGCTGGTCGGAGCATCGCTGCGCCGCCCGCTGCTGGCGACCGTCCTGTCAGGCGGACTGCTGCTGGCGCTCGCCGTGCCGGCGCTGTCGATGCACACCGTCGTCCCGGGACCCAACGACCTGCCGCGCAGCCTCGAGGTCATGCGCGTCTACGACCGCATGCAGCAGGCGTTCCCCGGCGGCGAGATCCCGGCCGTCGTGGCCGTCAGCGCCACGGACGTTCGCCGGCCGGAGGCACGCGCGGCGATCGCCGCGATCGAGCGCCGGGCGGCGGCGTCGGGGCACTTCTTCGGCCGCCCGTCGACGCGGATCAGCGCTGACCATCACCTCGCCGTGCTCGAGCTGCCGATGCGCGGCGACGGGACCGACGTGGCGTCGACCCACGCGCTCGACGCGCTGCGCGGCACGATCATCCCCGCGGCGCTGAGCGGGACCAGCGGCGTCCGCGCCGACGTCACCGGCATGACCGCCGGCACCGCCGACTTCAACGCGCTGATGGCCTCGCGGGCGCCGCTGGTCGTGCTGTTCGTCCTGACACTGGCGTTCCTGCTGCTGCTCGTCACGTTCCGCTCGATCGTCGTTCCGGTCAAGGCGATCGTGCTGAACCTGCTGTCGGTGGGCGCGGCGTACGGCGTGCTGGTCTGGATCTTCCAGCAGGGACACCTGCAGGGCGTCCTTGCCTACCGCTCCAACGGCGGCGTCGTCAGCTGGCTGCCGATCTTCCTGTTCGTGATCCTGTTCGGCCTGAGCATGGACTATCACGTGTTCATCCTCAGCCGGATCCGCGAAGCCGTGGACCGCGGGCGCACGAACGAGGAGGCGGTCCGCGAGGGCATCCTCGCGACGTCGGGAACCGTCAGCAGCGCGGCGCTCGTGATGGTCGCCGTGTTCGCGATCTTCGCGACACTGAGCTCGATCGACATGAAGCAGATGGGCGTCGGCCTGGCGGTCGCGATCGCGATCGACGCAACGATCGTGCGGGCGGCGCTGCTGCCGGCCGTGATGCAGCTGCTCGGCGAGCGGACCTGGTACCTGCCGCGCCGGCTGCAGTGGCTGCCGAGGATCTCGTGGGAAGGACCCGCGGCGGCCGGCGCAGCCGGCGCGGGCGCTACGGATTCGGCCCCAGGCCGAGCTGCCCGTGGGCGGCGGCGAACTCCTCTTCGGCCGCGATCAGCTTCATCACCGCGTTGATCAGCGCCAGGTGCGTGAACGCCTGCGGGAAGTTCCCGAGGTGACGACCGGTCGAGGCGTCGATCTCCTCGGCGTAGAGCTGGAGCGGGCTGGCGAGAGCGATCAGCTTCTCGCAGAGGATCCGGGCCCGGTCCAGCTCGCCGATCTCGACCAGCGCGCTGACGAGCCAGAACGAGCAGATCGCGAACG
The DNA here is from genome assembly GCA_038224135.1 of Solirubrobacterales bacterium. GTDB lineage: Bacteria > Actinomycetota > Thermoleophilia > Solirubrobacterales > Solirubrobacteraceae > F1-60-MAGs163. Next base: position 7,006 of record JBBRFO010000088.1, read on the forward strand.
TGCCCTCCTCGCCGCTGAGGCCGTCGTCCGTCTCGTCGACGCGGTAGCGCAGCACGAGCCCGTCCTTGCCGAGCTCGTCGGCGATGCCGTCGATCGTGTTGCTCACGCGCACGTCGTCCGACGGCAGGAAGCGGAACAGCGCGATCAGCAGCAGCGAGGCGTCGAGCGCGGTCGTCCCGTAGGCCTGGACGAATCGGTTCTTGACGGGATCGACGCCGTTGGCCAGCACGTCGGCGTGGATCTCGTCGGCGGCGGCCTGCCAGACCGCGGCGCGCTCCTTGTCGTTGCGCAGCCGCGCCAGCTTCACGCCGCGGTCGCACGCGACCCAGCAGAAGATCTTCGAGGAGGTGAAGTGCTGCGGCTCGCCGCGCACCTCCCAGATGCCGCGGTCGGGCTCGCGCCAGTGCGCGATCGCCTGCTCGACCTGGCGCACGAGGATCGGCCACGAGGAGTCGAGCAGCTGGTCGCGGTTCTTCGTGTGGATGTAGAACGAGTCCAGCAGCGCGCCCCAGACGTCGTGCTGATTCTGGTCGTAGGCGCCGTTGCCGATCCGCACCGGCCGCGAGTGCTCGTAGCCCTCCAGGTGGTCGAGTTCGTGCTCCACGATCTCGCGCTCGCCGCCGATCCCGTAGAGCACCTGCAGATCGTCGCGCGAGGCGACATCCTCGATGAAGTAGTAGTAGTCGCTCGCCTCCTGGAGGAAGCCGAGCGAGTACAGCGCCCAGAGCATGAACGTCGAGTCGCGGATCCAGGAGTAGCGGTAGTCCCAGTTGCGCTCGCCGCCCGGCGTCTCCGGCAGCGAGGTCGTCGCCGCCGCGCACATCGCCCCTGTCGGCGCGTAGGTCAGGCCCTTCAGCGTCAGCGCGCTGCGCTGCAGGTACGAGCGCCAGGGGTGGTCCGGGAAGGTCCCGTGCGCCAGCCATTCGTGCCAGTAGTCAGCCGTGAAGGCCATCCGCTCGGCGGCTTCCTCGTAGGTCGACGGCGCCGCGTGCTCGGTCCAGCTCAGCGCGACGAAGGCGGTTTCGTCTTCGCGCAGCGTCGTGCGTGCGCGGGCCCGACCGCCCTCGAAGCCCAGGCGCAGGTCGGTCGTCAGGCGCAGTTCGGTCGCGTCGCCGTCGGCGCGGGCGAGGCCGATGCCGTAGCCGCCGTCGCCGTAGGACCACGTCACCGGACGGCGGCCATAGTCGAGCTTCGGCTCGCACTCGACGTGCATCTCGACCGAGCCGTTGACGCAGCGCAGCGTGCGCAGCAGGACGTGGTCGGCGTCGGTGTCGGTCGGTGAGCGGCGGTGTGTGCTGGAGCGGTCGGCGTCGTGATGCCAGGGGCCGATCAGCAGCGCGTCGCGCACGACGACCCAGCCGGTCCGCGTGGCCCACGTCGTCTCGAGGATGTTCGTGCCCGGCAGGTAGCGCCGGCCGGCGGGCACGCGCTCACCCGCGGGCGAGACGCGAAAGCCGCCGGCGTCGCGGTCGAGCAGCGCGCCGAAGACCGACGGGCCGTCCATCCGCGGCAGGCACATCCACTCGACGCGGCCGCCCGGGGCGACGAGCGCCGAGACCTCGCAGTCCGACAGGAACGCGTAGTCGGCGATCGGGGGGAACGGGCTGAGGCCGCGTCCGGGTTCGGGAGTGGGCGCGGTCATGCGGGTGCACCTCGGCTGGTCGTCAGGGTCATCGCGGGGCCAATCCCCGCAGCATCTCCTCGAGGCGGTCGGGACCGCACATCGGGGTCAGGATCGCGGTCGTGATGCCGCCGGCGGCGAACTGCGCCAGGCGCTCGCGCTGCTGCTCGTAAGGGCCGAACAGGAAGACGTCGCGGACGAGGTCGTCGGGGACGAGCTCGAGCGCGCGGGCCCGGTCACCGGCCTGCCACGCTTCGATCATCGGGTCGATCTGATCGCCCCAGCCGAGCCAGCGGAAGAACTCGCTGTAGACCGGGACCGTGGCGTACGCGGTGAACAGGAAGCGCGCCGTCGCCAAGCCCTCGTCCTCTGACCCGGGAACGCAGAAGAAGCGACACGACAGGTCGACCGAGCCCGGCTCGCGGCCGGCGATCGCCTCGCCCTCCCGCACGCCGGCGACGACCTGCGGCAGCCCGCTGAGCGGCAGGAAGTTCGTGAACGCCCCGTCGGCCTCGGCGGCAGCGAGCTTCAGCATCCCGCCGCGCAGCGCTGCGAGCACGATCGGGACCGGCGCCGCCGGCGGGTTCTCCAGCTTGAAGCCGCCGGGCCCGCGCTCGCCGGCGAGGACCGGGCGCAGGAACTGCAGCGTCTCGCGCATCTTCGTCAGCGGCCGCTCGAACGGGATGCCGTTCCAGCGCTCGACGATGACGTTCGAGGACGCGCCGAGCCCGAGCACGAAGCGCCCGCGCGAGGCGTCGGCCAGGGCGGCCGCGTGCTGCGCCAGGACGGCGGGCCCGCGCGTGAACGGGTTGACGATGCCGGTCGCCAGGCGGATCCGCTCGGTGTGCGCGGCGGCCAGCACGAGCGGGGTGAAGCCGTCGGCGCCCGCGGTGTCGCCGGTCCACAGATCCTCGTAGCCGAGCTCCTCTGCCAGCCGGAACGACGGCGCGTGGTCGGCGAGCGAGAGACCGGCGAACGGGAGTGTCAGGCCCCAGCGTGGATCAGGCACCGGCCGCACAGTAACGACGCCGTCGGTGCGCTGGCATGATCCGCGCATGGCCGACTGGGAGGGGATCGCCGACGCCGACGCGCACCTGGGTCGGCCGTTCCCGCTGCCGACGGTGGTGTTGCCGCTGGCCCGCTGGGTCGACGTGGCGTCGGTCGGCACCGGGGCCGAGCTCGCCTGGAGCCTGGATGACTCACGGCCCGGGTCCCCGGGACGGATCGCGCAATACGTCGGCGCGCAGCCCCCGCCCGAGCGCGAACTGCCCGGGGGCGGGGAGCCACGCTCGGTGGATGTCGGCGGGATCGCGGGGGTGCTGCGCAGTTCGCCACTGGAGCGCGCCGACCCGGGACTGCGGCCGGTCCTCGAGCTCAGCTGGCAGGCCGGGGGCCTGCACGTGCGGCTGACGGCGCAGGGGCCCTGGACGCTGGAACAGGTGCTGGAGATCGCAGCGTCGATCGTGCCCTGACGGATACGCTCGCGGCCATATGAGCAGCCACGCCACGCCTGATCGCAACCTCGCCATGGATCTCGTCCGCGTGACCGAGGCGGGGGCGCTGGCCGCCGCCCGCCTCGTCGGTCGCGGCGACAAGCTCGCCGCCGACGGCGCCGCCGTCGACGCGATGCGGGCGGTCCTCGGGACCGTCCCGATGGACGGCGTCGTCGTGATCGGCGAGGGCGAGAAGGACGAGGCGCCGATGTTGTTCAACGGCGAGCACGTCGGCGACGGATCAGAACCGCAGACCGACATCGCCGTCGACCCCCTGGAGGGCACGACGCTGACCGCGAAGGGGATGCCGAGCGCGCTGTCGGTGATCGCGATCGCCCCGCGCGGCGCGATGTTCGATCCGGGGCCGTGCGTCTACATGGAGAAGATCGCCGGCGGCTCGGACCTGACCGACCTGCTCGACCTCGACCGCCCGATCGGCGAGACCTGCGGACTGGTCGCCGAGCGCCGCGGCATCGGGATCGGCGACGTGATGGTCGTCGTGCTCGACCGCCCGCGCCACGAGGCCGGGATCGACGCGATCCGCGACGCCGGCGCTCGCGTGCGGCTGATCAGCGACTGCGACGTCAGCGCGGCGCTGCTCGCGGTGTCGACGCGCTCGCCGGTCGACCTGCTGTGGGGCATCGGCGGCACGCCCGAGGGGGTCATCTCGGCGGCGGCGATCAAGGCGATCGGCGGCGGCCTGATCGGCCGAATGTGGCCGCGCGACGACAGCGAGCGCCAGGCGGCGATCGACGCCGGCTACGACCTCGACCGCCAGCTGACCCACGACGACCTGGTCCGCGGCGACGACTGCTTCTTCTCCGCGACCGGCGTCACCGACGGCGACGTGCTGCAGGGCGTGCGCTACGAGGGCAAGGGCGTCGCGACGACCGAGTCGCTCATCATGCGCTCACGCTCGGGCACGGTGCGCCGCGTCCGCGCCACGCACAACCGCGACAAGCTTCGCGCCCTCATCGGCGAACGCTACGGCTGATCAGCGTGTCGTCGCGCTCGGGACGCGGCTTGCGTCCCGGCCGGCGGAGCGCTCGCTCGGAGCCGGGCCCTCGGGGTCGGGCAGCTGGTCGATG
>JBBRFO010000089.1:0-11083 GCA_038224135.1 Solirubrobacterales bacterium
CCCTCGACGACGGTCTCGGCGACGGTCACCGACCCGCCGAAGGCGTACGCCGGGGCGAAGTACGGGATGCACAGGAGGAGCCGCACGGGCGCGGGAGTCTAGGCGCGATCTTGCGCGCGCGCGGTGGCATCCGATGTACCCTCGGGCCCGGTCTGCAGTGCCGCGCGGATGCGGCGGGGGAGGGTCCAACACCGATGAGCCGTTCGGCCAAAGTCATCGTCGTCCCGGCGTACAACGAGTCCGCCACGATCGCCGACGTCCTCGACGGGATCCGGCTCCAGGCGCCGGGCTGGGATGTCCTCGTGATCGATGACGGGTCGACCGACGACACCGCCGCGAGCGCCGACGCCAGCGGCGCCTCGGTCATCCGCATGCCGTTCAACCTCGGGATCGGCGGCGCGGTGCAGGCCGGGTTCACCTACGCGCTGGAGAACGGCTACCAGCGCATGGTCCAGATCGACGGTGATGGCCAGCATGACTCGAGTCAGGTCGCGCGGCTGGAGGCGGCGATGGACGCTGACGCCACACTCGACATGATCTGCGGCTCGCGGTTCCTGACCGACGAGCACGCCTATCCCGCCCCGATCAGCCGCCGGACGGGCATCCACATCTTCGCGTTCCTGCTTTCGCGCCTCGTGCGGCAGCGGATCACCGACCCCACCTCAGGCTTCCGCCTGTACAACCGGCGCGCGATCCGCCTGTTCGCCAAGGACTACCCGCACGACTACCCCGAGGTCGAGGCCGTCCTGCTGCTGCACCACAGCAGTCTGCGGATGCAGGAGGTGCCAGTGCGGATGCACGCCCGCGGCGGCGGTGCGTCGTCGATCACCTCCGGCAAGTCGGCGTACTACATGGTCAAGGTGCTGCTCGCACTGTTCATCGGATTGTTCCGGACGCGGCCCGTACCCGAGCCCGGCGACCCGGCGCCGGTCAGCTCCGGGGCGGGCGGGCGATGACGCACCTCCAGATCGTCGCGACGCTCGCGGCCACGGTGCTGCTCTTGCTCGTGCTGGAGCTCGTCCGGCGCCGGCGGCTGCTGGAGCGCTACGCGCTGCTGTGGCTCGCGGTCGGCCTGGCGCTGGTGGTCCTCGGCGCCTGGCGCGGACTGCTGACGGCGCTGTCGGACGTGATCGGCGTCGCGGCCCCGCCGAATGCGCTGTTCGCGGTGGGCCTGACCTTCCTCGTCGTCCTCGTCCTCAACTTCTCCGTCGTCATCTCGCGCCTGAGCGACCAGACCAAGGTGCTGGCGCAGCGCCTGGCGCTCCTGGAGGAGCGCCAGCGCCAGCAGGAGCGCCGCACAGAGAGCAAAACGGGCGAGCCCGAGCGCGAGCCGCTCAGCTCGTAGCGGCGGCGATCCGCCGCGCGAGCGCCGGCTTCAGCGCCGGCCAGTCGCGGTCCGTGACGCTGTAAAACGCGCTGTCGCGGACGCCGCCGTCGATGTTCGGGGTCACCTGGTAGCGCCGGAAGACGCCCTCGAACTGGGCGCCGAGGCGCTCCATCGCGCCGCGTGAGCGAGCGTTCCGGGCGTGCGTCTTCAGCTCGACGCGCAGGCAGCCGAGCTGCTCGAAGGCGTGCTCCAGCTGCAAGGCCTTGGCCTGCACGTTGATGCCGGACTTCCAGGCCGACGGGTGCAGCCAGGTCCATCCGATCTCCAGCCCGCGGTGCTCGGGCCGCAGCGTCATGAACCGGGTCGAGCCGACGACGGCGTCCGTGCGCGCGTCGATCGTGACGAACGGCGCCTCGGTCCCGTCTGCAGCCGCGGCGAGCGCGGCGCCGAGCCAGGCGTCGAAGATCGCCGGCTCGTCGGCCGGCGATGGCTGCTGCAGCCAGGTCCAGATCTCGGGCGCCTGGGCGGCCGCGCGCAGCCCCGCCTCGTGCTCGGGCCCGAGCGGCTCGAGGCGAACGATGCCGGCGGCCAGCACCGGGTTCAGCTCCGCGGGCCAGGCGCCGTGGCTCACACGGGTCCGCCGGCCGGCGCCGGCGCCGTCGGATCAGGCGACCCGCCGCCGGCGTGCTCGCGGGCGAGGAAGTCCTCGACCAGCATCGGATTGCCGGTCGAGCGCTCGACGACGGTCAGCAGCGCCGACATGCCGGCGACCTCCTCGACCTGCTCCTTGATGAACCACTGCATGAACTGCTCGCTGGCGAAGTCGTTGGCGCCGCGCGCCGTTGCGGCGAGCGCATTGATCTGCTCGGTGACGCGCTGCTCCTGCGCCAGCGCCAGGGCGACCGGTTCGACGATGTCGCCGAACGTCGTCTGCGGGCCAGCGACTCCCGGAACGGTCGTGACCGAGCCCGCGTCGAGCAGGTACTGGACCATCATCATCGCGTGGCCGCGCTCCTCGAGCGCCTGGGCGTAGAAGAACTGCGCCAGCCGCGGCAGCGTCTCGCCGTCGTAGTGGACCGCGATCGCGACGTACTGCTGATGCGCGGCGAACTCGTGCGCGATCTGCTCGTTGAGTTGGTCGACGAAGGGCTGGGCGGGCATGGCCCCGATCGTAGTGCCGCGAGCCGGTCAGCCGAGCGGCTCGTCGCCGTAGGCGCTGAGGATCACCGACCCGGGCACCGGGACGTTGACGAGGTTCTGGCGCCAGAGCAGGTCGAAGCTCGTCGCCGGGCCGGCGAAGACGGCCGGAACGCGCAGGGTCTCGTCGCCCGGGCCGAGCGCCGCCGAGACCGTCTGGGCCGATCCGAAGACGCCGTTCGGCGTCGCCGGCGCGGCCGACCAGCCCGTCGGGGCGCGCCAGGCGACGACGGCGCCGCCGCCGGGGCGCGCGGTCAGCGCCGGATCGCCGAGCGCGGCGCCGGTTGCGATCGTCGCCAGCCGGAACGTCCCCGTCACCGCAGCCTGGGCCACGACGATGGTGCCGGCCGCGTCGGTCCCGTCGCGCCAGGCGACCCAGACGCGCCCGCGGTCGTCGATCGTGGCGGTCAGGCCGCTGACGGCGCTCGCGCCGCCGGTCTGCACGCGGCGGCCGCGCGCAAAGCCCGATCCGGCGCGGCGAGCGACGCGGATCACGCGGTTGGCATCGGCCCAGGCGATCGCGGCGCGGCCCTTGGCGCCGGCGGTCAGCGCGATCCGCCCGCCGGCCCGCGCGCTTCCGATGCGCCGGATGCGGCCGCTGTGCCCGTCCTCGGCCAGCACCGAGGCCTGCACCTGCGTGCCGCGGACCCAGGCGATGAGTGGACGGTCGTCGCTGCCGACGGCGACGACGGGCGCGGTCGCGACAGCGGTGCTCAACACGTGGATCCGGCCCCACGGATCGCCGGCGACGCGAACGATCACGGCGGGGTGTCCGCGGGTGACGCTCGCCGGCCGCGGTCCGGGCACGAGCGCGTCGGCGCTGCCGTGCTTCTGGGTGCCGAAGCCGACGATGACGGCGCCGTTCGGGGACACCGCGACCGCCGGGTCGGTCAGCCAGCCGTACGCGGGTGTCTGGATCCGTTTGGCCGGTCCGAAGCTCTCGTCCGGATCGCGCAGCAGCGCGGCGATCTGGTCCCCGTCGGCGCCGCCGACGCGGAAGGCGACAACCGCCGATCCGGCGCCCGCGGCCGCGCCCCGCAGCGCGGCGCGCCCACGCCCCGAGGAGGTGAACGGCAGCACCGATCCGTCGAGCGGGCGCCCGGGCCCCCAGGCGAGCGTCGCGTCGGCGCCGTTGCCCGACGGAAGGCGCTCGGTCAGGACGAGCGGGATGTCGGGAGCGTTGCCCCCGCTGACGAGGAAGGCCCGCCCGCTTGGATCGCCGGCAGCTGCGAACAGCGACGCGCCGGCGTCGTGGAACAGGATCGTCGGCGTCGACCAGCTCGCGCCGGCCGTCGCGACGAGGCTCAGGCCTGCGAGGAAGGCTGCGAAAAGGCTGCAGAACATGCGCCTCGAGCGCCGGTCGCGGTCTTGCACTCTCCATGTGTCCAGCCGCATAAGCCCCTAGGCTAAACCGTCATGCCGACCTGTCTGGTCACCGGCGGCGCCGGGTTCCTCGGATCGCACCTCTGCGACGAGCTGCTGCGCCGCGGCAACCGCGTGATCTGCGTCGACAATCTGGAGACCGGATCGCTGCGCAACATCGAGCACATCCGCGTACCGGAGTTCGTGTTTCTGCAGGCCGACATCGTCGATCCGTTCCATGTCGACGAGCCGATCGACGTCGTCTATCACCTCGCTTCGCCGGCCTCGCCGATCGACTACCTGCGGCTGCCGCTGCAGACGCTGAAGGTCGGCTCGCACGGGACGCACCACGCGCTCGGGCTGGCCAAGCGGCACCGCGCGCGATTCCTGCTGGCATCGACCAGCGAGGTCTACGGCGATCCCGACGTGCACCCCCAGCACGAGGAGTACTGGGGCAACGTCAACCCGATCGGCCCGCGCGGCGTCTACGACGAGGCCAAGCGCTACGCCGAGGCGCTGACGATGGCCTACCACCGCCAGCAGGGCCTCGACACCTCGATCATCCGGATTTTCAACACCTACGGGCCGAAGATGCGCGCCCACGATGGCCGCGCGATCCCGACGGTCCTGCGCCAGGCGCTCGCCGACCGGCCGATCACGGTCTTCGGCGACGGGCTGCAGACGCGGTCGTTCTGCTTCGTCGACGATCTGATCCGCGGCGTGATCGCGCTGGCCGACTCCGGCCAGCACCTGCCGGTGAACGTCGGCAATCCGGACGAGTTCACGCTGCTCGAGCTGGCCGACGCCGTGATCGAGGCGACCAACTCCAAGAGCGAGATCGTCTTCGAGGCGCTGCCGACCGACGATCCGAAGCAGCGCCGGCCCGATATCTCCCGTGCGCGAGAGCTGCTCGGGTGGGAGCCCGAGGTGTCGCTGCGCGAGGGCCTGGACCGCACGATCGAGCGGGCGGGGGTCGAGGCGCTCCTCGGTATGGGGAGTGCGTGGTCCGCCTGACCGCATCCTTCGCCCGCGGGGCGCGTTACCACCCGTAGCCGACCATGTCGAGTACCACACCACTTCTCCCCGAAACACGCGAGCCCGGCGCCGAGCTGGAGTCCGTCAGCATCCCCGGACGCGAGCACGACGTGCGCCGCAAGCGCCCGCCGGCGCTCCGGTTCCTGCTGAAGATGGAGACGGCGCGCCAGGTCCTGCGGATCGCCTCGCTGTTCGTGCTCGACGCCGCCGGCGTGTACGCCGCGATCTACGGCGCGCTGGCGCTGAAGGCGATCGTCAAGAACGACGGCCAGCTCGCCGGGACCGCCGATCAGGCCTACCACTTCGCGACCTTCGCGGTGCTGCTGACGGCGCTGCTGTTCGCACGGTCGGGCCTCTACGCCGACCGCGCGTCGCGGCCGGGCCTGCGCGCCGTCGTCTCGTCGCTGTTCTGGGTGATGGTCGTCGCGCTGCTGTACGCCAGGGCCGACGGGCAGAACTTCCAGAGCTACTACATCTTCTGGGGCTCGCTGATCTTCTCGATCGCGATCGTCGCCAGCCTGCGCTGGATGTACGAGCGCTTGTCGGGCCTGATCCTGCGGGCCGCGGGGTACCACCGGCGCGCCGTGCTGATCGGCACCAACCAGCACATCGACGCGGTCGCCCACGCGCTCGAGGCCGGTCAGGGTTCGGTCTCCTCGCCGATCGACGTCGTCGGCTTCATCTCGCTGACGCCGCGCCCGGACAACGGGCTGCGCTCGCTCGGTGAGCTCGCCGACCTGCCGCAGATCCTCCACGACCACGGCATCGACGAGGTCATCATCGCCGACCCGGCGTTCCCCCAGCAGCAGGCGGTGGAGCTCGTCGACACCTGTCATCAGCGCGGTGTGCGCGTCCGCGTGGCGCCGTCGACGATGGAGATCCTCGTCCACCGCGCCGAGTTCGTCCCCGGCGCCGCGGTGCCGCTGTTCGAGCTGCGCTCGCCGGTGTTCGAAGGCTTCGACTACGCCGTCAAGCGCTCGTTCGACGTCGTCGGCGCGCTGTTGCTGCTGCTCATCCTGAGTCCGCTGCTGGCCGTCTGCGCGCTGGCGATCAAGCTGACATCGCGCGGGCCGCTGCTCTACCACTCGCTGCGCCCGGGCATCGGCGGCTCACCGTTCGCGTGCCTGAAGTTCCGCACGATGGAGGTCGGCGCCGACGCGCTCCAGGACGACCTCGAGCAGCACAACGAGGCCGACGGCCCGCTGTTCAAGATCCGCGACGATCCGCGCATCACCGGCGTCGGACGCCGGCTGCGGGCACTCTCGCTCGATGAGCTGCCGCAGCTGCTGAACGTCGTCCGCGGCCAGATGTCGCTGGTCGGGCCGCGCCCGCTGCCCCAGCGCGACTACGACCAGCTGGAGGAGTGGCACCGCAAGCGCTACCTCGTGCTGCCGGGCATGACCGGTCTGTGGCAGGTCTCGGGCCGCTCGGGCCTGGAGTTCGACGACATGGTCCGCCTCGACTTCCTCTACCTCGAGCACTGGTCGGTCTCGCTGGATCTCAGCATCCTCGTGAAGACTGTTCCGGCGGTGCTGCGCCGCCGCGGCGCCTATTAGGTGCGCGCGTGGCGCGATGCCGTCTGGGACGCGGTGCCCGCCGGCGCCGAGCCGGAGCGCTTCGCGCCGCGCCTGGCCTTCCTGCGTGAGCACGTCAGTGCCGGCGATCGCGTCCTGGACCTGGGCTGCGGCGACGGCGCGTTCGCCGCAGCGCTGCTGGCGGCGGGCACGACCGTCACGTGCGCGGACGTGGCGGTGGGCGCGCTGGAGCGGTCTGCCGCACGCGCGCCGGATGCGCAGTCGGTGCTGCTGCGCGACGGCGAGCCGCTGCCGTTCGGCGACGACGCATTCGACCTGGTCTGGGCCGGCGAGACGCTCGAGCACGTCGCCGACCTGACCGGCCTGCTGGCCGAGGTCCGCCGGGTGCTCGTGCCGGGCGGCGCGCTCGTCGTCACGACGCCCAACCTCGCGCGGCTGCGTGTCGCCGCCGAGGCGCTCGTGGGCGGCCCGCTGGAGTCGCGACTGGATCCGCGCGCCGATCACCTGCGGTTCTTCACCGCCCGGACGCTGCGCCGCGTGCTGGACGGCGCCGGGTTCACCAACGTGCGGATCACCCCGGTCGACGGCCCGCCGCTGCTGCGCCGGGCGCTGCACGCCGTCGCGCGCTGAGGCGTCGCCGCGTTACCGCGGCGGCTTGTCGGCGGCCAGGTAGATCGCCTGCACCAAGGTCGATCGCGGATCCAGGTACAGCGCTGCGGTGATCGCCTGCTTTGCCGCCGCCCGGTCCTTGGACGTCGCCAGCGCGAACTGCGCCAGGTGGATCCACGTGGCGGGGTTCGCCGGCTGGAGCTGCACCGCGCGTTCCAGCGCCATCCTGGCGGCCACGACCTGGCCCTGCGTGGTCTCGATGCGGGACAGCGTGAACAGCGGCTCGATCGCCAGCGGGTTCGCGTCGATCGCATCCTGGGCGAGGCTGCGGGCACGGTCCGGCTGACGATCGGCGAGCGCTGCCAGTGCGTTGTCGATCGCGTTGGCCGAGCGCTCCGGGCGCGTCGCGGAGACGGCGCCCGCCAGCGCCGCGGCGGCGACCAGCACGGCCGCGATCGCGCGCAGCGGCGAGGCGGCGCGAAGCCCGCGCGGCGCCCCCGGCTCGCGCCCGATCAGCCAGCCGGCGCAGAGCATCGCCGGCAGCGCGGTGCCGGGGATGAACCAGGTCCAGTCGACCAGCGAGTGCACGCCGAAGACGACGACGACGGTCGCCAGCGTGATCAGGCCGGCACGCTCGGACGGGCCGACGGGCGTCGCCGAGCGGCGCCGCAGGCCCGCGGCGCCCAGCGTCGCGGTGATCCAGGCGCCGAACAGCACGAGCGACAGCAGCAACCCGACGATGCCCAGGTTGGCCGCGGTCTGCACGAGGTACCCGTGGGCGTGCTTGACGTCGAGCGTGTCGTGACGCACGCGCGTCCGGGCGATCGCGTAGCCGCCCGCGCCGACACCGACGCCGGGCTTCGCCTTGAAGATCTCGATCGCCTCGCGCCAGTAGCGCGCGCGGACGCTGCCGATGGCGGTCAGCCGGCTCGGGTCGTTCGGCGGTGTGTTCGCGTTGGGGTCGGTCAGCGAGTGCCAGCCGTGCGAGATGCTGCCGGTCAGGCCGCGGTCGGTGGTCGCGAGCATCCCGGCGCCGGCGACCGGGACCAGCGCCAGCGCGACGAGCAGCGCGATGCCCCAGGCACGCCGTGCCCCCGGGCTGATCGGCCGCGCCTGGCGCCAGAAGACGATCGCCAGGCCGGCGGCGAACAGGACGATGCCGCACGCGAGCAGCAGGACGCCGAACTCGGTCCCGGCATCGCTGCGCAGCGGCAGCGGCGCCATGTCCTTGTCGAGCCCGTTCTGCGAAAAGGTCCAGACCGAGACGAGCACGGCGACGAGCGTCGCCGGCGCCAGGATCGCGGCGCTGCGCAGGCGCAGCGGAACGAGCCACAGCCACAGCGCGCAGCCGACGACCACGGCGGCCAGAGCGCCACGCGAGTAGGCGACGAGGATCGTCAGCAGCAGCAGCGCGAGGATCGGGACGGCGAGCGCGTTGACCACGCCATGGCCCTCACGCCGCGTTCCCAGCCACAGGGCGCAGGGGACGCCCAGCGCGGCCAGCAGGCCGACCGCATTCCAGTACTCGAACGGCTGCTCCAGCCGGGCGAACGTCTCGTCAGGCGCAAGCGACGCCGGGAAGACCTTCGTCAGCAGCGCGTAGGCACTGACGGCGCTCGCCGCGATCAGCACGCCGGCCAGCAGCGCCCGCCAGCGGCGCGGTGCCAGGCGCGCCAGCGCCGCCCCGGCGGCGAAGGTCGCGAGCAGCATGAACGTGCGGTTCGCCTCGACCCAGGCGCCGGACGGGTCGATGCCCCAGACGATCGACAGGCCCGTGAACGCCGCGAGGAGTGCGAACGCCCCGAGTGCGACCCGCGCCCACAGGCCGAGCCCGTCGGGTCCGGGAGCCAGCACGAGCGCCGCGGCGCAGACCGCGCCGGCGAGCACGTCGATCACCACCTCGACGACGGTCAGCGTCCGCAGCTGCAGGCCGCCGCCGGCGATCGCGACGCTGCCGATCAGCAGCAGCGCGACGGCAGCGGCCAGCGCCGGGCCGATCGAGGCCGGCGGGGGCGGCGGGATCCGGTACCGCAGCCGCGCCCGGCGGGCCGCGACGGCCGGCTCAGAGGTCGAGGTAGCGACGGACACGAGGGATGACGATGGAGGCGAGCGCGCCGATGCCCGCGAGCAGGGCGAGGACGATCGTGACCAGCAGCGGCGCCGGGATGTCCGAGACCGACGCCTTGACCGGTCGCCCGGCACCGATCGCGCCGGGCCGCACGGTCTGGCCGCCGATCACGAGCGCGGCCGGCGGAGTCGTCTGTGCGATCTTCACCGCGGCGCGCTGCGCCGGGGTCGCCGCGGCCAGCGGGTCGACGCCGGGAACCGGGATCGGCACGACCGATCCCGGCGTCGCCGGGCTGCCGCCGGCGGCGGCCAGGCGAGCGGCCTCGATGATGCCGCGGCAGTTGGAGTATTCGTCACTCGCCGTCGACAGCGAGCGCAGCGCGTCGCGGTAGTCCTTCTGGCTGTAGGTGCCGTCGACGCGCCCGTCGTCGATGCAGTCGCGCTGCAGCTCGATCGCGCTCGCCGACGCGCCTGCGGGCAGCAGGGCACCGAAGACGATGAGGCCCAGCATGAGGGCTGTGAAGAGGCGGCGGCGCACGGTCTGACGGCCGGTCGGCTGCGGGGCGCACGCGATTCGGCGGGCGCGGGGACGCCGCCAACCTAGCAAGGCGTCCCCTGCCCGGGGACGGTTGCGAGCGCCCGGGTGAAGCCGTTCGCCCAGGCGCTGAAGCTGTATGCCGCGACGGCCTCGTGCCCGGCGGCGGCGAGCCGCGCGCGCAGATGCGGGTCGTCGCGCAGCCGCGTCAGCGACGCCGCGAGCGCGCCGGCATCGCCTGCCGCGACGATGCTGCCGGTGACGCCGTCGCGCACCAGGCCGCCCGCGGCGGCGCCGACGGCGGTGGTGGCGATCGTGGCGGTGCCCTGGTGCATGGTCTCGTTGACGACGAGTCCCCACGGCTCGCGGAAGTCCCGCGTCGGGATCGACGGCACGACCAGAACGTCGGCCGCGGCATGGAAGTTGCGCAGTTGCTCCGGGACGACGCGGCCCAGCGCGCTCACGCCGGCCGGCAGCGGCTCGGCGCCCGGCTCGATCCCGGCCAGCGCCAGGCGCCCGCCGGCAGCGGAGAAGCCGCCGCGCGTCCAGGCTTCAAGCAGCACGGCGAGGCCTTTGCCGGGAATGTCGCGGCCGACGAACAGCGCCAGGAACGGCGGATCGCCGAGCTGCGTCCGGGCAGCCGCCGCGTCACCGGGCACGCCCCAGAAGCCGCCGTCGACCGCCTGCGGGGCGATGTGGATGTTGCGCACGCCGTGGGTGCGCAGGTAGGACTCCACGTGCGGGCCGTAGACGACTGCGGCGTCGGCGCCGCGCTCGACGGCCCGCGTCAGCGGCGTTGCGAGGACGTGCGCCGGCGTGCGTATCGGCGCCCAGATGCCCGTCCACCAGAGCAGCGGCAGTCCGGCCCGCCGCGCCCCGGCGGCGGCAGCAAGTGGCGCGACGCGACCGGCACTCGTGGCGATGACGGCCCGATGCCGGCCGCTGGCAGCCAGCGCGTAGGCCTCGCGCTGGCGGATCCGCAGCGACGGCACGCCGGGGTCCTCGACGCCCGCGACGGCGTGGTGCAGCCGACCGCCGTAGATCGCCAGCTCGATCCCTTCGGCGCGATGCAGCGCCGCGAACGCGCCGACGCGTTCGGGCGGCACGTGGTTGGTGAGGAACAGCAGCGGCTTCACGCCGCCAGTGCCTCCGCGTAGGCGGCGACGGTCGCGCGGCCGCACTGCTCCCAGGTGAAGCTGCGCTCGATCGTCGCGCGCGCCGCGGCGCCCATCGCGATCAGCGCGTCGCGGTCGCCGGCGAGCGCGACGAGCTGCGCCGTGAGCGCCTCGGGGTTGCCGAGCGGCACCTGCAGCAGCCCCTCGCCGGCCGCCGCGATCTCCTGCGGGCCGGGTTCGCCCTGTGCGCCGATCGCGACCAGCCCGCCGGCCATCGCCTCGATGTAGGCGACGCCGAACG
>JBBRFO010000090.1:0-11017 GCA_038224135.1 Solirubrobacterales bacterium
GCGCTTGCGGGCATGCCGCCCGAGCGCGTCACCGCTCTGCGCGAGGCGGCGGTGCTCGCGCTTGCGCCCTTCGAGGACGAGGCGGGACTCGCGGCCCCGATGGCCACGCACGTCGCCCTTGCGCGCGTGTAGCCGGCTTCCCGCCGGGGTGACTTCGCGCTGCAGGCCGTCGGCGTTCGCGGTCTCGGGCGGGCGGGCGGGGAACGCAGCGGTGTGCAGACTCATCGCCCGCTCACCCGCCAGCCAGCCAGGAGCGTCGCCGCGCGTACGTGATCTGCAGCGCCCCCTGAGCGAGCGCTACGCCGACGGGATCCACGGTCCGACCGGAGTTCTGCGGCTCGGCGGGGGGACAACTCCGGTCGGTCGCGCGCGCGGGGCTGTCGCAGCAGTCAGGACCGACCGGTCGTCAGGGTGGCGTTCACGTCTTTGCCGGAAGCTCGATCCAGACCACTCGCGCGACCGCGCGGAGCCCGCCGTCCGCCGTGAAGAGCGCAGTCGCCGTGTTGAGCTTGCGGCCGTCGCGGCCGATCGGCCACGCCTGAACGATGGGCGGGAGCCCAGCCTTCACCGGCTCCCTGAGGTCAACCGCGAGGCGACCGAACAGGATGAGCCCGACCTCACCGAACCGGTCGGTGACGATGCCGCCCGGGCAGTCGAGCGCCCCCAGACGAACTCGGCGCGCAGGTTGCCGCCGGCGCCCGCGAGCGACATTAGGGGTGCCGTTCGCGCTACGGGTACCGCGCCGCCGCACGCTCGGCCTCGTCGAGCGACACACACACGGGGACCTCGACCTCGCCGGCGCTCGGTCGAGCCTCGGCGACCAGCACGTCGCCGTCGAGCAGCGCGACCCCCGCCTCGCGCGACTCGCCCCGGAGCGGCCGGCCGAGCGGCGGTGGCACGCGCAGGGTGACCTCAGCGGGTCCGACGATCAACCGGGCCGCCATCGCGCACGCGTAGCCGCCGTTTGCGCTCTCGGCCGGGCCGCAGAATCGCGCGTCGATGACGACCTCCCCGCCCACCGGTTCGCGGGGCACTTCCGCGCCGGCGGACTCGGGCTGATCGGTCATTCCGCGATCCTTCTGCTGCAGGGGACGACCGGACGGCCGCGCGGCGACGATTCCACAGGCACGCCTGCAGGCAGGATTCACGGTCCGACCCGAGTTATGCCGCCTGGAGCGGGGATAACTCCGGTCGGATGCGGGCGCCCTGATCGAGGCAGACGACGCCCGCCCGGGCCGGAGTGTGGGAATGCGGCCAGAGGGCGGACAGCCCGCAGGCGAACGCGGCACGTCCACGTCCGGGTGGGACTTCCCGTGGCATGGACACGGAAACTCGCTGCGAAGCCGGCTGACTGGCGCCCGGGCGGGCGAAGGGCAGCGCGCCTGGGGCAGCGTGCGGGAATGTAGCCAGGGCGGACTGCTGCTTTTCGTCCGAAGCGGGAGCCTCTGAGTTGCGGCGTTGTCGGCGCGGATAGCCTGCGCGCATGAGTCATGACCCGGCGTATCTGACGCGGCTCCCGGAGCATCCCGAGCTGCGCGAGATCGCGCTGGCGATCGAGGGCGCGGGCATGTCGGCCGAGATTCAGGACT
This sequence comes from Solirubrobacterales bacterium, assembly GCA_038224135.1. GTDB lineage: Bacteria > Actinomycetota > Thermoleophilia > Solirubrobacterales > Solirubrobacteraceae > F1-60-MAGs163. The sequence goes on from JBBRFO010000090.1 coordinate 1,590, forward strand.
CGAGCTTTCGCACCGTGTACTTCTCGAGCGAGTGGGCGCGTGTCACCGGCCTCACTGAGGAAGACATCAGGCGGATGTACGGCATGTCGCAGATCGTGCGGACCCTCGAAGACGACGACATCCTCGTCCTGCCGCCGGAGAGCGGCGTGGCCTGGTGGCGGCACAACGTGCCTGTCATGCGCCGGTATCTCGAACCCGGTGACCCCGACTTCGACGCCGTGTTTGGTGCCCGCGCCGAGGCCGCCGCGCGGGTGAAGCCGGTCGATGCTGCACCCCGGGCCTGGTACGACACGCTCGCCTACTCAGCCGAGATGCGGATGCGCTCATCGATTCTCGGCGACCTGAGCACCTTGATGCTGCGGATCAACGATGACGGCGGGCGATTCGTGGGCGTGGTGACGTTCAACCGGACGGCGATGCCGGAGAGCCTGCTTACCCGTCTGGGGCGTGGCGACCAGCGCCTGTTTGAGCGGATGGACCGGGTCAGCGAACCGGGCAGGCGCCCGGCCGCGATCCTGTTCGCCGACCTGGAAGCGTCCGGTGCGCTCTCCCGGCGCCTGTCATCGCGCGGCTACTTCGATCTGATCCGCGACCTCACCGACTTGATCGACTCGTCCGTCATCGAGCGCGGCGGGATCGTCGGCAAGCACGCCGGGGACGGCGGCTCGGCGCTATTCCTCACTGGCGACTTCGACGGCTCGGAGTCCGCCGCCGCCCGTGCGGCGATCGAGGCCGCCCGCGCGATCCGTGACGGTGCCGAGCACCTCGGCCCCGACGACGTCGCCGTCAAACTCAACATCGGCGTCCATTGGGGCGCGACGCTCATGGTCGGCCAGGTCGCCACCCGCGGGCGCCTCGAAGTCACCGCCCTCGGCGACCAGATGAACGAGGGTGCACGCATCGAGGCCGCTGCCAAAGGCGGCACGATCCTCGCATCGAAGGACCTCATCGAACGACTCGACGCCGAGGACGCGCAGGCGACCGGCCTGGACCCCGACGCGATCGCCTACATCCCACTTGGCGAACTCGACGGCGCGAGCGACAAGGCGATCCGCGACGCCGGGTCGATCGCGGTCGCCGCGATCTGACCGCAACGGGCGGTCGCTCCCGCGCTCAATGCAACGCAGCAGCCGATGGGCGAAAGCCCGCCCGCCTGGCGCAGCGTGCCTACGCCAGTTCCCGCGCAAACGCCTCCTCGAGCTGCGGCTCGTGCCACGTCCCATCGACCGTCGCCTCGACCTTCACGGCCGCACGGTCGCCGTCGAGCGTCAGCGTCGCGATCTGGTTGGCGAACGCCGGGCGGTTGACGACGCGCCAGTCGAACGGTGCTGCCTGCACGCGTGCCGTGCGGGCCAGGCGGCGGGCGATGCGCGCCGCGCGGGCCGAGTGACTGAAGCGGATGACGCGCAACTCGTGCGGCGCCAGCTCCTTGCGAAAGCCCGAGCAGACCGCCTGCCAGACGCGGCTCTGCGCGGCACCGCCGTCGGGGAAGTCGACCTCGGCCAGGTAGCAGTGGTGCACGTCGCCCGACAGCATCACGATCGACTGCGGTGCGTCGCCCTCGCGTCCGTGTGCCGCGTCGTCGATCAGCTCGCTGAAGCGGCGGAAGGTGCGCTGGAACGACGCCCAGTGATCCATCACCGCGAGCCGGCGCACCCGCTCGCCGAGCCAGACGCCGGGCCGGCCCCAGGCACCTTCGGTGAGCGCCTCGTCCCAGGCCTCGACGTGGTGGAGTGCCGGCGCCAGCAGGAACGGGACCGAACTCGCGAGCAACAGGTGCCGCGCGGGCCGGCGGGCCTGCTCGGCGACCCACCGCCACTCCTCGTCCTGGATCAGCTCACGGTGGCCCGGCCGCACGTCGCGACCGGCGCGCGAATCGATCACGACCAGACGCGCATCGCCGATGTCGCGCGCGAAGCTCCAGCGGCTGTGCCCGCTCTGACGCCCTTCGGTGTCCATCCGCTCGGCCAGCAGCTCGCCCGCGTCGTCAGCCTCCTGCACCGCGGCGTAGAGCTCGCCGTCGGCGAGCGTCTGCGGACCGAGGTTGCCCAGGTGCTGGAAGACCCAGTAGGCCATCAGCCCGGCGCGGATGTGGCCGTCGAACCACGGCTCGGCGTTCATCTGATCGAGCCAGCCCTGCGATATCCGCCACTCGGCGTGGATCTCGTGATCGTCGAAGACCATCGTCGTCGGGACCGTCGACAGCAGCCAGCGGATCGCCGGCTCGGCCCACGCCTCGTGGTAGGCGAGCGCGTACTCGCCGAAGTTGCCCAGCTCGTCGGGCGGCATGTCGTCCGGATGGTCCGCGTCGTCCAGCGCGTCGCGCAGCGCCGCCGACGGCTGGTCGGCATAGATCTGGTCGCCGAGCATCAGCAGCATGTCGGGGCAGGCCGACGCGCCACCGGCAGCCGCGGCCCGCAGCGCATAGGCGCGCAGCGCGTCGATGCCCTGCCCCTCGGAGTCCTCGCTCGAGCGCAGCGCGTGCGGCGGCTCGTGCGGGCGGGTGATCCGGCACGAGCCGAAGACGACCTCACGCCGGCGATCAGGTGCGAGCAGGCGGATCGTGCTCGGCGGGAACGTCGACTCAGCCTGCGGCCAGGCCCGCTCGCCGTCGAGATGGACCTCGTAGGGATGGTCGGCGTCGTCGCTCAGTCCCTCGACCACGAGGAGCGCGAAGTGCAGTCCGCAGACGGCCCAGGTGCGCTCGCGATGCCCGAGCACCTCGACCTCACAGGCGACGTCCGTCTGCACCCAGACCGACGCGACGCGATCGTCGACGTAGCGGAGCATCGGACCGAGGACGATGGCGGGCACGGCCGCCCAACCTACCGACGCTCGACCACCGGCCTCCTCAGCTAGCCCGCGGCAGCAGCAGCGTGAACCGCGCCCCGGGCTGCGCCCGCGTCAGCTGCAGGCGCCCGCCCTCAGCGTGCGCGAGCGACCGCGCGAGGTCGAGCCCGATGCCGTGGCCCGACCCGGTGCGCCGTACAAAGATCGCCTCGGCATCGCCAGCAATCCCGGGACCGTCGTCCTCGACGTCGACGGCGAGCCAGCCGTGAGTCTCACGGACGGTCACCGTCACCGGACCGGCGCCGTGACCCAGCGCGTTGTCGAGCAGCACGTCGAGGACCTCGTCGATCACGCCTGCTGCGGCGCTTGCGCGATGCTCGCCGGCGCTGTCGACCCGCAGTACGCGGCCGACGGCCGCCAGCCGCGGGCGCCAGCGTTCGACGGCGGCATGCGCCAGCGCGCCGAGATCAGTCGCTGACGTGCTCCGGGGAACGTCGCGCGCGACCGCGAGCAGCGTCTCGATCGTCGTCTCCAGCCGGTCGACCTGAGCGATCGCACCCGCCAATGCCCGGGGATCGCCACCCTGCAGCTGCTGGCCCTCAAGCTCGATCCGCAGTGCGGCCAGCGGCGTGCGCAGCTGGTGCGACGCGTCGGCGCTGAACGCCCGCTCGCGCGTGATCAGCGTGTCGAGTCGGCCGGCCGTCGCGTCGAGCGCCTCGGCCACCGCGTCGGCCTCGACGATTCCGGCCCGCGGCGCCCGGGCCGAGAAGTCGCCGCTGCCGAGCCGGCGCGCGGCCGCTGCGAGCCGCTCGAACGGCCCGGCAAGTCGGCGGCCCAGGAACACCGCAGCCAGGCCCGCGAGCGCCACGACGATTGCAGCCAGCGCCAGCAGCAGGAGCCAGACGCGATGGGCGCGGGTCCGCGCGCGATCCTCCGAACGCGTCGCCAGGAGCACGCCCGTGACGCGCTCACTGGTGACGATCGGCACGGCGACCTGGAGGCGACCACCGCGCGAGGTGTAGACCGGTTTGGCGCCCGCCAGCGCGCGCGAGATGAGGTCCGCGGCGATCGGTCCGCCGCCGGCGAGGCGACGACCCGCAGCGTCGACGACGACCCGGCGGTCACGGCTCGCCGGCAGCTCGACCTGATCGGCGCGGACCGCCGTCACGTCGATCTGGCGGGTCGCGGCGATCGTGTCGCGCTGCAGGCGCAGCAGTTCGTCGTCGCGTTCGACGCGCAGCACGGCCACCGCCAGCGGCAGCGCGAACAGCGCGACGCTCGCCGCGGCGACCAGCGCAATCGCCAGGACGACGCGGCGCCTCATCCGTCTTCGAAGCGGTAGCCGATGCCGCGCAGCGTCGTGATCGTCGCGGGACCGAGCTTGTGACGCAGCGCGACGATGTGCATGTCGAGCGTCTTCGTCGGCCCGGTCCAGGCGCTGTCCCAGACCTCCTCCATGATCCGCTCGCGCGTGATCACGCGACCCGCCTGCGCCACGAGCAGCGCCAGCAGATCGAACTCCTTCGGCCGCAGCGCGAGCTCCTCGTCGTCATGCCAGGCGCGGCGCGCGCCGAGGTCGACGACGGTGCCCGCCGCGGCGACGCGATGGTCGGCAGGTGGCGCTTCCGCACCCCGGCGAAGATGGGCGCGCACGCGCGCGAGCAGTTCGGCCAGGCGGAACGGCTTGATCAGGTAGTCGTCGGCACCGGCGTCGAGGCCGGCGACCACGTCGAGCTCCTGATCGCGCGCAGTCAGGATCAGGATCGGCAGGCCGGGGTCCGCCGCCCGCAGGCGCCGGCAGACGTCGATCCCGTCGACGTCCGGCAGGCCGAGATCGAGGATCACGAGGCCGACGCCGGTGCCCGCCTCGCGCATGGCAGGCAGTCCGCGATCGAGGTGCGTGACCCCGTAGCCCTGCCCTTCCAGTACGCGAACGAGGCCCGACGCGATCCCGGCGTCGTCCTCGACCAGCAGCACGCGATCACCGGCCACGGGCCGAACGTAGCGGGTCGCGGGCGGCACCAGCGGAAGATTTGCCCGGCGGTGACCTGGCGCCGCCGGCGCGGTGACCCGGCCTCCGTACGGTCGCCGCCATGACGTCCCACGACCAGGAGTTCCGCATGCGCCAGCTCCATCTGTTGCCCATCGGGGCCGCCGTCCTCGCACTCGCGGTCGCCGGGTGCGGCGGATCGTCCTCGAGCAGCTCGAAGGCGACCACCGCCGGCCCGAATCCCAACGGACCGGAGGTCAGCCCGTCCGGCGACATTCCCGACAGCCAGGCATTCGTCCCGTATCGCGGCGCCGGCTTCGTGGTCAGTGTCCCCGAGGGCTGGGCACAGTCGACCAGCGGCGGCGGCGTCCAGTTCAGCGACAAGCTCAACACGATCACCGCGCAGGCGAAGCCCGCCGGCGGCGCGCTGACGGTGGCGCAGGCACGGACGACGATCGTGGCCAAGCTGGCGGCGACGCGGAAGGGCTTCGTGCCCGGCGCGGTCACCATCGTCACGCGCAAGGCCGGGCCCGCCGTCCGCATCACCTACATGGCGAGCGGGACCACGGACCCCGTCACCGGCAAGACGCCGACCGACGCGTTCGAGCAGTACGTCTTCGTCCACAACGGCAAGCGGCTGACGCTGATCCTGAGCGGCCCCAAGGGCGCCGACAACGTCGACCCGTGGCGGATCGTCACGGACTCGGTCCGGTGGACGCCATGACCGCCGCGCTCCAGGCCGAGCGGCTGTACCGCTTCTACCACGCCGGCGACGACGAGACGCTCGCGCTGCAGGGCGTCGACCTCGAGGTCGCACCGGGCGAGGTCGTCGCCGTGACCGGCCCGTCCGGCTCGGGCAAGTCGACCCTGCTGGCCTGCCTCGCCGGTCTTGACGAGCCCGACGGGGGCATGGTCAGCGTCTGCGGCGAGCGCCTGACCCGCCGGCCCGAGTCCGAGCGCGCCGACCTGCGCGCCCGCAGCATCGGGCTGATGTACCAGCAGACCAACCTCGTCGGCCACCTCGACGTGCTCGCCAACGTCGAGCTCGCCCAGCAGCTGGCCGGCGGCCGCCGCGGCCGACCGACGGCGCACGAGGTGCTCGAGCAGGCGGGGATCGATCACCGCGCCCACGCCCGCCCCTCCGAGCTGTCCGGCGGCGAGCTGGCCCGCGCGGCGCTCGCGGTCGCGCTCGCCAACGACCCCGCAGTGATCCTCGCCGACGAGCCGACGGGCGAGCTCGACGGCCAGACCGCCGACCGCGTGATCGAGCTGCTGCGCACGCGCGCCGCGGCCGGCGCCGGCGTCCTGATCGTCACCCACAGCCCACAGGTCGCCGCGCAGGCCGATCGTGAGATCCGGCTGCTCGACGGGCGGGTGACGGCATGAGCACCGTGACGCCGCTCGTGCGCTGCGACGGCGCAGCCCGCACCTATGGCAGCGGCGCGCAGGCACTCGTCGCGCTGCAGGAGACGACCTGCGAGGTCCTGCCGGGCGCTGCGATCGCCCTGACCGGTCCGTCGGGATCGGGCAAGTCGACGCTGCTGCACCTGATGGCAGGCCTCGACGACCCGACCGTCGGCGAGGTCAGCTGGCCGGCGATCGGGCCGCGCGAGTCGCTGCGGCCGGGGCCGGTCGCCGTCATCTTCCAGGGCCCGAGCCTGCTGCCGCCGCTGACCGTCGAGGAGAACGTGGCCCTGCCGCTGACGCTCGGCGGTGTGCCGAACGACGAGGCGCTCAGGCGCGCCCGCACCGCGCTCGACACGCTCGGCCTGCTCGATCTGGCGCGCAAGCTGCCGGACGAGATCTCCGGCGGCCAGGCGCAGCGGGTGGCTGTGGCACGCGCGATGGCCGGTGACCCGGTGCTGATCCTCGCGGACGAGCCGACCGGCCAGCTCGACCATGACAGCGGCGTCGCGGTCGTCGACGTGCTGACGCTCAGCGCGTCGCACACCGGCGCCGCGCTCGTCGTCTCGACCCACGACCCGTCCGTCGCCGAGCGCCTGAGCGAGCGGTGGGAGCTGCGCGACGGGCGCCTGCTGACCGCACCGAAGGAGCACGTCACATGGTCTCGCTGAGCTGGCTCAAGGGCCTCGTCGCCCACCGTCGGGGGCGGCTGCTCGCGACCGCCGTCGGCGTCGCCGTGGGCGTCGCGCTGCTCGCGTCGATCGGCACGTTCGTCGCGTCGACGACGTCGAAGATGACCGCCCGCGCGACGACGCGCGTTCCGGTCGACTGGCAGGTCGAGGCGCAGGCCGGGAGCAACGCCGGCGCCGTGCTCGCGACCGTGCGCAAGGCACCGGGTGTGCGCCACGCGCTGCCGGTCGGCTTCGCGCCGACGACCGGGCTGCAGTCGACGACCGGCGGGACGACGCAGCAGACCGGCCCCGGGCGCGTGCTCGGCCTGCCTGCGGGCTACGCCGCGACGTTCCCCGGCGAACTGCGACTGCTGGCCGGCACGGCCGACGGTGCGCTGCTGGCCCAGCAGACGGCGTCCAACCTCCGAGCCCAGCCCGGCGACACGATCGCGATCAGTCGCGCCGGTGCGGCAGCCGCGAAGGTCAAGATCACCGGCATCGTCGAACTGCCCGCCGCCGACTCGCTATTCCAGCAGGTCGGCGCGCCTCCTGGCGCACAGGCGCAGGCGCCGCCGGACAACATCGTCCTGCTGCCGAGCACGCAGTTCACGCAGCTCGAGGGCGCGGTCAACGGCGTCCGCACGCAGATCCACGTCGGGCTCGACCGCCACCTGCCGGGCTCCCCGTCGGCCGCCTTCGATCGCGTCAGCGGTCAGGCGCGCAACCTCGAGACCAAGCTCGCGGGCGCCGGCCTCGTCGGCGACAACCTCGGCGCGACACTCGACAAGGCGCGCGGCGACGCGCTGTACGCGCAGATCCTGTTCCTCTTTCTCGGCGTACCGGGAGCGATCCTCGCCGGCCTGGTGACCGCGTCGATCGCCGCCGCCGGCGCCCAGCGCCGGCGGCGCGACCAGGCGCTGCTGCGCACGCGCGGCGCTTCGACGCGGCAGCTCGTGCGGATCGGGCTGGTCGAGACGGCGTTCGCCGGCGTGCTCGGCGTCGCCGCGGGACTCGGCGGCGCGCTGCTCGTCGGGCAGGTCGCGTTCGGCACCGCGAGCTTCGGCGCCGGCAGCGCCGCCGCGGCCTTGTGGGCCGGTGGCGCAGCGCTCGCCGGGCTGATCATCGCCGCCGCCTGCATCGCGCTGCCCGCATGGCGCGACGCCCGCGAGGGCACCGTGGCCGGCCAGCGCCGCTCGGTCACGCGCGTCGACCGTGCCCCGTGGTGGGCGCGCTACGGCCTCGATGTCGTCTGCATCGCGCTCGCCGGGTTCGTCTACTGGCAGGCCTCGCGCAACGGCTACAAGCTGGTCCTCGCGCCCGAGGGCGTGCCCCAGGTGTCGGTCAACTGGTACGCGTTGCTGGCCCCGGTCCTGGCGTGGATCGGCGCCGGGCTGCTCGCCTACCGGATCGCCGACCTCGTGCTCGTCCGTGGCCGCACGCCGCTGGCGCGGCTGCTGCGACCGCTGGCGGGCGAGCTGGCACCGACCGTCGCCGCAACGATGGGCCGCCAGCGCCGGTTGCTGGCGCGTGCCGTCGCGCTGGTCGCGCTGACGATCGCGTTCGCGGGCTCCACCGCCGTGTTCAACTCGACCTACCAGCAGCAGGCGCAGGCCGACGCCCGGCTCAGCAACGGGGCCGACGTGACCGTCACGCAGTCGCCGGGGATCAACGTCGGCCCGCAGGGCGCCGCGCGGCTCAAGCACGTCGCCGGCGTCGCGTCGGTCGAGCCGCTGCAGCACCGCTTCGCCTATGTCGGCGCCGACCTGCAGGACCTGTACGGCGTGCGCCCCGACACGATCACCAAGGCCGGCAAGCTGCAGAACGGCTGGTTCCAGGGCGCCGGGGCCGCGCAGCTGATGCAGCGCATCAAGCAGACGCCCAGCGGAGCGCTGTTCTCGGCCGAGACGGTCAAGGACTTCCAACTGCACCCCGGCGACACCGTCAAGTTGCGCCTCCAGGACGGTCAGACCAAGGGCTTCAAGACGATCCCGTTCACCTATGTCGGCATCGCCAAGGAGTTCCCGACGGCACCGGTCGACAGCTTCATCGTCGCCAACGCCGACTACGTCGCCCGGCAGACCGGCAGCAGCGCCGTCGGAGCGTTCCTCGTCCAGACCGACGGTACAAGCCCGGCGACGGTCGGCCGGCGCGTGTCCAAGCTCGTCGGCACGCAGAGCCAGGTCACGAACATCACCGACCAGCGCAAGGTCGTCGGATCCAACCTGACCGCCGTCGAGCTGACCGGGCTGACGAAGGTGGAGCTGGCGTTCGCGCTGATCCTGGCGGCCGCCGCGGCCGGGCTGGTGCTCGGACTCGGCTTCCAGGAGCGGCGGCGCACGTTTGCGATCGCCAGCGCGCTCGGCGCACGGCAGCGCCAGCTCGGCGGGTTCATCTGGGGCGAGTCGATCTTCGTCACCGGCGGCGGACTGCTGCTCGGCAGCGCGATCGCCGCGGTCATCTCGACGCTGCTGGTGAAGGTCCTGACCGGGGTCTTCGACCCGCCACCCGACGTCCTGTCGATCCCCTGGAGCTACCTCGGGGTGCTCGTCGCGCTGACGATCGCCGCGGTCGTC
>JBBRFO010000091.1:0-10886 GCA_038224135.1 Solirubrobacterales bacterium
GGCGGATCGTCGTTGTCGAGGATGTTCGCGTTGCACTTCGTGGTCGTTCCGCCGGCCGTCGGGACGAGCGTCGCGTTGCTTGCGGAGGCGACGTTGAAGACGAAGTTCTCGGTGTCCTCGTCGATCGTGTCGTCGAGCACGCCGATCGACAGGTCGGCGGCCGGCAGAACTCCGAAAGCGGGCTTGCCCTTGGGAATCGTCAGCACCTGGCCGGTGCGGCCGGTGTAGTCGAGCGGCGATGTGGCGGTGCCGTCGGCGCTGGCCCAGTTGACGACGACGTCCTTGCCGCTGATCGCGTCGAGTTGCAGCTTGCAGGCGACGGTGCCGTTCGCCTCGAGGAAGTCGGGCGGGCTGGTGGCGGTCAGCTTCGGCGGGGCGTCGTTGTCGAGGATCGTCCCGAGCGCGGACGAGCGCGTCGGGATCGGGTCGAGCGACGAGTTGACGGGCGTGCTGAGCGTCAGCTTCAGCTTCTCGTCCGGCTCGTCGAACAGGTCGGCGCTGACGTCGACGTACACCGTCTGCTTGGTCACGCCCGGCGGGAAGGTGAGCGTGATCTCGCTCGGCGCCGGGTTGACGTAATCGGGCGTGAAGCCGAGCGCGAGGTTCGCGGCGTCCGAGGAATCCGACGCGGTCACATTGGCGACCGAGTAGTTGACCTTGACCGTCCGCTTCCAGGCGTTGTTCAGCCGGACGTTGAAGGCGATGCGACACGTCGCGCTGCCCTCGACACCGCAACCGGAGACCTGGCCCGGCGTCGCGTCGTTCGGCTCGAACACGTCGGATGCACCGATGCCGACGTCGGCGGCATCGGTGTTGACGCTGATCAGCGGCGGGTCGGGCAGGTTGCGCGAGATGACCAGCGCACGCGGCTGGACGAATGCCTTGGCGACGTTGTTGGTCGTGCAGTTGTACGAGAACGGCACCACGCCCGGGAACGCCCCGAACGGCTTTTGGTTACTGGTCGCGTCGGTGTTCGTCGTGTCGATCACGTCGACCATGCCGCTGGCGCCGGTCAGGCAGCTCTGGTCGATGTAGTCGGCGTCGAGCACGTAGAGGTCGTCGCAGCTCGGCGCGGAGGCGGCGGTGCACGTGCCGCGGTCGACGGGTGCGATCCCGAAGACGGCACCGGCGAAGAAGTTGTATGCGGGCGGAGCGACCGCGTACCCGCCGGTGATCAGGGTCTGCGAATGCGTCAAGGGGTCGACCTTGATCACGCCCGCGTTGTTCCCGAGCACGTTGCTCTTGCTGTCCGCGACGTAGATCCCGTCGGGCCGCACGATCACGCCCTGCGGGTCATACAGCAGGTTCTGGTTGCCGCCGGGGTTGATCGGTGTCGCAGGGTTGCTGTTCGGGCTGCCGTTGGCGTCCCATGCGAGCTCTTCGCGCGGCGTGCTTCCCAGATTGCCGGCCGAGATCGGAACGGCGTTCGGGTCGACGCGGAAGATCGTGCCGCTGGTGAACAGATTCGGCGCCGGCTGAGCCGCGTCGCGGTCGGCGATGACCAGGCGTCCCTGAGCGTCGATGTCCATGCTGCGCGGGCGCAGCATGCGCCAATTCGAGGCCGTGTCGGCGTCGCACCCGCCGGCGGCGTTGTAGTTGCAGCCGCCGTCGTGGACCATCGTCACGTCGATCCCGCCGATGCCGTTCTCATGCATGCGGAAGATCGCTCCGCGGCCGCCGGTGCCGGCGCTGCGGTCCAACACATAGATGTCGTCGGTGACGGGATCGATCACGAGCGCCGTCGGGTTGATGAACTCCGTCCCGTGATCCAGGCGGATCTGCTTGCCGGTGATCAGGTTGACCTCGATGATCGCGCCGTCATGGCTCGTCGTCGAGAGCGTGTCGGGGCCCTCGTCGGCGACGTCGTACACCTGGTCCTCACGCTGCACCAGGCCGGTCGGGTTGGAGAAGTAGTTCGTCCCGCCCGGGCTGAGCGCAACCCCATCCGGGGCGACGATCGTCTGCTTGCCCGGATCGACCGGGCTGCCGATCGGGTTGAGACTGATCAACGCGCCGGATCCCGGCACCGCGCCGAGCTGCGTCGTGTTCTGATCGGCGACGACCGGAGAGCCGAACGCCACCGGCGACGCGTGGGCAGGTGCGGCAGCCCCTGCGGAGACCGCAGCGACCACCCCGACGACGCGCATCATGCGAGCAAACGACTTCATCCGTGGACCCTCCCGAGACCTTCTGAAGCGCTCACCGTACCGGGGCGGGCACGCCGATGCCACCGCTATCTGTCGACGCTGGGCGAAATCGCTCAAGACTGGGCCTGGACGAAGCCTGGACGCTTGTTCGATGGCGGTCAGTCGAGGAGCGTGAAGGTGCCAGCTGCGCCGAGCGACACCGGACGCGCGGTGAGCGGTGCATCAGACAGCGCCGCCAGTGTGGCGGGCTCATCCGATTTGCCGAGCGCGCGCCGCCCATCGTCGAGCAGCGTCGCGATCGCGGCGACTGCCGGCCGGCCCTCGCGGTCATAGACGAGCGACGCGGCCTCGCCGGTCGCCGGACCGCTCACGCCGATCGCAACCTCGCGACGCGGGGCGGCGTCGACCGCCGTCTGCACCGTCGATGTGGTGAAGGGTCGCGGACCCGGCTGCGCGGAGAACGCGGCGACCGCGTGCTTGGTCAGGTACCAGCCGACGGCGTTGAGCAGGCCGACGTCAGCCGGGCTGCTGCGCAACTGATCGACCATCGCCGCGATGCTGTGGGTGACGTAGTTGTTGCCCGGCCCGCCGGCGAACGTCAGGCCGCCGGTGACCGTCAGCGGCCGCCGGTCGGCGAACGGATCGATGCCGAGCTCTGCGGCCGCGATCTGGACGGCGGACGGGAAGCACGAGTAGAGGTCGAGTGCGGCGACGTCATCGATCCCGACGCCCGCGTCGGCCAGCACTCGCGCACCGGCGTGCCGGATCGCCGGCGAGCTGTGCAGGTCGGCGCGTTCGCTGACGAGCCAGTGATCATTCGCGTGGGCGCTCGCCAACGGGAAGACCCAGCGCTCGCGCGGGATGCCGAGTCCTTCGGCGAGTCCGGCCGAGCAGACGATCAGCGCCGCCGCCTGATCGGTCTGGATGTTCGAGTTCAGGAGCTTGGTGTAGGGCTGCGTGACGAGCCGGTTGTCGGGCGCCGGCGTAGCGATCGTCCCGGCGTCGACGGCCTGCGGGCTCCACGCGTGCGGGTTGCGCGCAGCCACCTGCGACAGCCCGGACCAGAGCTCGCCGAGCCGCGCGCGGTGCGCCTGCAGCGAGAGGCCGGACCGCGCCCACAGCGCGTGCTCGAACAGCGGGTAGACGACGACGGGTGCGATCAGGTTCGCGGCCAGCTCCGCGTCGCTCGCGGGTGCCCGAGCAGTGCCGAGCACGCGGCTGGGACGCGCTCCGTCGTCGAGCGCCGTCCAGTCCGGCTCGTCACCCGCGCGGCGCGCATGGCCCAGCGTCGCCAGCGCCTCGGCGCCGCAGATCACGCCGGCATCGAGGTGTCCGGCGGCGATGCGCGTCGCGATGTCGCTCAGCAGCAGCAACGGGCCGTCGCCGCCGAGCTCGGTGCGCAGCGTCTCGCCCGGAGCGAGCGCCAGGCGGGCGGCGACGAGCGCGGCCGGGTCTGCCCAGCGCCGCGAGGCGATGTCGACGACCGCGAACGATGCTGCCCGCGCCAGCAGCCGGTCACCCGGCCCTGCATCGGCTGCGGCCACGCTCACCACCTCGGCGCACATCTCGATCGGGTCGGGCGCGTCGCCGTCGCGCCAGGTGCGCTGGGCGACGCCGACGATGACCGGGGTGCGGGGGTCCAGCGGCATCGGCGGCACACCGTAGAGGACCGCTCACCCGGGGATGAGTCGGTCACCTGTACTAGCCTGCGCGCGTGGCCGCGGCACCCGGCACGCCGACGCCGGACCGGGTGGCCATCGCCGCGCGCCACGGCGCGCTGGAGGGCGTCCGCGGCGTCGCGGCGCTCGCGGTGTTCGGCTTTCACGCATGGCTCTACACACGTGAACGCGTCATCGCCGACGCCCGCGGCGGCGGCCTCGACGACCAGCTGCTCTCGCAACTGCGCGTCGGGCTGGTGCTGTTCTTCGTGCTCTCCGGCTTCCTGCTCTACGGCGCCTGGGTGCGAGCCGGGCTCGATGGCGCGCGGCGTCCGGCGCTGGGCCCGTACGCGCTCCGGCGCCTGGCCCGCATCCTGCCCGCGTACTACCTGGCGATCGGCGTCGCGATCCTGATCCTCTGGCCGCTGGAGGGCTCGCCGGGCGTGCGATTGCCGCCGGTCGGCAAGCTCCCGCTGTTCCTCATCTTCGGCCAGAACCAGGATGCCGAAACCGTCCTGACGCTCGTCCCGCCGACATGGACACTGGCGATCGAGGCCAGCTTCTACCTCGTGCTCCCGATCTTCGCGTGGCTCGCGCTGCGCGGACGGCCGCGGCTGGGCCTGGTCGCCGTTCCGCTGATCCTGCTCGCCGCCGGGATCGCGTTCAACTGGTGGATCGGCACCGACGGCAGTCCCACACCGCAGACCGTCTCAAAGTCGCTGCCGGCGATGCTGCCCTCGTTCGCGCTCGGGATGCTGTGCGCCGCGCTCGCGCACCACTGGCGGCCGCGCCGCCGCGCCGCCGGGGTCGCGCTCGCCGTCGCGACGACCCTGATCGTCGCCAACGGGGTGCTGCACGCCGTCGCACAGCCAGGGAGCGGACTGGCGGCGACGCTGCGTGTGACGCGCGACCTGCCGGCGGCGCTCGGGTTCGCGGTGATGATCGCGGTCGCCGTCACGCGTCCTCCGGCCGTGCTCCTGGTCCGCCCGCTCACCTGGGCGGGCGAGGTCTCCTACGGCTTCTTTCTCTGGCACGTCCCGCTGCTGCTCGTGCTGCGCGGTCACGGCCTGCTGCCGCTCAGCGTCGCGGGGGCGCTGCTCGTCGGCCTGCCGCTCGCGCTGCTGGCCGGCTGGCTCAGCTGGCGATTCGTCGAGCAGCCGGCGATCGCCTGGAGTCGCCGTCAGAGCGACAGCGCGAGGAAGCGGCCGAACAGCTCGCGGCCGTAGGCGTTCCACGCCGGCAACTCGCGCTCGGCCTGGGCGTGCGCCGCATCCGGGTCGAAGCCCTGCTCGACGACGTCGCCATCGCTGCGCCAGTCGTCGATCCACTCGGCCACGATTGCGCCCGTCACCTCGGGGTGGAACTGCACCCCCCAGCTGTTGCCGAGCCGAAAGGCCTGCAGGCAGGCGGGGCTGCGCGCGAGCACGACGGCGTCCGCCGGTGGCTCGGCGGCCCAGCTGTGCCACTGGTAGCTGCGGATCGGCGGGCTGCCGAAGCCGAGCAGCGGATCGTCGGCTCCGGCCGCGAGGCGCTCGACGTCGAACCAGCCGACCTCCGGCACCGGCAGTCGGGCGACACCGCCGCCGGTCGCAGCGGCCAGCAGCTGTGCACCGAGGCAGACGCCGAGCAGCGGCCTGCCGGTGGCGTGCCACGCGGCGATCGCGTCGATCTCGTCGTTCAGATACGGGCGACGGTCCCGTTCGACGACGTTCTGCCCGCCCCCGAGGACGACGAGCCCGTCGAACGCCTCCAGCGCCGCCGACGGGCGACCGCCCGCGGCCGGGCTCCACTCCTCGAGCGTCACGCCCGCGCTCCCCGCCGCCTGCTCGAGAACGCCGCTGGTGCCGCCGCCCGGATGCGTGATGACGAGCATCGACGCCATCAGCCGACCGCCCGGGCCGACGGGATGTCGCGCGTGGCCACGAAGCCGACGGCGGCCCCGAGCAGGCACAACGCGGCGCCGGCATAGAACGCGCGGTCATAGCGCTCGCCGGCGCCGAGCGACGCCACCAGCCCGGCGAACGGTGCGCCGAGACCGAAGCCCAGATCGAAGAACGAGGTGAACCCGCCCATCGCAGCACCGCGGCCGTCGTCGCCGGTCCGCCGGACGACCATCAGTGCCAGCGACGGGAACACGAGCGACGTCCCGGCACCCATGATCACCGCACCGGCCGCCGCGACGGGCCAGCTGTGGGCGGACGCGAGCAGCGCCAGGCCGATCGCCTGGACCGTCCCCGCGCCTGCCGCGCTGCGTCGCGGTCCGATGCGGTCGGGCAGCCGCCCGACGGCCAGGCGCGTGAGGACGACGCAGCCCGCGAACAGCGTGAACGCCGTCGCCCCATGGCCGATGCCGCGCTCCTCCAGCAGCAGCACGACGAATGCCGACATCGTTCCGTAGCCGGCATTCGACAACGCCAGCGCCGCCCCCGGCCGCAGCGCCTCGCGCGGGACGAGCGTGCGCAGGCTCAGCCGCGCCGGACCCGCGCCGGCGGCGTCGTCCAGGTGCCCGACGCCGGGGCGAACCGTGCTGCCGAGCAGCAACCCGGCCAGTGGCGCGAGCGTCGCGAAGGCCCACACGGCGTCGTAGCCGCCGGCCTGACGGATCGCCTCACCGATCACGGCGCCGAAGGTCAGCCCGCCCCAGATCGACAGCCCGAAGATCCCGATCGCCTGGCCGCGGCGCGCGGCGGGCGTGAGGTCGACGATCCATGTGACGCCGGCGGTGAAGACCCAGCCGTCACCGAGGCCGAGCACCAGCCGCGCGAAGATCAGGCCCGCGACCCCGAACGGCAGGAACAGCAGGCCGCCGGCGATGATGCAGATCGCCATCCCGATCTGGTGCACGAGCTTGCGGCCGCGCCGGTCGGCAAGACGACCGCCCAGCGGACGCCCGAAGAAGGCGGTCAGCGCGAAGGCACCGATCACCAGCCCGACCTCCACATCGCCGGCGCCGACCGGTCCGCGGACGTACCGCGGCAGCACCGGCAGCACGGCGCCGATCGCCAGGAAGCACAGGAACGTCGACCCGAAGACGCCCAGGAACGAGGTCAGGTCCGGGTTGTCCGCACGCGCGGCGCGCAGGCGGGCAAGCCCCGTCGCGCCGGTCGCCTCCATCGCTTCAGCGTATCGGCGGCCCTGGCGGGCGGTCCGCCCTGTCGTACAACCGGGCGCGTCATGATTCCGACGACGGGAGGAGGACCCGCGCCGCGGTTCGCGCCATGATGCAGCTGGATGCAGCCCGAGGCTCCCGCGCCACAGCCCGCTCGTCGCTACCGCCCGGTCGGGCCCTCACGCGATGAGGTGTTCGCCCCGGACGGGACCCCGCGTCCGGTCGCTGCAGCGCTGGTCGCCGCGCTCGACGACCTCGGGCCGGAGGCGCTGGCCGACGCCGGCCGCCGCGGCGAGGCGCTGTTCCTGCAGCAGGGCATCACGTTTGAGACCAGCAGCGACGACGGTCCCACGCGCGAGCGGCCGTTTCCGCTCGACCTCGTCCCGCGGATCCTCGCGGCCGACGAGTGGGACACGATCAAGCGCGGTCTCGCACAGCGCATCCGCGCGCTCAACTCGTTCATCGACGACGTCTACCACGGACGCGAGATCGTCCGCGAGGGGATCGTCCCGTGGCGGCTGATCACCGGTCGCTCGCACTTTGCGCGTGCCGTCCACGGCGTGCGGCCACCGGGCGGCGTCTACTGCCACGTCGCCGGCTGCGATCTTGTCCAGGACGCCGACGGCACCTGGAAGGTGCTCGAGGACAACGTCCGCACCCCGTCGGGCATCTCCTACGTGCTCGAGAACCGCGCGGCGATGACGCGCATCGTTCCCGGGTTGTTCGAGCGCTACCGCGTGCGGCCGGTCGACCACTACCCGCAGCTGCTGCTGCGAGCCCTGCGCTCGGTCGCGCCGTCGGCCGACAGCGAGGCGACCGTGGTCGTCTGGACCCCGGGGCCGCTCAACTCGGCCTACTTCGAGCACGCGTTCCTTGCGCGGCAGATGGGGGTCGAGCTCGTCGAGGCGTCAGACCTCGTCGTCCGTGACGACGTCCTGTACATGCGCACGACCCGCGGGCTCGAGCGCGTCCACGCGGTCTATCGCCGGCTCGACGACGACTTCCTCGATCCGCTCGAGTTCCGCGCCGACTCGGTGCTCGGGGTTCCCGGGCTGATCCGCGCCTACCGCGCCGGAGCGGTCGCGATCGCCAACGCGATCGGGACCGGCGTCGCCGACGACAAGGCCGTTTATCACTACGTCCCGCAGATGATCGAGTACTACCTCGGCGAGCAGCCGATCCTCGAGAACGTCAAGACGTATCTGCTCGCCGAGCCCGAGCAGCGCGCCTACGTCCTGGGGCGGCTCGGCGAGCTCGTCATCAAGCCGACCGGCGAGTCGGGCGGCAAGGGCGTGACGATCGGACCGCAGGCCAGTGACGCCGAGCTGCAGGCGATCGCGCTGCAGATCCAGGCCGACCCCGAGCGCTGGATCGCCCAGGAGGTCGTCCAGCTGTCGACGGTGCCGATCGTGACGCCGGGCGGCGGCGGGCTGGCGCCGCGCCACGTCGACCTGCGGCCGTTCGCGGTCTTCGGCGAGCGCATCGACATCGTGCCCGGAGGGCTGACGCGCGTCGCGCTGCGGGAGGGCTCGATGATCGTCAACTCCTCGCGCGGGGGAGGCTCCAAGGACACGTGGGTGCTGGAGCGGGACGCGGACGCGCCCGAACGGCCCGAGCCGCCGCTTGCCGATGCGCTGCCACCGGTGCTGCCGGATCTGCGCTACGGCGGCTGGAGCGGCCAGGCGCAGCAGCAGCAGCAGCAGGACGAACCGTGCTAGCCCGCATCGCTCATGAGCTCTACTGGCTCGGCCGCAACCTCGCGCGCGCGGAATTCACCGCGCGGGCCGTCGAGGGCATCTTCCAGGCCGAGCTGCAGGGGGCGCGCGAGTCTGGGGTCACGATCGGCTGGGACGCGCTGCTGGCGATCCTCGGCGACACGCCCGCGAGCGACGTCGTCACGCGCGAGGTCGCGCTGTCGCGGCTGACGCTCGACGCCGACTGGCCCGGTTCGGTGCGCGCCCACGTCGAGCGCGGGCGCGAAGGTGCGCGCACGGTCCGCGACGTGATCAGCACCGACATGTGGGAGGCCGTAAACATGACCGCGCTGACGATGCGCGCCGACGAGCCGGCGCGGCGCGCGGCGCCGGGCGGGCCGTATGCGTCGTGCCGCTACGTCAAGGAGCGCGCCGCCCTGATCTGGGGCCTGGCCGACCGCACGATGCTGCGCGACGAGGGCAAGTCGTTCCTCGACGCCGGCGGCCGCATCGAAGCCGCTGACATGGTCCTGCGGATGCTGCGCGTCGCGCTGCCCGCGCGCGAGCGCGCCGTCGAGGCCGCCGACGGGCAGGCGCTGGCGCTGCTCCAGGCCGTCGGCGGCTTCCATGCCTATCTGCGTGCCGTTCCGGCGCCGCCGAACGCCCGCCCGGTTGCCCGCTTCCTGCTGTTCGAGCGCAGCTATCCCGACAGCGTCGCCGCGGCCGTCGACGCCGTCCAGGACGCGCTGACGCACGCCGACTCGGCGCCTCGCAACTCCGAGCCGGTGCTGCGCCTCGGCCGCCTGGCGGCGGACCTGGACTTCCAGCGCCGGGCACTCGAGGACGACGGCGAGCTGCTCGCCGCGTGTGAGACCGTCCAGCACGAGCTCGCCCGCGTCGATCAGGATGTCGCCGAGCGGTACTTCGCCGGTGCGTCCGCGCCGGCGTCGGTCGTCTTCTGATCATGCACTTCGCGATCCACTTCGTCACCGAGTACCAGTACGCCGGCGCCGTGACCGACAACCTCAACGCGCTGCGGGTCCGGCCGGCGACGACGTCGACCCAGCGCTGCGACGAATTCCACCTCCGGATCGACCCCGAGACGCGCGTCACGCGCAATCTCGACTATTTCGGAACCGAGGTGCTGGAGTTCGGCGTCCCGGCCGCCCACGATCACCTGACGATCGACGTCCGCGCCCGTGTGGTCACCTCCGAGCCGCCGGAGCCGCAGGCCGGACCGTGGAATGCGCTCGGCGCCACCGGCTATCGCGAGGTCGCCGGCGAGTACCTGCTCCCCTGGGGTGACGAGCCCGTGGTCGCCGGTCTCGACGACCTGACGGAGACGATCCGGGCGACCTCGCCGCTGGCGACGCTCAGGCTGCTGTGCGAGCTCGTCCCCGATCGCTTCGAATACCGCCCGGGCGTGACCTACGTCGGATCGACGATCGAGGACCTGCTCGCCGCGGGGGCCGGCGTCTGCCAGGACTTCGTGCACCTCGCGCTGGTCCTGCTGCGCCGCCACGGGATCGCGGCGCGATACGTCTCCGGCTACCTCTGGGCCGCTCCGCAGGACGGCGGCTCGGACTCGCTCGAGGTCGAGACGCACGCCTGGCTCGAAGCATTGATGCCCGGGCTCGACGGTCGCGGAGAACCGGTCTGGGTCGGCGCCGATCCGACCAATCGCCGGCTCGCGGGGGAGGCCCACGTGAAGATCGGCCACGGCCGCAGCTACGCCGATGTGCCGCCGGTCAAGGGCGTCTACCGACGCTCCTCCGGCGATCGCGGCCCGGTCGGGCTGACCGCCGCGGTCACGATGTCGCGGCTGGACCCGAAGGCCGGCGCGCGGGCCTGAGTACCCGGCGCGGGCGACGCGCCTCCGCCGTCCCGGCCGCGCTACACTTCGCTTTCGACTCGCCCGGGGCGGGTCGTTTTTCTGCCCCGGCCGCGTCCGATCGAGCGACCTTCCGACCGGAGTCACCACATGGCCCGCGGCGACGTGCGCATCGCAATCACCCTCGCCTGCGAGGAGTGCAAGCGGCGCAACTACCAGACCAACAAGAGCAAGCGCAACACGCCGGACCGCATCACCCTGCAGAAGTACTGCAAGTGGTGCCGGCGTTCGACGTCCCACAAGGAGACCCGCTAGCCGGGATCCGTCGTGGCTCGTGATCGACAGCGCGCGAAGGCGCGCAAGGCACGTCGTGCCGCGCAGAACTCCGGTGATCCGATCACCGGCGGTCCCGCGCAGGATCTTCCGGGCACCGACCACATCTCCGGC
>JBBRFO010000092.1:0-10731 GCA_038224135.1 Solirubrobacterales bacterium
GGCGGGGGGGGCGGGGCGGGCGCGCCGGCTGCCGGCTGGTCGGGCGCGCCGGCTCGCAGCTCACGCTCGAGGTCGCGTAGCCGCTTCTCCAGCTGATTCAGCGTCTCGCGCGCATCCTTTGGCTTGTCGCCCTTTGCCACCGCCGGGCAGCGTAGTCGGCGCTGTGGACCGCGCCGGTCGCAGGGCTCTCACGATCCTCTTACGCCGGGCACACACCGCTCGAAGGGTCAGTCCCGATCCTCTCGGTCATCAGCACCTCCCCGACCGATCCGAGGACCGCCATGACCCCCCCGACCACCCCCACCGACCACCGCGCCAACCTGACGGCCCGCCGCCGGCGCACCAACCGCATACGTCGCGGCGTCGCCGCGGGCGCGCTGACGCTGTTCGTCGGCGTCTGGTCCGGGCTGTACACGCAGCTGGCGGGAGCCGGGTCGTCATCGAATGCGACTGGGACGACGACGACCGCCGTCGTGTCCAAGGCCGCGGTCGCAGCGACCGCATCGTCGGCCTCGGCGCCGGCAGCCGTGACCACGACGACCTCATGAGCACGACGTCCTGACGATGACCACCGATCCCTCCACCCAGTTCTTCTGGATCACCAGCCGCGCCGCGGGGACGACCGCGATGATCCTTGCCAGTGCCACCGTCGGCTTCGGCCTCGTGATGAGCGGCCGCCTGGCGAAGGGCCCGAACGCCGGCCGCCGGACGATCCACGAGGTCCTCTCGCTGTCGGTGATGATCGCGATCACGATCCACGGGCTCTCGCTGCTCGGCGATACCTACCTGCGCCCGAGCCTGATCGACGTGACGATCCCGTTCGCCTCGAGCCACCGCACGCCGGCGACGGCTGCGGGGATCGTCGCCGGCTGGTCGCTGATCGCGCTCGGGCTGTCGTACTACGTGCGCGATCGCATCGGCATCCAGCGCTGGCGCGTGATCCACCGGTTCACGCTGCTGGCGTGGATCGGAGCACTCGTCCACACGTTCGCCGAAGGTACCGACGCGGGCTCGACGTGGTTCGTCGCGCTGATCGCGATCACCGCGCTGCCGGCGCTCGTCGCCCTCGCGTTGCGCGTCGCCGACTGCTTCGGACGGCGCTCTGCCGCCGCCGGGCAGCCTCTCGCCCGCAGTGGCGCGTAGCGTTCGCGCCGATGCGAGCCCTGGTCATCGAGGACGACGACGACGTGCGCGCCGCGCTGCGGCGGGCGCTGCTGCTGAGCGGCTACGAGGTCCTGCTCGCGGCCGACGGCGCGGAAGGGCTGCTGAAGGCCGGGACCGAGGTTCCCGACGTGATCGTGCTCGACGTCGGCATGCCGCAGATGGACGGGCTCCAGGTCTGCCGGGCGCTGCGGTCGGCCGGCAATCGGACGCCGATCCTGATGCTGACCGCGCGCGAGGCCGTCTCGGACCGGATCGCGGGCCTCGACGCGGGCGCCGACGACTACCTGACCAAGCCCTACGACGTCGGTGAGCTCGAAGCGCGGCTGCGGGCGCTGCTGCGCCGAAGCGCTGACGCCGACGGCCGCGTCCTGCACTTCGAGGAGCTCGACCTCGATCCCGACGCCCACGCCGTGCGCGTCGGGGACCGCGCGGTCGACCTGACGCGCACCGAGTTCCAGTTGCTCGAGCTCCTGATGTTGAACGCGCGACGGGTCCTGTCGCCGGAGCTGATCTACGACCGCGTCTGGGGCTATGACTTCGGACCCGGCGGCAACGCGCTGCGCGTCTACATCGGCTATCTGCGACGCAAGCTCGAAGCCGAGGGCGAACGGCGCCTGATCCAGACGGTGCACGGCGTCGGCTACGTCCTGCGCGAGCCATGACGGCGCGTCATCGCTCGACCGACGTGCCGGTCGGCCCCGACGCGGAGCCCGCGCGATGAGCCTGCGCCGCCGCATCGCGCTCGCGGTCGCCGTGGCAGTCGCGGCGGTCGTGGCCGCGATGGGCGTGTCGTCGTACATCGCGACGCGCAGCAATCTGCGCGGCGAGATCGATCGGGCGCTGACCGAGCGCGTCAACGGCTTCACGCGCGGTCGCGCCGGCGGCCCCAACGGGCCTGGCGGCCCATCGGCCGGGCCGGATGCCGGCCGGCCTCGGGACGAGGCGCCGGGCGCCCCGGCGTTCGGCGGCGCGCCGGGGTACTTCCAGTTCGTCGCGGCCGACGGGACGGTGCGCGCGGCTGATGCCGGGAAGGCGAAGCTGCCCGTGGACGACCGTGTTCGCGCGATCGCGCGGACCGGCCGCGGCAGATACTTCGAGGACGTCACCGTCGACGGCACCCGCCTGCGCGTGCTGACGGCCGCCAATGCGGCCGACAACGAGGCCGTCCAGGTGGCCCGGCCGCTGACCGAGGTCGACAATGTCCTGCACGATCTGCTGATCACCTACCTCGTGTTCGGCGCCGCGGGGATCCTGCTGGCAGCAGCGCTCGGCGGCCTCGTCGGGCGTACCGCGCTGGCGCCGATCAGCGCATTCACGACCCGCACCGAAGCCGTCGCCGGCGCACCGGACACGAGTCTGCGGCTGGAGGGCGGCGACGCGCCCGAGCTGCAGCGCCTGGCCGGGAGCTTCAACCGCACGCTCGACGCGCTCGAGCGGTCGGTCGAGGCCCAGCGCCACCTGGTCGCCGACGCCTCGCACGAGCTGCGCACGCCGATCGCCGCGCTGCGCAGCAACGTCCAGGTGTTCCTGCGCGCCGATGAGCTGCCCGCGGGTGAGCGCGAGGCGCTGCAGCACGACATCATCGCCGAGCTCGACGAGCTGACGCAGCTGGTCTCCGATGTCGTCGAACTCGCCCGCGACGCGCGCGCGAGTGAGGAGATCGAGGCGATCGAGCTGGCGCAGATCGTCGCCGAGTGCATCGAGCGCACGCGCCGACGTGCCCCAGGGCTGGACTTCGACGTGCAGCTCGAGCCGATCGTGATCGAGAACGCGCCCGAGCGCGTCACGCGCGCGATCACGAACGTGCTCGACAACGCGCGAAAGTGGAGCCCCGTCGACGGCCGCGTCGAGGTGCGCCTGCACGGCGGCCTGCTGAGCGTGCGCGATCACGGGCCGGGCTTCGGTGACGGCGATCTGCCGTTCGTGTTCGACCGCTTCTATCGCGCCGCGGACGCCCGCCGCATGCCCGGGTCGGGCCTCGGCCTGGCGATCGTCCGCCAGGCGGCCGAGGCCCGCGGGGGCTCGGCGACCGCCGGGAACGCCTCCGGTGGCGGCGCGCTGGTGCAGGTGCGCTTCGGTGCGCCGGCCGCCGCGTAGCGGTTCCTACGACTGTCTTACGGCATTCCGAGTCCGGCCTTCGCCCGCCGCTCGATCGTGGTTGGAGTCATCCACCACACCAAGGAGCAACTCACATGAACCAGTCACGAACCCTCAAGCGCGGAGCTGCCGCGGCCCTCTGCGTCATGGTCGGCGCGACCGCCGGCATCGCCAGCGGATCGGCGGCGACGGCGAAGAAGAGCAGCACGCAGGCGACGTCCTCGCAGTCCTCGACGAAGCCGGGCCGTCCGCCCGGCGGCCGGGTGGGTGGGCCGGGGTCACCGGCCGTCCACGAGGAGTCCGTCGTCCTCAACAAGGCCGGCACGGCGTTCATCACGCGCACCGAGGACAGCGGCGTCGTCGCGTCCGTCTCCGGCAGCGACGTGACGATCAAGGAGGGCACCCCCACGGTCGCCTATAGGACCGTGACGGTCATCGTCCCGAGCGGGGCGACGGTCGTGCGCAACGGCAGGACCGCCACGCTGGCCGACCTCAAGGCCGGCGACCGCGTCCACATCGAGCAGTCGTCCGACGGCGCGAACGTCTTCGCCGGCGACGCCTCGTTCAAGCCCGCCGGTGGTCCCGGTGGTCCCGGCGGCCACGGTGGCCCGGGCGGCCCGCCGCCGGCCGGAGCGACCGGCGCCTCGGGCGCGACGTCGTCCAACTAGCGATCGCGCAGCACACACCGCGAAACGCGGCACCGCATCACACGCGCCTCGGCGGCATCCAGCCCGCCGGGGCGCGTCGCGGTTCTCGGTCCCACCCGCAAGCCTGGCGCCCGCTCCACACTCTTCCAACCAGCTCGGCCACCGTCGCCTCGCGCAGCACAAGGGCGCCGACCACGACCTACCCGCCCAGAATCTCCACGGCGATGTCCGCGACCTGCGTCGGTGTGCGGCCCACGCGCACGCCTTTGGCTTCCAGCGCCTCGGCCTTCGCGACGGCCGTGCCCTTGGAGCCGGAGACGATCGCGCCGGCGTGGCCCATCGTCTTGCCGGGGGGAGCGGTGAAGCCGGCGATATAGCCGACGACCGGCTTCGTGACGTGCTCGGCGATGAACTCGGCGGCCTGCTCCTCGGCGTCGCCGCCGATCTCGCCGGACATCACGATCAGCTCGGTCTCCGGGTCGTCCTGGAACAGCCCGAGGACGTCGATGAAGCTCGTGCCCGGAACCGGGTCGCCGCCGATGCCGACGATCGTCGAGTTGCCGAACCCGCGCTGGGCCAGCTCGTTGCCGATCTGGTAGGTCAGCGTGCCGGACCGCGAGACGACGCCGACGTTGCCCTCCTTGAAGAACGACGCCGGGATGATCCCGACGTTCGCCTTGCCTGGGGAGAGCACGCCGGGGCAGTTGGGGCCGATCAGCCGCACGCCGGGCATCCGCTTCAGCTGCGTGTAGACGCGCAGCTCGTCATGCGCGGGGATGCCCTCGGTGATCGCGATGATCGTCTCGATGCCCGCGTCCGCGGCCTCGAGGATCGAGTCGGCGGCGAACGGCGGCGGGACGAAGATCATCGCCGTGTTCGCGCCGCTCTCCGCCACGGCCTGGTGGAAGGTGTTGAAGACGGGAATGCCGTCCACGTCCTGCCCGCCCTTGCCGGGCGTGACGCCCGAGACGACGTTCGTGCCGTACCGCTTGTTGTTCAGCGTGTGGAACGTGCCCTCGCTGCCCGTGATCCCGGACACGCAGAGGCGCGTGTCAGTGCCGACGATGACGCTCATGATCCAGCGGCCTCCTTGGCCAGTGCGACGACCCGCTCGGCGGCTTCGTTCATCGTCGCCGCCGTGTGGACGCCGGGCAGGTTCGCCTCGGCGAGGATCCGCCGGCCCTCGACGTCGTTGGTGCCGTCGAGCCGCACCACGAACGGCACGGTCGGGTTGATCGTGCGGAAGGCTTCGATCAGGCCGTTGGCGACCTCGTCGCAGCGCGTGATGCCGCCGAAGATGTTGAACAGCACGGCGTTGACCTTCTCGTTGGAGAGGATCACCTCGACCGCGCTGGTGATCGCCTCGGCCTTCGAGCCGCCGCCGGCGTCGAGGAAGTTGGCGGGCTCGCCGCCGAACTGCGCGACGACGTCGAGCGTGCTCATGACCAGGCCGGCACCGTTGCCGAGGATGCCGATGTCACCGTCGAGCTTCACGTAGGTCAGCCCGCGCTCGTGCGCCATCTGCTCCTGCGGATCCTCGGCGCTCGGGTCGCGCAGGTCGGCGTTCTCCTTGTGCCGGAACAGCGCGTTGTCGTCGAGCGTGACCTTGGCGTCGAGCGCGGCGACGGTGCGCTCGGGCGTGATGATCATCGGGTTGACCTCGACGAGCATCGCCTCCTCGGCGATGAACGTGTCGTAGAGCTTGGCGAGGAATGCGCCGACCGGGCGGATCAGGTCAGCGTCGACGCCGCCGTCGAATGCGAGCCGCCGGCCCTCGTAGGCCTGGAAGCCGAGCAGCGGATCGACGTGCAGCGTCGCGATCGCCTCGGGCGTCTCGTCTGCGACGGCCTCGATGTCCATGCCGCCCTTGGTCGAGAACATCACCAGCGGCTTCTTGGCCGAGCGGTCGAAGATGATCGACGCGTAGTACTCCGCCTCGATCTGTGAGGCGCCCTCGATCCACAGTTCGTGGACGATGAAGCCCTTGATGTCCAGGCCGAGGATCGCGGTCGCGTGCTCGCGCGCCTCGTCGGCGTTCTGGGCGATCTTGATGCCGCCGGCCTTGCCGCGCCCGCCGATCTTCACCTGCGCCTTGACGACGCACGGGTACCCGATCTGGTCGGCCCCGGCGACCGCCTCGTCGACGCTGCGCGCGGGAATGCCGGTGGGCACGGGGATGCCGTGCCGGGCGAACAGCTGCTTGCCCTGA
Source organism: Solirubrobacterales bacterium (assembly GCA_038224135.1). Taxonomy (GTDB): domain Bacteria; phylum Actinomycetota; class Thermoleophilia; order Solirubrobacterales; family Solirubrobacteraceae; genus F1-60-MAGs163. Next base: position 6,118 of record JBBRFO010000092.1, read on the forward strand.
TATTCGAGAAGGTCCATGGCGGCGGTGACTCTAGTGATCGTCGGTGGGCGGCCGTCTGCCGGCGCAAGGCCGCCGTCAGCGGCGCGCACAGGGTGCCCGGCGTGCTCCAATGGGAGGTCGATGCTGCTCCATGGGTCACGAAGGACCGTGCTGCTCGCGGCGCTCGCGCTGCTGATCGCGCTGACGGCGGCGGCGCCCGCCCCTGCCGCCGCGGCCGGCCCGGACCTGTCGCTGCGACTGGTCGTCACCCCGGATCCGGCGATCGCCGGGCGCCCCGTCGTCTATACGGCGACGGTGACCAACGACGGCGACGCGCCGGCCTACGGCGTCAGCGTCCTCTTCATCATCGTGCAGCCGGTCAGCGTCGCCAGCGCCAAGGGCTGCCCATTCGAGAACCCGCCCGTCGTCCAGTGCACGCTGGGCGTCCTCGCGCCGCACGCCTCGGCCTCGATTCCGCTCGAGCTCGCCGATGTGCACCAGGGATCGCTGCAGGTCACCGCCTCCGCCGGCATGGTCGACCAGCTGGGTCGCGACGTCAAGGATCCGACGCAGGAGAACAACTCCGTCGCGGCCCTGACGGTCGTCAACCAGCCACCGGACCTCAAACTCGCGCTGACGACGACGCCCGACCCGGCGACCGTCGGCGAGAACGTGACGATCACCGCGGACGTCGCCGACGGAGGGCTCGGGCCGGCGCCCAACGCGATGGTCCAGGTCGTGCTGCCCGACGGCGCAAAGGTCGTGTCGATGCCCGACGGCTGTGCGGCCGCGGCGGGGAAGGTCACGTGCACGCTGGGAACGCTCGCGCCGGCCGCGACCGCGTCCCGCGCGATCGTCGTCGGCGGGCTCGGTCAGGGGGTGCAGACGATCCTCGCCTCGGTCAGTTCGGACGTCGAGGACGCCGCGCCCAGCAGCGATCGCGCGCAGGCCTCGTTCACGGTCGAACCGCGGCCGCCAGGGTCGGTTCCGACGGCGAACACCGCGATCGGCCGGCTGCTCGCGGGCTTGCCCAAGCCCGGTGCGTGCATCAGGGGGCGGACCCTGGTGCTGCGGATCAGGCCGCAGAAGCCGGCGATCAGCGCCGCGTCGATCTATCTCGGCGGTGTGCGCGTGCGTCACCGCGTCGGCGACCGCCTGCTGCGGACGGTCACGCTGCAAGCCTTGCCGCGCAAGGGCGTGATGCTGAAGATCAGTGACGAGCTGACCGACGGGCGGATGCTGGTCGGGCAGCGGCGGCTCACGATCTGCCCGCCCCGCCGCCACCGCTGAGCGGTCGTCCGCGGCCTTCTCTCGGCCGGTTCCTAGAATGGCCCACCTATGGCGCTCCCCGCGAAGGTCACTTGGGTCACGTTCGATGCGTACGGCACGCTGATCGACTGGGAGACGGGGATCTTCAACGCCTTCAAGCGAGAGGCGTCGCGCGACGGATTTCCGATCGAGGATTCCGACCGCGAGCGGATCCTGAGCCGCTTCCTCGAGCTCCAGCACGAGATCCAGAGCGGCTCGTACGAGCTCTACGCCGAGGTCCTGCGCCGCTGCGTCACGACGATCGCCAAGGAGCTCGAGTGGCCGCTTGAACCCTCGCGCGCCGGCTTCCTGCCGGCGTCGATCCCGCGCTGGACGCCGTTCAAGGAGACCAACACGCAGCTGACGCGGTTCGGCAAGAAGTTCCAGACCGGCCTCGTCGCCAACATCGACGACAAGCTGCTCGGCGAGACGCGCCGTCACCTGCCGCACGTCTTCGACCTCGTCGTGACCGCGCAGCAGGTGCGTGCCTACAAGCCGGAGCCGGCGCACTTCAACGAGTTCGCGCGCCGCGTCGGCAGCAAGAAGAACTGGGTCCACATCGCCTCCGGCCTGCACACGGACATCGAGCCGTGCCTGAAGCTCAAGGTGCCCGTGATCTGGGTCAACCGCAAGAAGGAGCAGCTGGACCCGAGCGCGAAGAAGCCGACCGCCGAGGTCAAGACGCTGCTCGAGGCCGCCAAGCTCCTCGGCGCTGTCTGATCGGAGCCCGCGATGCGCGTCGTCGGCGTGCACGAGGACGTGATCGTCTGCACGTCGGCCTATTGGCAGACGACGTGCACGATCGTCCGCTCCGGTGACGAGGCGTTCGTCATCGACTCGCCGGTGCTGCCCGACGAGCTCGAGGCGCTGCCGGCGATGCTCGAGCAGGTCGGCTGGCCCTGCACGGGATTGATCGCGACGCACGGCGACTGGGACCACCTGCTCGGCCGCCTGGCGTTCCCGGGTGCCGCGCTCGGCGTCGCCGAGACGACGGCCGCGCGACTGACCGGATCGCCCGGCGAGGCCGCGCGCGAGCTGCGAGCGTTCGACGACGCGCACTACTGCGAGCGGCCGCGGCCGTTGCAGCTCGGTGAGCTGCAAGCGCTGCCGGTTCCGGGCAAACTGACCGTCGGGGAGCAGGATCTGGAGCTGCACCCGACCGAGGGCCACGTCGCCGACGGCATGGCGATCTGGATCCCGTGGGCGGGCGTGCTCGTCTGCGGCGACCACCTGTCGCCGGTCGAGATCCCGATGCTGTCGGACGGCGGGTCGGTGTCCGCGTACCGCGCGACCCTGGAGCGCCTGCGACCGCTCGTCGAGCAGGCCGACCACGTCGTCCCCGGCCATGGCGCGGTGCTGGACTCCGCGCGCGCGCTGGCGATCCTGCGCGAGGACGCGCAGTACCTGGAGACGTGGGAGCTGCCGCTGGCGCGGCGCAGCGGCGAGCAGCGCCGGATCCACGCCGAGAACCTGGAGCGGGCGGGGGTCGCGGGGTGATCCAGCACGTCGGGCTGGAGGTGGCGCTGACTGCGGGCGGCCAGGAGGTGCGGTTCTGGGAGCTGCTCGGGTTTGAGGAGATGGTGCTCGCCGACGACCTGGCGGGCCGGGCGCGCTGGGTGGAGCGGGATGGCTGTCAGGTGCACCTGCTGCTGTCGGAGAGCGCCGCCGTCGTCCCGTCACGCGGTCACGCGGCGATCGTGGTCGCCGACTACGCGGCCGTCATCGCCCGCCTGCGCGCCGCCGGCCACGAGGCGGCGCCGCGCACCGAGTACTGGGGCGCCGCGCGCACGCAGGTCCACTCGCCCGCCGGGCACCTGGTCGAACTGATGGCCGCCGCGCCTGCCTGACCGCCGGGCCCGCCCCGAATCGGGTGCAGTTTGTCAGACCTGGCGCACCTAACTGCACCCGATTTGAGCTGGGGGTCCTACTCGTCGAGCGTCGAGCGCGCGATCGGGATCAGCCGCTCGTCGTCAGTGAACAGCTGCCGCGTCCCGATGACGGCGGTCGTGGCGGTCGTGATCACGACGCCGCCGAGGATGATCCACATGATCGCCAGCTGGACGAGCACGGCGTCCTTCGGCTTGACGCCGGCGAGGATCAGGCCGGTCATCGCGCCGGGCAGGAAGATGATCCCCAGCCCGCGGATGTTCTCGATCATCGGGTTGATCGCGACGCGCAGCGCCTGACGCACGATCGGCCGCGCCGCCTGCGATCCCGGGAGCCCGAGCGCCAGGCGCGCCTCGACGTCGTCGCGGCGGTCGGCGATCAGTGACTCGAGCAGCTGGACGACGACGACGCAGGACTTCATCGCGTTGCCGACGACCATGCCGGCGACCGGGACGATCGTGCGGCCCTCGGCCGGGAAGATGCCCAGGCCGAACGTGAGCCCCAGACCGAGCACCGCGGTCGTCGCGTTCGCCGCCAGTGCGATCCACAGCACATGCGGCATCTGCGGCGCTCGGTTGCGCGTCGTCACCGCGGCGAAGACGACGATCGCGGCGACCCACAGCCACGACCACCACAGCGACGTCGACGGCTTGACGATCAGGCCCAGGCCGATTGCGACGATCAGCAGCTGCACGAACGACCGCGCGACCGCGACGAGCATCTCGCGCTCCAGGCGCAGCTGCTCGCGCAGCGAGATCACGACCGCGATCGCGACCAGCAGCAGCGACAGCGCGAGCCCGCCGTAGGTGACGTCGCCGCTGCTCATCCGCCGACCCCTTCGGTGGCCGCGACGCGCCCCGCATCGAGGCGGACGACCGCGTCGGCAAGGCGCTTCAGCTGCGGCTCGTTGTGCGTCACGAGCACGATCGGGACGCCGTCGTCGGCGAGCCGGCGCATCAGCTGCTCGAGCTGGCTGCTGGCCGCCTCGTCGAGCGCCGACGTCGGCTCGTCGGCCAGCAGGACGTGCGGGTCGGTCGCCAGCGTCCGCGCCAGGCAGGCCCGCTGGGCCTCGCCGCCGGAGAGCGTCGCGGCGTCACGGTCGAGGTACTCGTCGGGGTTCAGCGCGGCGCGGCGCAGCAGCTGCTCGAGCTGCTCGCGGGAGGCGCCCGGCGTGGCGACGAGCAGGTTGTCGGCGACCGTGCCGGGGAAGACGACCGGCCGCTGGAAGACCATCCCGACCTGGCGCCGGTGCGCCAGCGGATCGCGCGCGGCGATGTCCTCGCCGCGAAAGCGCACGACGCCCGACGCGGGCGCCTCCAGGCGGTTGCAGCAGCGCAGCAGCGTCGACTTGCCGGCGCCCGAGGCGCCGACCACCGCCGTGATGCCGTGGTCGGGGAGGATCACGCTCACCCGGTCGAGCACCATGCGATCACCCTTGCG
>JBBRFO010000093.1:0-10666 GCA_038224135.1 Solirubrobacterales bacterium
CGGCGACCACGCCGACGGCGTCCCCGCGCTGCTGGGCCGGTTGAACGGCGCCGTCCCCGTGCTCGCCGCACGCGCGGCGGCGGCGACCGGCCACGTCGTGGGCGGCGACCAGGCGGGGCCGTTCACCGTCATCGCCACACCCGGCCACGCGCCCGACCATCTGGCCTTCCGCATCGGTGGCGCGCTGTTCAGCGGCGATGCCGTGCTGGGCCGCGGCAGCGTCTTCGTCGCGCCCGACCCCGGCGCGCTGCGCGCCTACCTGGCCGCGCTGGAGCACCTGCTGACGCTCGACCTGACGGCGATTCACCCCGGGCACGGACCGCTGGTCAGCAATCCGCGCGCCAAGCTGGCGGAGTACCGCGATCATCGCCTGGCGCGCGAGCGCGCACTGATCGCCGCGCTCCACGCCGGCGCGCGCAGCACCGACGAACTGCTCGACGCCGCCTGGCCCGACGCGCCGGCGATCCTGCGACCCGCCGCCGCGATCACGCTCGCGGCGCACCTCGACAAGCTGGCCGAAGAGGGCCTGCTGCCGCCCGGTGTGGACCGGCCGACGCCCGCGCTGTAGGGTCGGCTGCACCGCCAACGTGACGCCTGCGTCACGTTCCCCTCGAGCATCACGGAGCCCCACATGGCCACCGAGACGAAGGTCACGTTCTGTCGCATCTGCGAAGCGCACTGCGGCATGGTCGCCAGCGTCGAGAACGGCGTCGTGACGAAGCTGCGGCCCGACAAGGACCACCCGCTGTCGCAGGGCGAGGCGTGCCCCAAGGGCATCGCGATGACCGACGTGCAGAACGACCCCGACCGGGTCACCCACCCGCTGCGCCGGCGCGAGGACGGAACGTTCGAGCGGGTCAGCTGGGACGAGGCGATCGGCGACATCGGCCGGCGCCTGCGCAACGTGATCGCTGATCACGGCGAGCGCTCGATCGGCTGGTACTTCGGCAATCCCGGCGCGTTCTCGTACTCGCACGCGCTGTGGGTCAAGGGCTTCCTCGAAGCACTCGGCACCCCGCACTACTACACGGCCTCCTCGCAGGACGTGGCCAACCGCTTCGCCGCCAGCGCAATGCTCTACGGCTCGCCGGCGCTCGTGCCGATCCCGGACCTGCGCCGCACCGACTTCCTGCTGATGATCGGCGCGAACCCGTTCGTCTCGCACGGCAGCGTGCTGACGGCGGCCAAGGTCAAGGACCAGTTGCACGCGATCGTCGGGCGCGGCGGTCGCGTGGTCGTGGTCGATCCGCGCCGCACGGAGACCGCGCGCCACTTCGAGCACGTCGCGGTGCGCCCCGACGCCGACGCCTGGATGCTGCTGTCGCTGCTGCACGTGCTGGTCGAGGAGGGCCTGACCGACGAGGCGGCGCTCGCCACGCAGACGCACGGCTGGCACGCCTGGCGCGAAGCCGTCGCGGCCTACCCGCCTGAGGAGACGTCGGCGCGGACCGGCATCGACGCCGACACCCTGCGCTCGCTCGCTCGCGACCTCGCCGCCGCCCCGAGCGCCGCCGTCTACGGCCGCACCGGCTCATGCCTGGGCCGCTTCGGGACGCTCGTGTCGTTCCTGCTCGATCTGGTGATGCTGGCGACGGGCAACCTCGATCGGCCCGGCGGCGGGGTCTTCGGCCTGCCGGCCGTCGCGCTCGACGAGGTCGCCGCCCAGGTCGGGATCGGCACCTACGGCAAGATCCGCTCGCGGATCGGCGGCTTCCCCGATGTGCTCGGAGCGCTGCCCGCGTCGCTGCTCGCCCAGGAGATGACGACGCCGGGCGCCGACCAGCTGCGCGCGTTCTTCAGCAGCGCCGGCAACCCGGTGCTGAGCTGCCCGGACGGCGAGAGCCTGGAGGCGGCCCTGGCGGGGCTCGACCTGTACGTCTCGATCGACCTCTATGTCAACGAGACCAACCGCCATGCCGACTACGTCCTGCCGGCGACGACGTGGCTGGAGCGCGACGACCTGCCGATTGCGTTCTTCGGCTTCTACACGACGCCGTTCGCCGAGTACACCGAGGCCGTGATCGCGCCGCGCGGCGAGGCGCGCCAGGAATGGCAGATCATCGATGCGATCGCGCGCGAGATCGGCGTTCAGCCGTACCCGAGCCCGGCGCTCCGGCTGCTGTCGCGCGCCGGGTACCGGCCGACGCCGCAGCGCTTCGCCGACATCCTGCTGCGGATGGGGGCGCACGGCGACCGCTTCGGCCTGCGTCGGGGCGGGCTCAACCTCAAGCGCCTGCGAGCGGCACCGCACGGCATCCGGCTCGGCGAGCACATCGCGACCGGCGTGCTGGAACGTCGCGTGCATCACAAGGACGGGAAGGTGCGGCTCGACGCGCCGGCGCTGCGCGGCGAACTGGCCCGGATGGCGTCGTCCAACGGCGACGACCCGTCGTTCCCGCTGCGACTGATCGGCCTACGTGAGCTGCGCTCGCACAATTCATGGATGCACAACTCGCCGCTGCTGATGCGCGGCGGGCGCGAGCAGCCGGCCCGCATTCACCCGGCCGACGCCGAGCGCGTCGGGCTGGAGGACGGCGGCATCGTGCGGATCACGTCGCGGTCCGGCGCGCTGGAGGTGCCGGTGCGGATCACGGACGAGATGCTGGAAGGTGTCGTCGCGCTGCCGCACGGCTGGGGCCACCGGGGCGGCTGGAAGGTCGCCAACGCCGCCGGCGGAGCCAACATCAACCAGCTGATGAGCGCCGCGCCCGAGGACCTCGAGCCGCTCGCCGGGATGGCGTTCCTCAACGGCGTCCCGATCCGGCTCGATGCGGTCGCCGGGGCGGCCGCGACGGGCCGCGAGGCGGTCGTCGCTGCCGCGGTCTAGTGCTTGACGGTCGCCGGGGTCTCTGCGGCCCCGGTTGAGGCGGCTGTCGGCGTCGCCGGTGCCGTGCCCTGTGCCGCCGGGGTCGGCGGCGGCGCCACCGAGGTGCTGAGCCCGTCGCCGGCGATCGTGGTCGGACCGTTCAGCGTCACCGAGGGCGGCTTGGCGACCGTCACGGGCGGATCCCCCACCGGGTCGGTCGACGGTTCGTCCGGCGCCTGCGCGCCGCCCGTCGTCTCGACCGGTGGCTGGTCCGCGGCGGGTGTCGTGGCCGGGACGGCGGCCACCGGCGCGACCTCGACGACCTTCGCGGGCGGCGGCTTGACGGCCGGCTGTGGTCGGCGCTCCGATGCGGGCGCGATCCGCCCACCAGGAGTGGCGACGGCGCTCGTTGCAGCGACCTGCGCGGGCGTGGCGGCGGCGACCGCTCGCTGATGGTGCGCTGCCGGCGCCGGGCTGCGGACGGCGTTGACAGCTTCGCCCGTGGTCACGGCGGCGACGCACATGACGACCGCGACCTTGGCGGCAAGGGTCGTCCCGCCGGCCAGACCGGCGATCGTCGTCCCGCCGGCCGCCGCACCGCCGCCACCGCCGAGGCCCGCAGCTGCGCCGCTGCCGCTCAGCCCTAGCACCTTCAGCAGCGTTGCAAGCGGCCCGCTCGCGGGTGCCAGACCGGCGACCTGCTTCTGCGTCGTGCGCAGGATCTTGTGGTAGGCGCTGCACGACTCGCAGTCGCGCAGGTGCAGGCGCGCGCGGGAACTCATCCGGATGCCGCGCTCGCACGAGGCGGCCAGATCGGCGCGGATCTGCTCGCAGCCGGTGCCGCGCGCTTCGGAGGCGTCCGCCAGGCCCATCCGGGCCCGCACGAGCAGCGACTTGACGGCCGGCTGCGAGGCGGCGAGCACGACTCCCAGCTCGGCGTAGCTCAGCCCTTCGAGTTCGCGCAGCAGCAGGCACGAGCGCTGCGCCTCGGGCAGACGCTGCAGATCGCTGACAAGCTGCCCCAGCGTCTCGCGCCGCTCGGCCTCGTCGCACGGGTCGTGGCGGTCGTCGCACTCGCGCTCGGAGCGCTCGACCGGCGTCGGCGCGGGACGGCGCAGCGTGTCGATGCAGCGGTTGTGGGCGACGCGGTACAGCCAGGCGCGCAGCGCCACCGGTCGCTCGTCGGCGCGCAGCGCGCCATAGGCACGGATGAAGACGTCCTGCAGCGCGTCCTCGGCGTCCGAGCGCACGCCGACGGGCAGCATCTGGCGCACGTAGGCGAGCAGCCGCGGGCGGTAGCGATCGTGAATGACCTGGAACGCATCGTCATTGCCGGCGCGGAACAGCGCCAGCAACTGCTCATCGGAGCGCAGCCGCAGCAGGAGGCCCGGCGTCGCCGATCCTCGGCTCGCGGTACGACGCAGATGGACTGCCGATGCTTCCACGGAACGACCTCCTTGCAGCCCACAACGAGTGCGGCGCGGAAAGGTTGCGCTGTTGGTCGCCAGTCTGCCGGAAATCAGGCCTCGATGTTGGACATGACGTGCTTGATGCGCGTGTAGTCGTCGAACCCGTACATCGACAGGTCCTTGCCGTAGCCGGACTGCTTGAACCCGCCGTGCGGCATCTCGGCGACGATCGGGATGTGCGTGTTGATCCACACGCAGCCGAAGTCCAGGCCCTTGGCCATCCGCATCGCGCGGCCGTGGTCCTTGGTCCAGACGCTGGACGCCAGGCCGTAGTCGACGCCGTTGGCCCAGGCCAGCGCCTGCGCCTCGTCGCTGAACTGCTGGACGGTGATGACCGGGCCGAAGATCTCGTTCTGGATCATCTCGTCGTCCTGCTTCAGATCGGCGACGACGGTCGGCTCGTAGAAGTAGCCGCCACCGTTGGCCGGCGCGTTGCCGCCGGCGGCGATCCGGGCGTGATCGGGCGTCCGCTCGATGAAGCCCTGCACGCGTTCGCGCTGGACCTGGCTGATGACCGGGCCCATGTAGGTGTTGTCGTCGAGCGGGTTGCCGTAGACGGTGGCCTTGGCCTGCTCGGCGAGCGCATCGACGAGGTCGCCGTAGACGCCCGGCCCGCCGATCACGCGCGTGGCCGCCGTGCAGTCCTGGCCGGCGTTGAAGTACCCGGCGCCGGCGATGCCCTCTGCGGCTGCGGCGATGTCGGCGTCGTCGAAGACGATGACGGGGGCCTTGCCGCCGAGCTCGAGGTGGACGCGCTTGAGCGAGTCCGCGGCGGCCGCGGCGACGGCCTTGCCCGCGCGGACGCTGCCGGTGATCGAGACCATATCGACGCCCTTGTGACGCACCAGCGCCTCGCCGACGTCGCCCTTGCCGAGCACGACGTTGAGCACGCCCTCGGGCAGGTGCTTCTGCATCAGCTCGGCCATCCAGAGGGTCGAGGTCGGCGTGTTCTCCGACGGCTTGAGGATCAGCGTGTTGCCGGCGGCGAGCGCCGGAGCCCACTTCCAGATCGCCATCATGAACGGGTAGTTCCACGGCGTGATGCCGCCGCAGACGCCGATCGGCTCGCGGCGGATCGACGAGGTGTGGCCGGCCAGGTATTCGCCGGTGGCGCGACCTTCGAGCATCCGCGCGGCGCCTGCGAAGAAGCGGATCTGATCGACCGCGGGCGGCACCTCCTCGCTGATCGTCAGCGCCAGCGGCTTGCCGGTGTTCTCGGACTCGATGCGCGCGAGCTCCTCGCCACGCTCTTCGATCTCGGCGGCGATGTTCAGCAGCGCAAGGCTGCGCTCGGATGGTGTCGCCTGACCCCACTCGCCGAACGCGGTCCGCGCGGCCGCGACGGCGGCGTCGACGTCGGCGCTGCTGGACAGTCCCATCTGGGCGATCACCTCGCCGGTCGCCGCGTTGCGCACGTCGTGCGTTCCGTCGCCGCTCGCCGCGACGCGCGCGCCGCCGATGAAGTTCTGCAGGGTCGTCGTGCTGGTGGACATGCGGCTGCTCCGTTCTGGAACCGGGTCGGGTGATCGGAACGTACCAACCCGTCCAGCTCCCGTCAGCACAAGGCGGACTACGCTTGCGAGCCGCAGCACCATCAACCTTCCGTCCGACCAGAAGAGGATCGCCGCCGTGACCAACGTCGTCATCTCGTCCGCCGCCCGCACCGCCGTCGGCTCCTACGGCAAGTCGCTGAAGGACGTCCCGCCGACCGAGCTTGGCGCGATCGCCGCCCGCGCCGCGATCGAGCGCGCGCAGATCGAGCCGGACGCGGTCGATCACGTCGTCTTCGGCAACGTCATCCACACGCGCCCGGAGGACATGTACATGGCGCGCGTCGTCGGCATCAACTCCGGCATCCCGAAGGAGACGCCCGCGTACACCGTCAACCGCCTCTGCGGGACCGGCGTCCAGGCGATCGTGTCCGCCGCGCAGGCGATCCAGACCGGTGAGGCGCGGGTCGCGCTGGCCGGCGGCGCCGAGTCGATGAGCCGCGGGCCGTACTGGATGCCCGACGCGCGCTGGGGGTCGAAGATGGGCCCGGCGCCGCTGATCGATCCCGTGATGGGCGGTCTGACCGACCCGTTCTCCAGCGTCCTGATGGGCGTCACCGCCGAGAAGCTCGCCGAGCAGATGTCGATCTCCCGCGAGGACCAGGACGCGTTCGCGGTCGAGTCCCACCGCCGCGCGTTCACCGCGCGCGAGGCGGGGGTGTTCGATGGCGAGGTCGTGCCGGTTCCGGTGAAGGTCAAGCGCGAGACCGTCGAGTTCACGCGCGACGAGCACATTCGCCCCGAAGCCAGCGCCGAGTCGATGGCCAAGCTGCCGACCGTCTTCAAGCGCGAGGGCGGCACCGTGACCGCCGGCAACGCGTCCGGCATGAACGACGCGGGCGCGGCCGTGATCCTGATGGACGCCGATCGCGCGGCAGAACTCGGTGCGCCGGTTCGCGCGCGGATCCTCGGCTATGCCTCGTGCGGCGTCGACCCGTCGATCATGGGCATCGGCCCGGTTCCGGCGGTCCGCAAGGTGATGGAGCGCGCCGGCCGCACGCTCGACGAGGTCGGCGTGATCGAACTGAACGAGGCGTTCGCCGCGCAGGCGCTGGCCGTCATCCGCGACCTCGATCTGGACCCGGCGAAGGTCAACCCCAACGGTGGCGCGATCGCGCTCGGCCATCCGATCGCAGCGACCGGCTCGCTGATCACCGCCAAGTGCCTGGCCGCGATGGAGGCCGGCGACCACGAACTCGGCCTCGTGACGCTGTGCATCGGCGGCGGACAGGGGATTGCTTTGTTGCTGGGCCGCGGCTGACGCCGGGATCGAGCTTGCCGGTCTATTGTGCGGCGCCGGACAGCGATGCGGGACGAAGGGGACTGAGAGCGCAGATGGGCAACTTCAAGGACGATCGGCAGGTGTACGCGGTCCTGGGACGGCTGTTCCAGGACGTGCTCGCCGACCCGGCGCTCGCGTCGCAGGTCCAGCGCATCGACGGCGTCGTGCAGTTCCAGCACCGCCACCCCAACGCGACGATCACGATCAAGGCCGTCAAGGGCGAGGACCCCGTCGTCGACCTCGGCGCGACCGAACTGCGCGCCGACGTGATCGTGGTGATGGACGCCGACACGGCTCACGCGTTCTGGCTCGGCCGCGTCAACGCGACGCTCGCGCTGTCCAAGGGCCAGATCAAGGCCAAGGGCCCGGTCGACAAGATCCTGCGCCTCGTCGCGCTGGTGAAGCCGATCCACAAGCGCTACGCGCAGCTGCTGGTGGAGCTCGGTGCCGCGGCGCCGGAGGCCGTCGGCGCGGACGTTCCGGAGCCGGTCGAGCCCGTGGCTGAGGCTTCCGCCGAGCCCGCGGCTGAGGCTTCCGCCGAGCCCGTGGCTGAGGCTGCGGCCGAGCTCGACGGCGAGATCGCCGCCGAGCCCGCCGAAGTCTGAGCGGCCCTACAGCGCCAGGCCGAGCGGCAGCTTCAGCACTGCGCCGCTCTTGAGCGTCACGTCGACCGAGCCGCCGAACGGTGTCGCGGCGATCAGCACGCCGCTCCCGCTGACGGTCTGCGGCGTGCTCGTGCCGTCCTTGGTCCGCGCGACCGCTGCGCCGTCGGGAACGGCGAGAACGAAGTCGAACGCGGCGCCGCCGGCTGATTCGAGTGCCTGCGGAACGGCCTTGCCGGCCTTGATCTTCGCGACGGCGACGCAGAACTCGCCCGCCGACTGACCGGTCGAGAACGTCACGGCCAGGCAGGCGTCGGCACCCCGCAGGACGAGGTAGAAGTTCTTGCCCGTCAGTGTCCCGAGCTTGCGGGAGGCCGCGATCGGCGCCGGCTTCTTGGCCGTCTTGGCCGGCTTGTCGGCTGCCGTCCCCGGGCGCCGCAGGACCGCGAACAGCACCTTGGCGTCCTTCTGGGCCTTGACCCACGCGACGGGCGTCTTGGGCTTCTTCTTCTTCTTGGCGGCCGCCGGCGCGGTCGCGGGCAGCGCGGTGACAGCGAGCGCTGCGATCGTGGCCGCCGTGGTGATCCGGGCGGTCATGCCGCGTCCTCGTAGCCGGGCTCGCCGGGCAGGACGACGCGGGCGACTTCGCCGGTCATCAGGACCTTGGGCAGGATCGGCAGCACGTCGCGGCCGGTCGCGAACGCCAGCAGCGCGTCGGCGGACTCGAACGGCGCCAGCTGCTCGAGATGTTTGATGGTCGGGAACACGAGTGCGATCTCCTCACGGGTATGGGCGTCCAGTGCCGCCTGCGGGGTGTACCAGCGTGCGTCGATGATCTCGTCGCCGTCGACGCGGGGCTCCTGTCCGTCCGGGAGTGGAGCAAGAAAGAAGTGGGTGTCGAAGCGTATGGAGATTTCGACGGGCGTGATCCACCTCGAGAACTTCACCAGCGCCGTCGGGTCGCCGAGGGTGATCGCGGCCTCCTCGTCGAGCTCGCGGACGGCGGCGAGGCGGTGGGCGCTGTCGCCCTCGCCCTCGTGCGCGTCGACAGCGCCGCCGGGGAACACCCAGACGCCGCCCATGAACCGCGCCCGCTCCGTGCGCCGGACCAGCAGCAGCTCGAGCGTTGCCGGGCCACCACGCAGCACGATGACCGAGGCCGCCTGGCGGGGCTCGGTGACGACACTCGTGTCGTTCAGCTCCTCGCCGGGGGCGGGACGGTCGACCTCCACGGGCGGGGACGCTACCAGCGTCGTTCGCTACGGTTCGCCGCTCATGAGCGCGCTTGCGAAGTGGATCTGCGAGTCCTGCGGATACATCTACGACCCGGCCGAGGGCGACCCGGACGGCGGAATCCCCGCCGGCACGGCGTTCGACGACATCCCCGACACGTGGTTCTGCCCCGTCTGCGGCGCGCGCAAGCGCGACTTCACGCCGTACGAGGACTGAGCCCACGTGGGCAAGAAGGCCGACGCTGAGCAGGCTGCCGCGATCACTGCCGCGCCGGTCCCGGTCCCGGTTGCCGGCGGCCGCGTCGGGCTGGCCCTGCGGACGGTCGTCGACCGGATGCAGGGCGCGCGGCTGTGTTACGGCGAGCCCGTGACGGTCGAAGGCCGCACGGTGATTCCCGTCGCGCGCGTGAGCGCACGCGGCGGCCTGGGCTTCGGCGGCGACGAGGCTGACAGCGGTGGTGGTGGGGGCAAGCTCGCCGCAGCGCCGGTCGGGTACATCGAGGTGACGGCCGACGGTGCGCGGTTCATGCCGATCGACGACGGGATGGGCGACGCTCGGATGGTGCGCGCCGTGTCGGGCGCCATCGGTGGGCTGGCACTGATGCTCGCGGCCGCGCGCCGCGTGCGGCGAGGCTAGGCGGTCGAGCCGGCGGTCGCGCGGGGACGGGCAGCGCCGGTCGCCGCGGCGATCGACTCGGCCGTGATGCGCACCAGGCGCTCCAGCTCGGTCAGCTCGATCGAGAGCGGCGGCATCAGGACCAGCGTGTCGCCGAGCGGCCGGATGATCGCGCCGCGCTCACGCGCCTCACACGTGACACGGTGGCCGATCCGCTCCGACACCGGGAAGTCGGTCAACTGGATGCCGGTCATCAGGCCTTTGCGCCGGATCTCGCGCACGCTGGCGAGCGGCGCGACGTGCTCGTCCAGCAGATCTTCGAGCAGGCGCAGCTTGGGCTGCAGGCGCTCGATCGTCCGCTCCTGCTCGAACACCTCGAGCGTCGCGATCGCCGCCGCGCACGCCAGCGGGTTGCCGGTGTACGTATGGCCGTGAAAGAACGTGCGGAACTCCTCGTGAGCACCGAGAAAGCCGTCGTAGACGCGCTCGGTCGTCAGCGTCGCCGCCAGCGGCAGGTAGCCGCCGGTGAGACCCTTCGCGAGCGTCAGGAAGTCCGGCGTCACGCCTTCCTGCTCACAGGCGAACATCGTTCCCGTGCGGCCGAAGCCGGTCGCGACCTCGTCGCAGATCAGGAAGATCCCGTGGCGGTCACAGAGCTCCCGCACCGCGCGCAGGTAGCCGTCGGGCATCACGTGGATCCCGGCGGCCCCTTGGACCAGCGGCTCGACGATCACCGCTGCGAGCTTCGACCCGTGCTCGTCAAGGATCGCCTCGAGCGCGGCGGCGTCACCGGCGGCCGCCTGGTGGGTCTCGAACAGCAGCGGCCCGTAGAGGCTGTGGAACAGCTCGATGCCGCCGACCGAGACGGCCCCGATGGTGTCCCCGTGGTAGCTGTCGGTCAGGCAGACGAACCCCGACCGCCACCACTCACCCCGCTGATGGTGGAACTGGTAGGCCATCTTCAGCGCGATCTCATTCGCCGTCGAGCCGTTGTCCGAATAGAAGACGCGACTCAGGCCTGCAGGCGCGATGCCGATCAGGCGCTCGGCCAGCTCGATCGCGGGGGCGTGGGTCAGCCCGAGCATCGTGCTGTGCGCGACCTTGTCCAG
>JBBRFO010000094.1:0-10466 GCA_038224135.1 Solirubrobacterales bacterium
CGCCGCGTGCGAGGAGATGGACGGGCCGACGGCCGCGGACCTGGATGGGATCCGGGCTGCGACGTTCACCGTCCAGGCGGTCCAGGAGCGCGAGGCGATCACCGACCATGACGTCGCCGCCTTCATCGACGTGCTGTCGGCGAGCGCCGGTCCCGGCGGGCGCTGGATCCACTACGGGCTGACCTCCAGCGATGTGCTCGACACGGCGCTCGGGCTGCAGCTCGTCCAGGCGGGGACGATCGTCCTGGCCGGTGCCGACGAGCTGGTCGCCGCGCTGGTCGAGCAGGCGCGCACGCACGTGGACACGATCTGCGTCGGGCGCACGCACGGCGTGCACGCCGAGCCGACGACGTTCGGCATCAAGCTCGCCGGCTTCGCGATGGAGGCCGCCCGCAACCGCGACCGGCTGCGCGAGGCGTTCGCGCAGGTCGCACGCGGCGGGCTCAGCGGCGCGGTCGGCACCTATGCCGCGACCGATCCCGAGTTCGAACGCCGCGTCCTGGCGCGCGTCGGCCTGGAGCCCGAACCGGTCTCCACGCAGGTCATCCCGCGCGACCGCCACGCGCAGCTGCTGATGTCCGTCGCGCTCGCGGGCGCGGGCCTGGAGCGCCTGGCCACCGAGGTCCGCCACCTGCAACGGACCGAGGTGCTCGAGGCGACCGAGCCGTTCCGCACCGGGCAGCAGAAGGGCTCCTCGGCGATGCCGCACAAGCGCAACCCGATCACGACCGAGCGGATCACCGGCCTGGCGCGGGTGCTGCGCGGCAACTCGCAGGCCGCGATCGAGAACGTCGCCCTGTGGCACGAGCGCGACATCTCGCACTCCGGCGCCGAGCGCGTGATCATCCCCGACTCGCTGATCCTGATCGACTACCTGCAGCACCTGGCGATCCGCGTCGTCCGCGGGCTCGTCGTGCACAGCGATCGGATGCGCGCAAACCTGGACCTGACCCACGGCGCGCTGTTCAGCCAGCGCGTGCTGCTGGCACTGATCGCCTCAGGGATGGTCCGCGACGACGCCTACCGGATCGTTCAGGAGGATGCCCAGCGCGCGTGGGACACGGCGACGCCGCTGCGCGACCTGCTCGCGGCGCGAGATCTGGGCCTGGACCTCGACGAGATCTTCGACGAGCGCCACTACACCAAGCACGCGGCCGAGATCGTCGGCCGGCTCGACGCCGTCGTCGACTAGAGCTGCTCGAGCCGCTCCCGGGCGTCGGCCGCGACCTCGTCGTGGCGCCGGACCGCCGCGCTTGCCGCCTCGCGCCGCTTGTCGGCATCCGCCGCGGCGGCTTCGTATTCCCGCTCGCGAGCTTCCGCCGCGTCCAGCTTGGCCCGCAGCTCCTCGACCTCGCGGTGGGCGCCCTCAGCGCCCGCACGGTTCGCCTCTGCGGTCGCGGCGTTCTCCCGCGCGCGGATGGCGCTGGCGTCCCGCTGCTCAGCGCGGACCACGACCTCGCGCTCCAGGTGCTGCTGCTCGGCCGCGCGGCGCCTCGTGCGTGCACGCATGGCCGCCAGAACGCCGAGGACGGCCGCGGCGACGGCGGCGAGGATCAGGACGGTGACGAGCGTGGTCATGGACCGGGTGTACCCGGTGTGTGACGCCGCGAATCCAGGCTTTACCGCGTGCTTTACCGGCCAGCGGTGAGAATCGCCCGATGTTCGTGACCCGGTCTCTGCTGAAGCGCCTCGTGCTCGGGACGCTCGTTCTGCTGGCGGTGATCCAACTCGTCCCGTACGGCCGCTCACACGCGAACCCGGTCGAGAAGAAGCCGGTGACGCTCGCATCGCCGGCGGCGCGCAAGATCTTCGCCGGTGCCTGCGCTGACTGTCACAGCAACCTGACCCGGTGGCCGTGGTACACGAACGTCGCGCCGGCCTCATGGCTCGTGCAGAACGACGTCGAGGGCGGACGCAAGGCGCTGAACCTGTCGCGCTGGGACACCCCGCAGGCGGCGCTCGGGCAGGTCGCCGACAAGATCAGCAGCGGCGAGATGCCGCCGCTGAAGTACCGGATCATGCCCAACCACGCTGACGCCCGGCTGTCGGCGAGCGAAAAGGCGACGCTGATCGCCGCGATGCGCAACCTCTACGCGGCGCATCCGCCGGTCGCGATCCGGCGTGGCGGCGACGGCTGATCGGGGCTCGGCTGCGGCCGCGGCGCGCGCCGCGGCCGTTGCTAGCATCGCGCCAGTGACCCGCCTCGCCGACCTGCCCCTCGTCACCAGCGGCAAGGTCCGGGAGATGTACGACCTCGGCGATCGCCTGCTGATGGTCGCCAGCGACCGGATCTCGACCTACGACGTCGTCCATCCGACGCCGATCCCCGACAAGGGCGCCGTGCTGACCGGCATCTCGGTCTTCTGGTTCGCCCAGACCGAGCACCTGCTGCCCAACCACCTGCTGTCGCTCACCGACGGCGTGCCGGACGAGGCCCGCGGGCGCGCGCTCGCGGTCAAGAAGCTGGCGATGCTGCCGGTCGAGTGTGTCGTGCGCGGCTACATCACCGGGTCGGGCTGGAAGGACTACCAGGCGACCGGGGCCGTCTCGGGCATCACGCTGCCTGACGGCCTGCAGGAGTCCGAGCAGCTGCCGGAGCCGATCTTCACGCCGTCGACCAAGGCCGACGTCGGACACGACGAGGCGATCGACTTCGACCAGGCAGCGGAACTCGTCGGCGATCGGGCGCTGATGGAGCGCGTCCGCCAGGCGTCGCTCGACCTGTACGCCTTCGCGGCCGCCCATGCGCGCGAGCGTGGTGTGATCCTGGCCGACACGAAGTTCGAGTTCGGGCTCGACGACGACGGCGTGCTGACCGTCGGCGACGAGGTGCTGACGCCCGATTCCTCGCGCTACTGGCCCGCCGACGGCTTCGCGGTCGGGCGCGGGCAGCCGAGCTTCGACAAGCAGTACGTGCGCGACTGGGCTTCACAGAGCGGCTGGGACAAGGCGCCGCCGGCGCCGGCGATTCCGGACGACGTCGTCGCAGGCACCCGCGAGCGCTACATCGAGGCCTACGAGCGCATCACCGGCGCGCCGTTCGCCGACTGGCTCGAGGAACTCTCGACCGCGCCGGCGGAGGCCTGAGCCGTGCGCGCCCGCGTCCTGATCCGCCCGAAGGCGGGCATCCTCGATCCACAGGGGGTCGCCGTCGAACGCGCGCTCCCCGCACTCGGCTTCGCGGGCGCCTCCGACGTGCACGTCGGCCGGCTCGTCGAGCTCGACGTCGCCGACGCCTCGCAGCTCGACGAGATGTGCCGCCGCCTGCTGGCGAACCCGCTCGTCGAGGACTACGAGATTCAGTACCTCTGATGCGCTTCGGCATCCTGCGCTTCCCGGGCAGCTGCGACGAGACCGACGCGCAGCAGGCGGCGGCGAAGGTCGGCGACGCCGAGCTGCTGTGGCACGCCGACAGGGATCTGCGCGGCGTCGACGCGATCATCGTGCCGGGTGGGTTCTCGTACGGCGACTACCTGCGCGCCGGAGCGATCGCGCGCTTCTCGCCGGTGATGGAGTCGGTGATCGAGTTCGCGCAGGACGGCGGCCTCGTGCTCGGCATCTGCAACGGCTTCCAGGTGCTGTGCGAGGCCGGACTGCTGCCGGGCGCGCTGCTGCCCAACGCGAACCTGCACTTCACGTCCCGCCAGGTGGACCTCGAGGTCGTCAGTCGCGACACCGCGTTCACGCGCGCATGCGAGGAGGGCGAGCTGCTGAGCATCCCGGCCAAGCACCAGTCCGGCCGCTACTGGGCGCCCGACAGCCAGCTCGATCAGCTCGAGGCCGACGGCCAGGTCGTGCTGCGCTACGCCCGAGGGCACAACTTCAACGGCTCCGCCCGCGACATCGCCGGCGTGCGCAATACGGCCGGCAACGTCTTTGGGCTGATGCCGCATCCCGAGCACGCGGTCGACGCGTTCACCGGGTCGACCGACGGGCTGGCGATCTTCGCGTCGATGCGGATGGCGGTCGAGGGCGTGCATGCCTGAACAGCTGTTGCCGAGCGTCGACGACGCGATCGCGCTCGGGCTGACGCGCGCCGAGTACGACCTCGTCTGCGAGAAGCAGGGCGCGCCGCCCAACCAGGTCGAGCTGGCGATCTACTCGCTGCTGTGGAGCGAGCACTGCGCGTACAAGCACTCCAAGAAGCTGCTGCGCACGCTGCCGACCGAAGGTCCCGCCGTCGTCATGGGCCCGGGCGAGAACGCCGGCGCGGTCGATGTCGGCAACGGGCTGGTCTGCGCGTTCAAGGTCGAGTCGCACAACCATCCGAGCGCGATCGAGCCGTTACAGGGCGCGGCGACGGGCGTCGGCGGGATCCTGCGCGACATCTTCGCGCTCGGCGCCCGGCCGATCGCGATCCTCGACGCGCTGCGCTTCGGCGAGCCGGAGACGAGTGAGCGCTCGCGCTACCTGCTGGAGCACGCGGTCGGCGGCATCGGCCACTACGGCAACTCGATCGGCGTGCCGACCGTCGGCGGTGACGTCTACTTCGAGGGCCCGTACGAGCAGAACTGCCTGGTCAACGCGATGGCGCTCGGCCTGGCCGACGCCGACAAGATGATCCGCAGCGCCGCCGCCGGACCGGGCAACGTCGTCGTCCTCTATGGCGCGTCGACCGGTCGCGACGGCATCGGCGGCGCGTCGGTCCTGGCATCTGCCGAGCTCGGCGACGCGGACGAGGACAAGCGCCCGACGGTCCAGGTCGGCGATCCGTTCGAGGAGAAGAAGCTGCTCGAGTGCTCGCTGGAGCTGCTCGACCGCGGGCTGCTGGTCGCGCTGCAGGACCTCGGCGCCGCCGGCCTGACCTCGTCGTCGTCGGAGATGGCATCCAAGGGCGGTGTCGGGATGGACCTCGATGTCGCGCTCGTGCCGCTGCGCGAACCGGGCATGGAGCCGTTCGAGATCATGGTCTCCGAGTCGCAGGAGCGGATGCTCGCCGTGGTCGCGCCCGAGCGCGTCGACGAGGTCCTGGCGGTCTGCGATCGCTGGGAGGTGCACGGCACCGCGATCGGCGAGGTGACCGAGGGCGGGCGCTTCCGCGTGCTCTGCGACGGCGTCCTGGTCGGCGACATGCCGGTCGCCGCGCTGGTCGACGACTGCCCGCTGTACGACCTGCATCCGGTCAAGCCGCAGGCGCCGATCTATGCCGCGCCGACGGCGACGCTGCCTGCCGATGCGGGTATGCGCGACGCGCTGCTGGCGCTCGCCGGTGCGCCGAACATCGCCTCACGCCGCCCGCTGTTCGAGCGCTACGACTCGATCGTCCAGTCGCGCACCGCGCGCCGGCCGGAGGAGTGCGACGCCGCGGTGCTCGTGCTTCCGAGCGGCGGCGCACTGGCGGCGTCGATCGACGGCAACGGGCGCCGGGTCGCCGCCGATCCCTACTGGGGCACGGTCGGCGTCGTGCTGGAGTGCGCGTCGAACCTCGCCTGTGCCGGCGCCGAGCCGCTCGGCACGACGAACAACCTGAACTTCGGCAATCCCGAGAAGCCACATATCGCCTGGCAGCTGACCGAGGCGGTCCGTGCGCTCGGTGACGCCTGCCGCGCGCTGCAGGCGCCGATCGTCGGCGGCAACGTCTCGCTCTATAACGAGGGCGCGACCGCGGGCCCGATCTATCCGACGCCGGTGATCGGCATGGTCGGCACGATGCCCGACCACGAGCGCGCCGGCCGGCTCGCCTTCCAGCAGGAGGGCGATGTCGTCGCGATCGCCGGCCACTTCCACCCGTCGCTGGCGGCGAGTGAGCTCGCCAAGCTGCGCGGCGAGGCGCTGCCCGACGGGCTGCCGGAGGTTGACATCGCGAAGGTCCGCGCGGCGCAGGACGCGATCCGGCTGGCGGTGCGCGACGGGCTGTTGTCGAGCGCCCACGACATCGCCGAGGGCGGCTTCGCCGTCGCCGTCGCGGAGTGCTGCCTGGGCGGCGGGCTCGGCGCGACGCTCGACCTCGGTGACAGCGACGTCCCGTGGACGCGGCTGTTCGGCGAGGGCCCGGGCGGCTTCGTCGTCTCCGGCCACGCCGAGGCGGTCCGCCAGCTGGCCGAGCGCGGGATCGACGTTGATGTGTTCGGGGTCGTCGGCGGCGAGACGCTCTCGCTGACGATCGCCGGGGAGACGGTCGCCGTGGCGCTCGACGAACTGCACGACGCGCACGGGTCGCTGGCGCGGTTCTTCCCGTAGGCGTTGCGCATGACCGACGAGCGCACCGACGACGCTGAGCCCGGGTGGTCGCGGGCAGACGAGGCGTACGTCGCGCGCGTCGCGCGCGAGCTCCCCGATCTGATGGTTCTCGACAAAGCGTTGCCCGATCGCCACGAGCGCGGGCTTCGATTCCCCCGCCTCTCAACCGTCAACCCGGCATCGGACACCCCGCCGGGCCGCGCCGCCCCCGCTGCTACGCTCGCTGCCTCGCGCGGAACCCTCCGACGAGGCCTCTGATATGCGGCAACTGCCCATGCTCGATCAGCGCGAAGGCCCGCGCGATGAGTGCGGCGTCTTCGGGATCTACGCTCCCGGAAGGGACGTCTCGCGGCTCGCGTACTTCGCGCTCTACGCGCTCCAACACCGGGGCCAGGAATCGGCCGGCATCGCCGCCGCCGACAGGGACGGCTACATCATCACCCAGCGCGCGCTGGGGCTGGTCAGCCAGGTGTTCAAGGAGCACGACCTGCGCGCGCTCGGCGGCGAGCTCGCGATCGGGCACGTGCGCTACTCGACGACCGGCTCGAACGAGTGGGAGAACTCGCAGCCGGTCCACCGCTCAGCCGGCAGCGGCGGCAACCGCCGTGAGCTCGCGCTGGCCCACAACGGCAACCTGATCAACGCGGTCGACCTCCACGCCGAGATGCGCGAGCAGGGTGTGTCGTTCAGCTCGACCTCGGACTCCGAGATCATCGCTGCGCTGCTGTCGACCAACGCCGCCGACACGATCGAGCAGGCCGTGATCGATGTCGTGCCGCGGCTGCATGGCGCGTTCTCGACCGTCGTGATGACCAACGACAAGGTGCTCGCCTTCCGCGACCCGGCCGGTGTGCGGCCGCTCGTGCTCGGCAAGCTCGACGACCGCTTCTGCGTGGCCAGCGAGTCCAGCGCGCTGGACATCATCGGCGCCAAGCTGGTCCGCGACGTGGCACCGGGCGAGCTCGTCGTCCTCGACGAGCGCGGCGTCACCTCGCACCAGATCGTCGAGGGCTCGCGCAGTGCCTTCTGCGTCTTTGAGTACATCTACTTCGCGCGACCCGATTCGCGCATGGGCGGCACGGTGCTGCAGGCAGCCCGCGGGCGGATGGGCGAGATCCTCGCCCGGGAGGCGCCGGCACCGACGGCCGATCTGGTGATCGCCGTGCCGGACTCCGGCAATCCCGCGGCGCGCGGCTTCGCCCGTGGCAGCGGCCTGCGCCATGACGACGGGTTCGTCAAGAACCGCTACGTCGCGCGGACGTTCATCCAGCCTGGGCAGGAGCTGCGCAAGCACGGTCTGCGGCTGAAGTTCAACCCGTTGCCCGAGATCGTCGGCGGGCGGCGGCTCGTCGTCGTCGACGACTCGATCGTCCGCGGCAACACGACGCGGCAGATCATCCAGATGCTGCGCGATGCCGGCGCGCTCGAGGTGCACCTGCGGATCAGCTCGCCGCCGATCCGCAACCCCTGTTACTACGGCGTCGACATGTCGACGAGCGCCGAGATGATCGCCCACGAGCGCACCGTCGACGAGGTCGCCCAGGAGCTCGGCGCCGACTCTCTGGCCTACCTCTCGCTGGCCGGTGTCTACGAGGCCGTCGGCGGCACGCGCGACAACCACTGCGACGCCTGCTTCTCGGGCGAGTACCCGCTCGACGGGACCACCGAGGCGAACGGCAAGTTCGCCTTCGAGCGGACGCTGCCGCTCGCGCCGGCCTAGCGTCGCGGAGCTAGCCGATCTCGATGCTGGTGACCACGCGGCTGGCGGGGTCGACCAGCAGTTCCGTGATCCGCGGGCGCGTCGTCAACGTGTAGCTGACGCCGAGGCCGAGCGGCGACGAGCGTCCGTCGATCAGCGGGAAGGCGACGAGCACGTCCGCCTCGGTCGAGCCGAGGCCGACGCCTGCCCGCGTACGCAGCGTCCCGACGGGTCCAAGGAACATCGAGGCTTGCCCATTGCTGCCGCTGACCAGCGAGAACGCGGTCACCTTGCCTTTGCGCAGCTGGATGTCGACGCCCGCCTCGGTCGGCTTGCCGCGCCAGCTGCACCAGGCCGACGGGCTCTTGGCGGGCACGCACAGGCCACGGCTTCCCCAGATCGCGCGGGTCTGCTTCAGCGTCATCCCGATGCGCACGCCCCCGACCGAGCTCCCGGGGACGATCAGCGTCTTCGTCAGCTTCGGCGTGGCGGCCGGCGCGGACGCGCCGCCGAGGAATGCCGCGGGGAGCAGCGTGCCGGCGGCGAGGAGGAGGGCCGATGTGCGCGTGCGCCCGATGCCCCGACGGTAACCCGCGGCGCGCCCGCTGGCAAGCTCAAACTCGTTCGATGGTGACCGCGTGCGACTGGGCGTCCGGCTCGAGGAACCGCAGCAGCCGCTCGGCCTCCTCGCTCACCGCCCGCCGGTGGGTGGCGCGCAGCGTGCGGAACGGTGCGACCGCGATCGTCGCGCCGGCGCGATCGCGCGTGATCGACCACGACCCGTGGACGAGTCCGTCGACCATGAACGTCGGCAGCATCCGCGCGGCGGGCAGCGCGATCCGTTTGCGGTCCTCGTCGCCGACGACGCGCGAGCGGTCGTGGTGGGCCAGCAGCACGTTGTCGAACTCGGGCAGGAAGCGCGGTGGGGCAGGTGTCGCGCCGTCGGGCAGCGGCCCGTCCGGGACGTCGAACAGCTCCGTCCCGCGCTCGTCGCGGAACGTGCGCAGCTCGTCGCGGAGGTCCTCGAACGCGCCCTTCAGCCCGGACATGCCCGACCAGTTCGAGGCGTCGCGCACGCTCGCGGGCCCGAAGGCAGCCAAGTAGCGACGGATCAGCTCGTGCGGCGTGTCGTCGTCGCTCAGGCCGGTCCCGAGGAACGTCGCGGCGTCGAGGTACGGCGCGCGGTTGTCGTACCCCCATGGTGGGCCCGACGGGATCTGTGCGAGCGGCAGGTAGGTGCGCGCCGCGTAGGCCATCGCCGAGACGTCGCCGCCGGGGTGGATCGACTCCATCAGCGCGCGGATCTCGGTGAACGTGCGCGGCTCGTCGCGGATCAGCTCGGCCGCTGCGGCGACGAGCGGATCGACGTCGATGCCGGCCAGCCGCTTGCCCGTGATCGACGTGAACGACCGCGTCAGCGACGGCTGGGCAGCGGTGCGCAGGCGGGCGTAGTCACGCGCCGTCATCAGATGCAGCGTGTGCCGCATCATCGTCGTCTTGACGACCGAGCGGTCGAGCACGCGGTCGGTCAGGGCGGCGCGCTCGAACCCCGCCACGCGGGACCAGAGGCTGACGTACGGCGGGCGCGCGAGCTGCGCCTGGAGGCTGACGACCTGTTCGATCGCGGCTGCCGGCGTGACGTCGGTGCGTTCCAGCAGCAGCTGGCGCGCCAGCGTCGCGCGACCGAGCTGCGCGCGGCTGAGAACCTCGGCGTCGCTCACCTCGCTCAACCTACCGGCGGCGTCACGCCCGCAGACCGCTGTGCTCCCGAAGCGCAACGAGACGCCGCCGAGCCATGCACGGAGCCGCCCGCACCCGCCGCCCGCGTCGCTACCGTCAGCCGCCGCATGCCCGACCCGCGCGCGGCACTCCGCGAGATCTTCGGTTTCGACGACTTCCGCCCCGGCCAGGCGGAGGCGGTGCACGCTGCGCTGGACGACGGCGCAGCGCGCGACGTGCTCGTCGTCATGCCGACCGGTGCCGGCAAATCGCTCTGTTATCAGCTGCCCGCGCTGCTGCGCGAGGACCTGTCGATCGTCGTCTCGCCGCTCGTCTCGCTGATGCAGGACCAGGTCGAGTCGCTGGCCCGGCGCGTCGGCCCGGCGGTCGCGCTGATCAACGCCCAGCAGGATCAGGAGACCAACCGCGCCGTCATGGACCGCGCACGCGACGGGTCGCTGCGGCTGCTGTATGTCGCGCCTGAGCGGTTCTCCTCGCCCGGCTTCCTGCAGGCGATCAAGGACGTGCCGATCGGCCTGTTCGTCGTCGACGAGGCGCACTGCGTCTCGCAGTGGGGGCATGACTTCCGCCCGGACTACTTCCGCCTCGGAGACGCGGCGCGCTGGCTCGGCGCGTCCTCGCTGGTCGCGTCGACCGCGACGGCGACGCCGCAGGTCGCGGCCGACATCGTCACGCGGCTCGGCCTGCGCGATCCGGTCAAGGTCACGACCGGCTTCGACCGGCCGAACCTGAGCTTCGCCGTCGCGCCCTCGCGGTCGGCCGCCGACACGCGCTCACAGCTGGCGGCGGCGCTGCGCGAGCCGGCAGCGCGCCCGGCGATCGTCTATGCCGGAACGCGGGCGCAGAC
>JBBRFO010000095.1:0-10385 GCA_038224135.1 Solirubrobacterales bacterium
CTCCATGCGGTCCTGGTCGGTGACCATGTACGGCGAGATGTAGCCCTTGTCGAACTGCATGCCCTCGGTGAACTCGAGGTCCATGCCGAACGTCTGGCCCTCCTCGACGTTCACGACGCCGTCCTTGCCGACCTTCTCGATCGCATCGGCGATGACGTCGCCGATCTCCTCGTCTCCGGCGGAGATGGTCGCGACACGCGCGATCTGCTCCTTGTCGGAGACCTCCTTGGCCTGCTTCGCGATGCCCTCGACGATCTGGTCGACGGCCTTCTCGATGCCGCGCTTGAGGCCGAGCGGGTTGGCGCCGGCCGTGACGTTCTTCAGGCCCTGGCGGACGATCGCCTGGGCGAGCACGGTGGCCGTCGTGGTGCCGTCACCGGCGACGTCGTTGGTCGCGGTGGCGACCTCCTTGACGAGCTGCGCGCCCTGGTTCTCGAACGGATCCTCGACCTCGATCTCACGGGCGATGGTGACGCCGTCGTTCGTGATCGTCGGAGCGCCGAACTTCTTGTCGATGACGACGTAGCGACCCTTCGGGCCGAGCGTCACCTTGACGGCGTTGGCGACGGCGTCGACGCCGGCCTCGAGGGCCTTGCGCGCCTCGGCGCCGTACTTCAGTTCCTTATGAGCCATGTGGTTCTCCTACTTCTCGACGATGGCAAGAACGTCGGACTCGCGGAGCACCAGCAGCTCTTCGCCGTCGACCTTGATCTCGGTGCCGCCGTACTTGCTGTACAGGACGTGATCACCCTTCTCGACATCCGGCTTGATGCGGTCGCCGGCGTCATTGCGGGCGCCCTCGCCGACGGCGAGGACCTCGCCCTTCTGCGGCTTCTCCTTGGCGGTGTCGGGGAGGACGAGGCCGCTGGCCGTCGTCTCCTCCTCGTCGACCGCGCGGACGATCAAACGATCGCCCAGGGGCTTCAGCTTCATTCGTGTGGCCTCCGAAAACGGGGGTTGGTGGGGCTTGAAACGGTGCTTCGCGAGTCAGACTGGCACTCTGCACCAGAGAGTGCCAACGCGTGGGGCGATCATAGCGACTGGTTCGATCGGGGCTGTGAACGAACATCTGTCCACTGCCGGCGCCCGTCGCAGGCCGACGGTGGTACTGCGCGCCGATACGCCCGGATGACCGATTCTCGGACGTCTCTGGGCGCCAAGCTGAGCTGGGCGGGGACAGCGTTGCTGCTGACGTCGTTGTGGCTGCCCTGGTACCAGATCACCTTCCCGCAGGCCTTCCGCAACGCTCTCGGCAGCCTCGGCGGCGCGCAGACGACGACCGGCGCGACGCCGCCGGCGCAGGGCATCGGCGGCGCGGTCAACGCGCTCGTCGCCGGCCTGGCGACGGCGATCCCGGACAAGATCGCCGCGACGGGCTGGCAGGCGATGAAGGGCGGCGACATCGCGTTGGCCGTGATCGTCGGCCTGGTCGTCCTGCTGCTGACGCGTGGCCTCGGCGTCGTCCAGATCGACGACGGGCCGCGCGCCCAGGCGCTCGCTGGCCTCGGCCTGATCGCCGTCGCCATCGTCGGCTTCCATGTCCTGCGGCGCCCGTTCGGCGACCTGCCGGGCTTCGTCGACGCGCCGGCACTGCGCTACGGCCTCGGCGTCGGGCTCGCCGGCGGCGTGCTGATCGGCATCGGCGGCCATCTGCTGGGCCGCGAGAGCACGCCCGCACGCGTCGTCTCCGCCGACAGCCTCACGCCCTTCGAAGCGCCCGATGCCCCGCTGTATCAGCCTCCTGCGCCCGGCACCTCCGTCGCGCCCCCGGGGCTCGGGTAGCACCGGCCCGCCGCCATCCCCCCCGCGGCGACGATCGAGCGGAAGATCGGGTGCCGCGAGGCGCCGCGAGATCCGCGAAACGCTAGTTCTGGGCCCCGCCGATTCCGAGCTTCACGTCGGTGAAGCTCGGCGGGTTCTCGACGATCTGCGAGAAGCGCACGACGGTGACGATGTCGTCCATCGTGACCGGCCGCCCATAGATCTGCTCGAGGAAGTGGATCAGCTCGTCGTGGCGGCGGAACTCGGGGTTGTCGTGCTCGATGTCGCGCGGGGAGAGGTCGCGGACGCGCTTGACCTCGACAGCGTCGATCACCGCTTCGAAGATCTTCTCGCGCGGCGAGAACTGATACCCGATCGTCACGAGGACCGCCTGGTTCTTGCGGTACTTGTGGGATTTGTCGCCGACGCGGATCGTGGCGGTCTTGCGGCCACGACGGAGCTGGTCGGCGAAGATCGTGGAGTAGAAGTTCAGGACCTGCATCGCGCCCCGGACCCTAGCGGTCGGCCTCCAGCACCGACAGGGCACGGGCGGCCATGTCCCGCTCGCCGCGATGGCTGAGCTCGGTCGCCGCCTGTACGAGGTCGATCCAGCGCGCGAGGTCGACCTCGAAGTCCTCGTGCACCTCCGGGTCGCCGGACTCCCAGCGCAGCAGGAAGAACTGGACGCGCTTGGCGATCCGCCGTCCGTCGCGCTGATACCAGTAGCGCACGTCGCCGAGCTCGCGATCGACGGTCGCCTCGACGCCGGTCTCCTCGCGCACCTCGCGCAGTGCCGCCAGCTCGGCCGTCTCGTCGCCGTCGGGATGGCCCTTGGGCAGCGTCAGCAGCGCCTGGCCACGGGCCGAGCGGCGCGAGGGAACGATCACGACGCAGTCCCAGCCGCCGTCGCGCTCCCGGACGACGACGCCACCGGCCGAGAACTCGCGCTCCGGTCGTCCTGCGCCGCGCGCGGCCATCAATAGATGAAGCCGTCGAGCGCTGCTGGATCGTGGACCACGATGCGCCCGCGGCCCTGGGTGATGACGCTCGCCCGCTCGAGCGTCGCCAGGAAGCGGCTCGCCGACTCGCGCGAGGATCCCGCCAGCTGGGCGATCTCGGCCTGTGTGGCGGTGATCAGCACGCTCGTCTCGCCGGCGCCGCCGGCCTGGGCCTGCGTCACGAGGTCGCGCAGCACGACCGCGACCCGGCTCTGGACGGTTTGGAACGACTGCCGGGAGAGGCGCTCGTTGGTCTCACGCAGTCTGCGCCCGAGCGAGATCACGAGCTTGACCGCGATGTCCGGATGCTCGCGCATCAGCCGTCGCATGTCGGTGCCGAGGATGCCGATGACCTCCGTCGCCTCGACGGTCTCGACGCTGGCCGAGCGGCGCTCGTCGTCGAACATCGCCAGCTCACCGAAGATGTCGCCGGCGCCGAACTGTGCCAGCGTGATCGAGCGGCCATCGGGATGGCCGCGCATCGCGCGGACCGTGCCGGTGTGCACCACGTAGCACGTGTCGCTGGTGTCGCCCTCGCGGAAGATCACCTCGTGCGCGTCGAAGCTGCGCGGGACGGCGACCTTCGCGACCTCGAGCAGGTCGTGCTCCGCGAGGGTCTCGAACGTCGGGACCTTGGCGAGCAGTGCGGCGACGTCGGCGGTGCCCGTCGGCATCAGGCAACCCTAGCGGGGCGCCCGCGCGTGCTCAGGCCGCGGCAGGCGGGCCGAACAGCCGCGGATCGTTCGTGATGATCCCGGCGACGCCGAGGCGTTCCAGCGCGGCGATCCGTGCTGCGTCGTCGACGGTCCAGACGTACAGTTCGCCGCCGGCGTCGCGCACGGCGTCGGCGAGCCGCGCGGTGACGAATGCCCAGTGGGCCATCAGCGCATCGACGCGGCCGTCGCGGATCGCGGATGCGGCCATGCTCGGCAGTCGCACGCGGCCCCAGGCGACGAGCCCGTACGCGGGCCAGCGGTAGATCGGGTGCTGGGTGTAGTCGCGCCGCACGCGCGGGAACGACCAGCCCAGCCGGATGTCGGGGGCGAGCTCACGAATCACGCGCAGCGACTCGGGCTCCATCGTCGAGATCAGTGTCCGCTCGGCCAGTCCGTGCGCGCGAAGCCCGTCGATCGTGCGGGCTTCGTACCCGGCCAGCTTCAGGTCGACGTCGAGCTCGACGCCGGCGAAGCGCGGCCCGGCGAGGTGTGCGAGGCCCTCGTCGAGGGTCGCCGGCGTCCGCGCGGACGCGTCGCCGTAGTCGTGGGCCAGCAGCAGCCCGCCACTGCCGTCGAGCCGCTCGGGAAGGACGTCGAACTCGATCATGTCGACGCCGTGGGCGAGGGCGGCGTCGAAGCTCTCCAGCGTGTTGCCGTGCGCGAGGTGATGGGCGCCCTTGTGCCCGACGCGCTTGACGCGCACGCGAGGCTCGGGCATGGCGTTCAGGTCTGACATCCAGGACACCAATACGTCGGGCGATTGCCGTCTCCCTGCCCGCGCACGGCGATTCGCGCGCCGCAGCGTGGGCACGGACGACCTGCACGGTCGTAGACGCGGACGTCGCGCGCGCCCATGCCGCCGCGTGCCGAGGCCTGCATCCGCGGGCGGACGTCGCCGAGCATCGCCCGCAACTCGGCGTCGCTCGTGCGGCCGGTCGGGCGCCACGGATCGACCTGCGCCGACCAGCACGCCTCGCACTTCCACATGTTGCCGATGCCGGCGACGCTGCGCTGATCCAGCAGCGCGTCGCCGACGGGGCGTGTCGGGTCGTCCTGGCGCAGGCGGCGAAGGATCGCGTCGGTGTCGAGGTCGGGCGCGAGGATGTCGGGTCCCAGACCCGCGATGCGCGGATCGTTGCGGGCGCGCGCATCGGTCAGCAACTCGAGGACGGGGCCGTCGAACTGGATCACCTCGCGGCCGCCGCGGCTGATCACCAGCCAGGCGCGGCGCGGGCTGCGACGCCACGGCGCGCCGGCGTCGTGGACGGCCCAGGCGCCGCTCATCCGCAGGTGTGAATGGATCGTCAACCCGCCCTCGAACCGCAGGAACAGGTGCTTGCCGATCGCGTCGACCGAGCGGACGGCGCGACCGGCGAGGCGCTCAGGCCAGCGGTCGCGTCCGAACCGCGGGTGCGGCGTGCGGATCTCGTCCGGGATCTGGCCCGCAAGCACCGGGCGGATCCGGGCGGCGGCGTGGTGGATCGTGTCGCCCTCGGGCATCGCCTTCGAGGGTACGCTCGCGTCGTGCAGCGCGATCTGGCCCGCATCGTCGGCGACGCGTACGTCCTGCCCGGTGACGATCCGCGGTTCACGAGCGATCAGACGGCGCTCGGCGCCGTGACCGGCGTCGCCGATGCCGTCGTGCGCCCGGCCGATGCCGAGCAGGTCGCGGCAGTGGTGGCGTGGTGCCACGCGCGTGGCGTCGCCGTGATCCCGCGCGGCGGCGGGACGGGCTGGGCCGGCGGCGCGGTCCCGCAGGGAAACGGCGTGGTCGTCGCGCTCGATCGGCTGGATCGCATCCGCGCGCTCGATCCGCTGCAGTGGCGGATGCGGGTCGACGCGGGTGTCACCACCGCGACCGTACGGCGTCTCGCGCGCGAGAACGGGCTGTGCTTCCCGCCCGATCCGGGGGCCGCCGAGCAGTCGCAGATCGGCGGCAACATCGCGACGAACGCCGGCGGCCCGCACTGCTTCAAGTACGGCGTCACGGGCGCCTGGGTGACGGGGCTGGAGGCCGTCATGGCGCCCGGCGAGCTGCTGCGCGTCGGCGGCTCGGTGCGCAAGGACGTCGCCGGATACGACCTGCGCGGGCTGCTCGTCGGGTCCGAGGGCACGCTCGGCATCGTCACCTCGGCCTGGCTGCGGCTGATGCCCGCGCCGGCGATGGCGCTGCCGGTCGCTGCGTTCTACGCGGAGCTCGGGGCCGGGGCCGAGGCCGTCACGCGGCTGATGGCCACGGGGCCGATCCCGTCGGTCATCGAGGTGCTCGACGGCGGGACGCTGCGCGCGGCCGGTGCCGGCTTCCCGGGGATGGTGCCCGACGGTGCGCAGCTGCTGGTGCTGACCGAGGCCGACACGTCGGCCGCCGACCGTGACGCGCTGGCCGAGGCGCTGGCGCCCGATGCGATCGGCGGGCCGATCGTCCCGGGCGATCCGGCCGCGCTGTGGCGCTGGCGCGACGGGATCGGGCTGGCCGTCGCCGGGCCGCGCGGCGGCAAGC
The DNA here is from genome assembly GCA_038224135.1 of Solirubrobacterales bacterium. GTDB lineage: Bacteria > Actinomycetota > Thermoleophilia > Solirubrobacterales > Solirubrobacteraceae > F1-60-MAGs163. The sequence goes on from JBBRFO010000095.1 coordinate 5,976, forward strand.
TGTCGGAGGACATCGCGGTGCCGGTCGACCGGCTCGCCGAAGCGCTCGAGCGGGTCGTCGAGATCGGGCTCGAGCACGGCCTCGAGGCGTGCTCCTGGGGGCACGGCGGCGACGGCAATCTGCACGCGACGCTGCTGCTCGACCCGGCCGACGCCGGCGAGCTCGCCCGCGCCTGGCGGGCAGCCGACGACATCCTGTCGCTGGCGATCGAGCTCGGCGGGACGATCAGCGGCGAGCACGGCATCGGCATCGTCAAACGCGGTCGCCTGCGCGATCAGTGGCCACCGGCGGCGGTCGCCGCGCATCGGGCGGTCAAGGCGGCACTTGACCCGACCGGGATGTTCAACCCCGGCAAGAAGGAGGCGTAGGCTTCGCGCCATGAAACTCTTCACGTGTGGACAAGGCGATCACGGCGCCGGCCTCGGCCATCCGTGCGGTCGCGCTGCGAAGGCGCTGAAGGAGGCCGGCCACGAGCCGGAGATCGTCCCGGTCGGTGGCTACAAGCTGATGCCCTGGACGCGGCGCGGAGATGTGCGCGCCGAGGTCGAGCGGCTGTCGGGCCAGAAGGACGTGCCGATCGTCGTGCTCGACGACGGCGAGGTCGTCAGCGGCACGGGCACGATCATCCGCTGGGCCAAGGCGCACCCGGCAGGCTGAACGCCGGGCGCCGTTCGCGGCCTACGGGATCGTCCGCGTCCGGACCGCCGGGTGCTCATCCTGCGCGGCGTCGCCAGTGTCGTCCCTGGTCCACGCGAACAGCGCCGTCCGGGTTCCCGGCTGGATCGACACGACCGGGAACTGCTCGTCCCGGAAGACGCCCGTCGCCGCATCCACCGTCTCGGGCGTACTCCATGGGGCGTACTCGGAGCGCTGCACCGACGCCATCACCACCGAGTCCTGGACGAGCTCGCCGATCGGGGTCTCGACCCAGACGATCGCGAGGCTGTGGCGCTCGCCGCCGGAGATGTCGCTGACTGCCGCGTCGGCGGTGGTCGTGGTCGACGGGGTCTGGACGCCGCTGCCGTTGCCGCCGGAATTGATCCGGGCCGCGTGGACGACGAAGCGTCCCGCCGTCCGGCCCGTCCAGCCGACCCACGTCGCGCCGTCGCTGCCCTGCGTCGCGACCACCGCGGGACCCGGGGTCCGCACCCGGTCGGTCTGCGTCTCGAGCACCTGCGGGCGGGCGAACGCGCGTCCGTCCATGGAGACGGCGACGGAGAAGGTTGAGTCGGACGAGACGACACTGCCCTCGTGGACGATCTGGTTCTCCCATGCGACGACGACGCGGCGGTGGGCGGAGATCGTCAGCGCGATCGGCGCAAAGCTGTTCTCAGCGGCGCCGAGGCTCGCGATCGGGCCGACCGAGCCGCCGGCCGTGCGCAGGCGTCCCTCGACACGGTTCGCGCGGACCCAGGCGACGAAGGCGTCACCGCGGGCATTGACGGCGATGACGACAGGCCGTGCCACGCCGCCGCCGGTGATCGTCACGGGTCGGCTGACCTGACCCGTGTCGGACCGCGTGACGAGAGCGACAGTTCGCCGGCCGCAGCTCGGGGTCGAGCACGTCGCGGCGGCGATGACGGCGCCGCCGTCTGCGCGCATGCCGAGGACCGCGGACCGGACGGTGCCGGCGACGGTCGCCGGCCGCGCGGCGGGCAGCGGCGCCGCGATCGAGCCTGCCGTCGTGCCGAGCCGTGCACCGGGCTGTGTGCCGATCGGGGCCGCGACCACGACGGCGCCGGTGGCGCGGTACCCGACCGCCGGGTCCAGCCCCGCGAAGGCCGTGGCCTGCGGCTCGGGGCCCAGCAGCGTCGTTGGGATGACGCCCGCCGCGAACGGTCCGCGCGCGCCGAGGAGGTACCCGTCGTTGCCCGGGAATCCCTGTGCGTACCAGCTGACGACGAAGCTGTCGGCCGGGCTCGAGGTCCACTGCGCCGAAAGGTCGGACACCCCGCCCTGGGGGTTGGCGAGCGGGATCGCCGGGCCGTAGACCCCCGTGGCTGCGGCCGGCGCCGCGGCGGGCACGAGGAGTGACGCTGCGAGCAGCATGGCGACGACGCGGGGACGGCCCATGTCTGCTGAACGTATCCGCGGCGCTGAAGTTGCAGCGGCTAGGCGCTGAGCGTCAGTTTGCGCGGCCCCGCGCGGAAGCCGGCGTCGACGAGCAGCTGCTCCCACGGCGAGCCGACGACCGGCTCGCCGTCGACCCGCTCGAGGCCGAGCTTCAGCCGGTGGCGCCCGTCGGTGCCGAACGCGGCGAGTGCGGCGAACGCCGCCGGCACGCGCGCATCGCCGGAATCGACCAGCAGGCTGATGCCGCGCCCGCCGCGCTCGACGTACAGCAGCGGTTCGCCGCCGGTCAGCACGACGTACGCGCCGGCGACGCGCTGTGGGCGGCGCGCGCCGGCACCGGCGTCCTGGTCCTCGGCGCGGGTCGGCCAGCGCAGCGCGGCCCCGTACGGCTGCGCCGGATCGGTCGCCGCGAGCACGATCGGCGGATCGCCGCTGCCGGCGGCGTCCTCGCGCGAGCGCGCCGCCCGCAGGCGCTCGACCGCGCCGGGCAGCGCGAACTGCGCGCCGCCGAGACCTTCGACGAAGTAGCCGCGGCGGCAGACGCCGAGCGTCTCGAGGTCCGACAGTGCGCTGTACAGGGCCGAGAAGCCGCCGGGGACCGCCTCGGCGAGGACCTGCTCGCGCGTCAGGACGCCGTAGCGCTCGAGCAGCAGTTCAGCCACCGTCCGGCGCTGCGTGCCGGGCTCCGGCAACGGCTCGAACAGCGGCGCGGCGAGCGCCCAGCGGCCCTGGACCTGCTGGCCACCGGCCGCGCGGCGCGCGCCGAACCTCCGTGCCGACGGACGCGCGCGCTCGGCGTTGCGCTGGGCCCGGGCGAGCGTCAGCTTCGGCGCGCGCAGCGGCGCCCAGGCGTCGTTGGTGACCTCGCCGGACCAGGCGAGATCCCACAGCGCCTCCTGCAGCTCCGCCGGGGCGAACGGCAGCTCGGCGAGCAGGTCGGTGAAGAAGCACGGGAAGCCTGCGAGCTGCGCGCGCAACGCGTCGTGGACCGGTCCGGCGTGAGGCTCTGGGGCCGGTCCGCGGACACCCGCTCGTCCGATCAGCGCCGCGTCGTCGCGGAAGTACAGCGCGACCCGACCCGCGTTGCGGCCCAGCGCACCGGCGCCGACCCAGACGACCTCGCCACTGGCACAGAGCTGATCCAGCCACGTGGTCGAGTACGCGCCGATCCGCCGCGGCAGGACGTCTCGCTCCCAGACGTCGACCGGCAGCGCAAGTCCTTGGAGTGGCACGAGCGCCTCGCGCAGCCGGTCGATGCCGGCGCCGGCGGGCGGGTGACGATCGACCCCTTGCCAGCCCGGCAGGAAGGCGCCGAGCGCACGCTGGTCGACGGCCTCGATCTCGTCGCGCAGGACGGCAAGCGACGCACGCCGGATCCGTCGCAGGACGTCGACGTCACACCATTCCCGCTCCGTTCCGCCGGGGCGCAGCTCGCCGCGGACGAGTGTCCCGGCGACCTCCAGCGCCTCGAGCGCGCTCGTCGGATCGACGTCGTAGCGCGCGCGCAGCTCGGCGGTCGTGAACGGCCCGTGGGTTCGCGCCCAGCGGCGGACCAGCTCCTGGAGCGGACGCTCGACCGCCTCCAGAAACGCGTCCGGCAGGCCGCCGGGCGGGACGACGCCCAGCGCGTCGCGATAGAGCCCGGCGTCGGCGGCGTCGATCCAGCGCTCCTCGCCGTTGATCCGCACTCGTGCGGCCCGCCGCTCGCCGCGCAGGCCCTCGAGCATCGCTTCCGGGTCTGACCCCGGCAGCACACGTTGGGCGACCTCGGCGAGGCTGAGGTCGCCGACCCGGCGCAGGACGTCGAGCAGCCCGTCACGGTTGTTGGCCCGGGTCAGCTCCGAACGGCACTGCAGGTCGGCCTCGACCGAGTCCAGGGCGCCGGCGTCGATCAGGTCGCGCAGCTCGTCCTGGCCGAGCAGCTCGCGCAGCAGGTCGCGGTCCAGGCTGAGCGCGGCCGCACGGCGCTCGGCGTTGGGCGTGTCGCCCTCGTACATGTAGGTGGCGACGTAGTCGAACAGCAGCGAGGACGCGAACGGCGACGCGGTCGGTGTCTCGACCTCAACGAGGCTGAGCTCGCGGCGGTGCAACTTGGTCAGCAGGTCGATCAACCCGGGCACGTCGAGCACGTCGCGCAGGCACTCGCGGTAGGTCTCCAGGATGATCGGGAAGTCCCCGTACTGTTTGGCGACCTCCAGCAGGGTCTGGGACTTCAGCCGCTGCTGCCACAGCGGGGTGCGCTTGCCCGGCCGGGCCCGCGGGATCAGCAGCGCACGGCCGGCGTTCTCGCGAAAGCGCGCCCCGAACAGGGCGCTCGAGCCCAGCTCGGCGACGACG
>JBBRFO010000096.1:0-10334 GCA_038224135.1 Solirubrobacterales bacterium
AGTACCGCAGCTTCCTGAAGGTCCACCAGGACCTCGTCAAGCTTGCCGGCGACCCGCCGTTCACCGTCGCACTGGGCGACCGCACCGACGCCGCCGCGTCGTTCGAGGACCTGCGGACCGCGGTGCTCGGCGTCGCCTCCAAGGGCGTCACGATGAACCGCTTCAAGGGCCTCGGTGAGATGAACCCCGAGCAGTTGCGCGAGACGACGATGGATCCGGCGACGCGGACGCTCCAGAAGGTGACGATCGAGGACGCGACCGCCGCCGACCAGATCTTCTCGATGCTGATGGGCGACGTCGTCGAGCCGCGCCGCAACTTCATCGAGGACAACGCCCGCGACGTCGTCAACCTCGACGTCTGACATGCCGCAGACCCGTCCCCCCGCCGCCACGAAGGATCGCTGAATGTCCTCCGCCGATGTCCTGAACGACCGCTTCGAGCCGCGCGCGCTCGAGGACGAGATGAAGACCGCGTACCTGGACTACGCGATGTCGGTCATCGTCGGTCGCGCGCTGCCCGACGTGCGCGACGGGCTGAAGCCGGTCCACCGGCGCGTCCTGTTCGGGATGTCGGAACTTGGCATCGGCCCGACCCGCGCGTACGCCAAGAGCGCGCGCATCGTCGGCGAGGTGATGGGCAACTACCACCCGCATGGTGATTCGGCGATCTACGACGCCCTCGTGCGCCTCGCGCAGGACTTCTCGATGCGCCACGAGCTCGTCGACGGCCAGGGCAACTTCGGCTCGATCGACGACGACCCGGCAGCTGCGATGCGCTACACCGAGGCGCGCCTGACGCGCCTGGCCATGGAGATGCTGCGCGATCTCGACATGGACACGGTCGACTTCGGGCCGAACTACGACGGGCGCAAGCAGGAGCCGCTGGTGCTGCCCGCGCGGTTCCCGAACCTGCTCGTCAACGGGGCGACCGGCATCGCCGTCGGCATGGCGACGAACATCCCGCCGCACAATCTGCGCGAGGTCAGCGACGCGGTCATCGCCTTCATCGACGACCCGACGATCACGACCGAGGGGCTGATGGCGCACGTCCAGGGCCCGGACTTCCCGACGGGCGGTGTGATCCTCGGGCGCAACGGGATTCGTGACGCGTACGAGACCGGTCGTGGCCGCGTTCGCGTTCGCGCTCGCGCGCACATCGAGCCGATCGGCCAGGGCAAGGAGGCGCTCGTCGTCACCGAGCTGCCGTTCATGGTGAAGAAGGGCGGCGACGGCGGCCTGATCACCAAGATCGCCGACCTCGTCCACGACAAGAAGATCACGGACATCACCGACCTGCGGGACGAGTCGGACCGCAACGGCATGCGGCTGGTGATCGAGCTCAAGCGCGACGCGCTGCCGCAGGTCGTGCTGAACCAGCTCTACAAGCACACCTCGATGCAGTCGACGTTCGGCGTCAACATGGTCGCGCTCGTCGACGGCGTGCCGAAGACGCTGTCGCTCCGCTCGGTGATCAGCGCCTACGTCGCCCATCAGCGCGAGGTCGTCGTGCGCCGCGCCAAGCACGAGCTGGGCCTGAAGGAGGCCCGCGCCCACGTCCTCGAGGGTCTGCTGATCGCGCTCGACAACCTCGACGCGATCATCGCCCTGATCCGTGCATCCAAGGATCGCGAAGCGGCGCGCGGCGAGCTTGTCGCCGGCTTTGGCCTCAGCGTGATCCAGGCGACGGCGATCCTCGACCTGCGCCTCGCACAGCTGACCGCGCTGGAGTCCGACGCGATCAAGAGCGAGCACGCCGACGTGAGGGAGCGCATCCGCGAGCTGCGCGAACTGCTCGGCGACGAGGCCGCCGTGCTGGCGCTGATCAAGGAGGAGCTCAACGAGATCGCCGACCGGTTCGCCGACGAGCGCCGCACGGAGATCACGCACTCCGAGGACGAGATCGACATCGAGGACCTGATCGCCGACCAGCAGATGGTCATCACGATCACGCAGACCGGCTACATCAAGTCGCTGCCGCTCGCGACGTACCGCCAGCAGCAGCGCGGCGGTCGCGGCGTGACCGGAATGGACATGAAGGACGGCGACTTCATCGAGCACCTGTTCGTCTGCTCGTCGCACGACTTCCTGCTGTTCTTCTCCAACCGCGGCAAGGTCTACCGCTCAAAGGTCTACGAGCTTCCGGAGGCCTCGCGCACGGCCAAGGGCCGAGCGCTCGTCAACGTGCTGCCGCTGCGTGAGGGCGAGCGGATCCAGGCCGTGGTCTCGACCCGCGACTTCAGCGAGACGCAGTACCTCGTCTTTGCCACGCGCAACGGGACGGTCAAGAAGACCGAGCTGCAGAAGTACAACACGCCGATCAAGGCCGACGGCATCATCGCGATCAACATCCTCGACGACGACGAGCTGCTGGCGGTCCGCGCCGTCGATCCGCTGGACGAGGTGATCATGGTCTCCAAGGCCGGCCTGGCCGTCCGCTTCGCCGAGTCCGACGCGCGCTCGATGGGCCGCGACACGACCGGCGTGCGCGGCATGGACGTCGGCAAGGGCGGCGAGGTGATCGCGATGGACATCGCCCGCGACGACATGGACCTGCTGGTCGTGACCGACAACGGCTACGGCAAGCGGACGCTCGTGCGCGAGTACCGCAAGACACACCGCGGCGCGAAGGGCGTCAAGACGATCGCGCTGACCGAAACCAAGGGCGCGCTGGCGGGCGCGCTGGTCGTGCGCGACCATGACGGGCTCGTCTTCATCTCGCGGGACGGCATGGTCCAGCGGACGGCCGCCGACGGCATCAATCGCTACGGCCGCGCAGCGCAGGGCGTCCGGGTGATGAACATCCGCGAGGACGACATCGTCAGCGCCGTCGCGATCGGCACGGACACCGGCGAGGACGACGACACGCCGCTGGCCGAGGTCGCCGGACTCGGCGCCGCCCGCCCGATGGACGCCGCGTACGTGACCGCGGATGACGAGGCCGACGAGGCGCCCGACGATGACGATCTGGAGTTGACCGCGCTGCCCGACGACGGCGAGTAACGCCGCCGGCTGAGATCGCCCGCCGCCGGTGGTACATTCCGCGGACCAGAGAGAGGAGGTGGTCCGTATTTCAAGTTCGAGTCCTTACGGGACCCTGGAGGTGCCCGGCCGCTGATGCGGTGAGGCTGGACCCGCGCTGCGGAATCCACGCCGGGACACCGTCGGAACCATCTGCCGAGCTCGTCCCTTCGGCATCGCTCCCATTGCGGAGCGGACCGGGATGGTCCGATTGAATCCAGTTGTTGCCGTACCAGGGCGCCGGGGCAGTCGAACCCGGCGCCCTGGCTCGTTCTCAGGGCGCCGCTGGCAGATCAGGCGTTGAGCCGGACCGGCAGGACCTTGAGCTGATTCGCAAACGGCGAGACGACGTACTCCGGTCGCCCGTCGATCTCCATCCGCGGATAGCGGGCGAGCGTCTCCTCCATCAGGATTCGCAGTTCCAGTCGCGCGAGCGCGGTTCCCAGGCAGAAGTGCCGCCCGCCGGCGCCGAACGCCTGATGCTCCGCCCGGCGGGTCAGGTCGAAACGATCGGGATCGTCGTAGCGGGACTCGTCGCGGTTGGAGCTGACGTACCAGAGCACGACCTTCTCGCCTTCGCGAATCGTCTGACCGTGGAGCTCGGTGTCCGTCGTCGCCGTGCGAGCGAAATGGGCGAACGCCGGGAACATCCGCAGCGCCTCCTCGACCGCGTCGGGGATCAGCGACGGATCGTCGAGCACCAGCTTGCGCTGGTCAGCGTGCTCCAGCAGCGACCGCATCCCGCTGCAGTACGTCGCCTTGGTGCTGTCGTTGCCGGCCGCCATCAGCAGGAAGAAGCCCATCACGATCTCGTGCTCCTCGAGCCGCTCGCCGTCGATCTCGGCGTGGACGAGGACGCTGGTCAGGTCGTCGGTCGGGTTCGCGCGGCGGTCGGCGATCAGCTCGCCGCAGCGGCGGAAGACCTCCGGCACGTCGCGCTCCATGACGATCTGCGTGCCCTCCGGAGTCCGGTCGGGATCGCCGGCCCCGAGGATCGTGCTCATCAGCCCGGCCCAGAGGACATCATCACCGGGGGGCAGGCCCATGAAGCTGGCGATCACCCGCGCGACGACCGGCTGTGCGACCTCCTCGACGAGGTCGCAGGTCTCGCGGCCCTCGAGCTGGTCGAGGACCTCGCGCGTGATCGCGCGGATCGCGTCCTCGTGCTCGGCGATCCGCTTCGGCGTGAAGCCGCGCTGGAACAGTGCCTTGACGCGATCGTGCTTGGGCGGATCCATCCCGATGAACATCGCCTGCTGAAGTTCCAGCGGGAGGATCGCGTTCTTCAGGGCGGTGAAGCCGCCGCGTTCGGACGAGTAGGTCTTCCAGTCGCGGCTGACCGCGAGGACGTCGTCAGCGGTCGTCACCGACCAGAAGCCATCCTCGTCCGGGAACTCCTCGATGCGCGAGCTCCAGTGGACCGGACAGCCGCTGCGCAGCTGCGCAAACAGGTCCTGCGGCGGGCCGTCCTCCCAGTGCTCGCGGTCGGCGACACGGAGGTCGGTGAGCTGCGTGGTCTGGGGAGCCATCGCGCGAGCATCGCCGAATCTTGACACCCCGTCAAGTTCGCCCGACGTCCGGGCGCGGCGCGCTACCAGTAGTTGCCGTTGCCGTCGGCGACGGACTTGCAGCCGCCGACGCCGTGCGGGTTGCACGTGCGCACGTAGCCCGCGCCCGAGCTCAGCCGGTCGATGTAGAAGTCAGCCCCGCTTCGCGAGTGGCCCGCGACGCCGAAGGCGCCGCTGCTCGACACGTCGACCTCAACCTGCCCGGCGCCCGTCCCGTAACTCAGGCCGGTCGAGCCGAGTTCGGCCGCCGAATCGCACGCGAGGTAGGTCTGCGTGTCGGCGAAGCACGACTCGACCTGCGAGACGAGGTTGCGTGCGTCCGACTTGGCGGACGCGTCCTGGCCCTTGCGCTGCTGGCCGAGGAACGTCGGCAGCGCGATCGCAGCGAGGATCCCGATGATGAGGATCACCACCAGCAGCTCGATCAAGGTGAAGCCCGTTTCGTCGTCCCGCAGCCTGCGCAGCATCAGATCCCTCCCAGGATCGCCGTTCAGCTGCATGGATCGTCCGTTTGGCGGCGTCTGGTGAGTCCCGCTGGACGAGTGTTCTGGGTCGACGACCCCAGGTCTATGCGGCTTCGCCGGCGGCGGCGAGGCCGGCTGCGCCCGGAAGCCAGGTGTGCCAGGCCTTGGGGATCCGCGGCGCGGCGACGGCGATGAAGATGTGCGCGTTGGGGGCGGACGGGCGCCGGCGCGGGTGCATGCCCGCCTGGGCCGGGAGCCGATCGCCCTTGCGCCGGTTGCATGGCGCGCACGAGGCGACGATGTTCTCCCAGCTGGAGTCGCCGCCCTTGGACCGCGGAATGACGTGATCGACCGTCAGCGTCCCGGTCGTGCCGCAGTACTGACACGCCCAGCCGTCACGTGCGAACACGGCGCGCCGGGTGATCCGGCGCTTCTGCGGATCGCGCGGGACCCTGACGTAGCTGAGCAGGCGAATCACGACCGGACGCGGCATCGAGGTGTGCTCGGAGCGCAGTGACCAGGACGCGCGCTCGACGACCTCGGCCTTGTCCTTGAGCAGCAGGACCGCCGCGCGCCGCACGGAGCAGACGTTGATCGGCTCGTAGGTCGCGTTCAACACGAGCACCGGTCCGGACCCAGGTCCGCGCCGCCGGTGCTCAGAAACCGGCGCGGACCCTGCGCGAGCTGGCGTCAGCGTTCCCATTGGCGCTCGCGATCAGTGTACCTGCGGATCCGGCGCTGGATGCCGGCGTGCGGTGTTCAGGCGGCGGCCGGGTACGCGCCGAGCAACCGCACCTCGGTGCAGTGCGTCGTCAGCGCGGCGACCGCGTCGCGCGCCGCGCCGGGGACGTCGGCGCGCCCCTCGAGGTCGATCAGGAACAGGTAGTGACCGAGCCGGCGGCGGGCCGGGCGCGACTCGATCCGCGTCAGGTTGACCGAGCGCGCGTCGAACTCGGCCAGGCAGCGCACGAGCCAGCCGGGCGTGCCGTCGCCCGTCCCGGCGAACACGACACTGCTCTTCCAGCGGGCGGCGGGCGGGGCCGCATGTGTGACGCTCGTGCCGGCGAGCCAGAGGAAGCGCGTCGCGTTGCCGTCCTCGTCCTGGACGTCGTCGGCGAGCACCGCCCCGTCATAGAGGCCGGCGGCATGGCGCGTCCCGAGTGCTCCCCACGGCTGTGGCGACGCGACGACCTGGCGCACCGCCTCAGCGGTCGAGGTCGCTGCGCGGACTGCGGCGTCCGGGAGCTGTGCACGGATGAATCGCGCGCACTGGCCGAGCGACTGCGGGTGCGAGACGACGACCTCGATGTCCGCGACGGCGACGCCGGGCCGTGCGATCAGGCAATAGGCGACCGGCAGCACGGTCTCGCCGATGACGCGGAGCCCGGGGGCATCGTGGATGACCGCGTCCAGCGACTCGTTGACCGAACCCTCGATCGAGTTCTCGACCGGGACGACTCCCAGGTCGGCCACGCCGTCGTGGACCGCCATGACGACGGCGTGGATCGTCGCCTGCGGCAGCAGCTCGTCGGCCTTCGTCGCGCGTGCCGCGGCGGCCTGAGCGCTGAACGTGCCGGCGGGCCCGAGGAAGGCGATCCGCATCACGCCGCCGGGGGCGCGGCGTCCGGGACCTCGCGCGCCATCGCGGCACGCACGGCCTCGGCCTCCTCGGGTGAGAGCTCGATCGCCCCGATGCCGCCGCGGACCTGCTTGACGTAGATCCGCGCCTGGTCGCGATGGTGGATCGACGACAGCACGACGCCGGAACGTTCGGTGTCGAGCAGCGCGATCGACGTCGACTGGCGCCCGGACATCTCGTTGTAGGCGTCGTAGCGGACGACCGCATGGTGGGAGATCGCGCCGTCCATCCGGGCCTCGACCGCGTCCATCCGGCCGCCGACCGCCGTGATCACTTCGATGACGTAGTCGTGCAACGACGAGAACCGCTGCTGGATCGTCGCCGCGTGCGTGACGAGGTCGGTGCGCTCATCGCCCAGGACGACCCGCTGATCGGCCTGCATGCGTCGCAGCCGGCGCCAGATCAGCGCCAGCGCGATCAGCGCGATCAGCGCTGCTGCGGCCGCGGCGAGCGCCACGATGCCGACGGTGCTGGTCAGGTCGCTCACTGCCGCGCAGGATAGGCGGCGCACGGGCGGCGCGCCGACGCGCGAGGTCCGGCGCTCAGCCGGCGAGCAGGATCGTGTACGTCGACTGGTTGTTGTCGGTGTTCTTCTCGCCCGGCACGGGGTTGACGCGGACGGTGAGTTGCGCGGCAGTCCCGGCCGCCGGGACCTTCGTGAGCGGAATCGTGACCGTGGTCTTCGCGCCCTTCGTGGTCACGAGCACCTTCTTGTCGGCGCCCGTCGACGCGCCGCCGGGTGATGTCAGCTTGGCGGTGACCGTGACGTTGCGCTCGTCGCTGCCGCCCTGGTTCTGGAAGGTCACCGTGACCGGGAGCGATGCGGCACGCGGCACCTTGTTCGCGGCGCCGCCCGCGGTCAGCGCGACCGTCCCGACGGAGGTCGACAGCAGTCCGTGGCCGTGCGGGCCGGTCGGGTTGCTGGTCGGCGTCGAGCCGCCGCCGCCGTTGAGCGCGTCGGTGATCGTCGCCGGCGCCAGCCACTTGTAGGCGGGCAGCGCGCGGCTGCCCTGAACGGCCTGGCCCTTGATGCCGGCGCCGTCCAGCGCCTGCTTGATCAGCGGCACGGTGCGCTGCTCGTAGACGACGTCGGAGGCGAGCAGGAGCTTCATCTGACCGGCGATGTCGCTGCGCGCATTGTCCGCCTGCTGGCCGCGGCCCTGGGCCGTGGTCAGTCGCTCGGCGATGCGCCGGAACGCCTGCGCACGGAGGTTCATCGCCAGCACCAGCCCCTGCTGGGCGCCGGACATCGAGCCGGGGACGCTCAGGTCCCTCGCGCGCTTGGCGTCGTCGGCCGCCGCGAGGCGGATCTGGTTCACCTGAAGGCTGAGGTCCTGACCGCCGGTGGCACCCGAGGTCAGCAGCTGGAAGAACGGCTTGGAGACCTGCGAGTCGGAGTCGCCGGCGATCGCGGTGACCTCGCGGTTGTAGTCCTTGAGCTTGCGGTCGTTGCGACTGCCGATGCAACCGTTGATGCCCAGGATGATGACGATCAGCAGCAGGATGCCGAGCGCGATCGCGGCGATCTGGCGCGTCCGCGCGGTCTGGCGATCGGGCGGTGCGCCGCCGGCTGGGCGCGCAGGCTCACGCGGCTGCGCGGCGCGGCGCGGCCGGGGCGACACCCGGGTGGGCTCGTCGTCATCGTCAAAAAAGGACACAGCGGACTCCCTGCCCATCCGGGCGGAAGGGCGCAGTATGACCCGGCGGCGCGGACGTCGCCATCCTGCAAGTTCGCCGTCAGGTGCGCTAACCCTGCTCGCGGGCGCAGGACGGGAGGGTGGCGGTGCCGAATCCGGGACGTGGTGCGAACCGCCGACCAGACCGCGAGGACCATGCCGCTCGCCGGTGTGCACCCGACGCCGCCCGGTGCCGGGACGCCGCAGCTCGCGCTCGGCCGCTACCGCCTCGAGCGGCGCCTGGGCGCCGGGGCGTTCGGCGTCGTCTGGCTGGCCCACGACGCCGAGCTCGATCGTCTGGTCGCCGTCAAGCGGATCGAGCTGCACGACGAGCGCATCGCCGCGCGCGCCGAGCGCGAGGCCCGTGCGGCGGCGCGGCTGACGCATCCCGCGATCGTCGCCCTGTACGAGGCACGCCGCGATCCGGAGGCGGTCTACCTGGTCTCCGAGCTCGTCCGCGGCCGGCCGCTCGACGACCTCACGCGCGCGCATGCACTGAGCGATCGCGATGTCGTCCGGATCGGGATGGCGCTGTGCGGCGCGCTCGAGCACGCGCACGAGCGGGGCGTCGTGCACCGCGACATCAAGCCCGCCAACATCATCGTCCCGCGGGTGCCGCAGGACGAGTCCGGGATGGCGAAGCTGACGGACTTCGGCGTCGCGCACCTGGCCGGCGACGACGCGATGACGCGCACCGGCGACGTCGTCGGCACGCTGGCCTCCATGTCGCCCGAGCAGGCCGACGGCGGCGAGGTGACGAGCGCGACCGACCTCTACGCGCTCGGGCTCGTGCTGTACGAGGCGCTCGGCGGCAGCAACCCCGTCCGCGCGCAGGGAGCCGGCGCGACGGCGCGACGTGTCGGCACGCACCTGCCGTCGCTGGAGCGCCTGCGGCCCGATCTGCCGACCGCGCTGGTCGACGCGATCGACGACGCCGTGCGGCCACAACCGCAGGACCGTGGAAGCGTCCGCGAGCTGCGCGACGCGCTGCGATCGTCGCTCGCCGACGTCGGCCGCGACGTCGCTGCCGACCCCGTCTGGGACGAGGATCGCGCGGCGATCGACCAGCGCGCGCCGCGCTGGCGCCGCACCCCGCGCGCAGGCGTCGAGCCGGTCCCCGCACCGGCGACCCCGCCGTCGCTGCGCGTCGGCTTCGCCGCGCGGGCCGGGGCGGCGATCCTGATGGCGGCCCTGACCGGAGCGGCTCTGGGACGCCTCGGCGCCGGTGCTCCCGCCGACGGCGGAGCGGCGCTGATCCCGGCGGCCGCGTCGGCCGCCCTGCTGGTCCTGCTGCTGCCGCGAGCCGGCACGCTGACGGTGGCCGGCTGCCTGGCCGTCTGGCTCGCGACGAACGGGTCGGCGGGGATCGCGGTACTGCTCGCGGCCGGCGTCGTCGCGACCGTGCTGGTGTTGCCGCGCGACGGCGCCGTCTGGGCGCTCCCGCTGCTGGCGCCGCTGCTGGCCGTCGTCGGCTGCGCACTGGCATGGCCGGCGATCGCCGGACAGGCGCGGTCGGGCGCGCACCGCGCGGCGCTCGGGGCGCTGGGCGTGTGGTGGATCGCGCTTGCCGAGCCGCTCGCCCGCCACAACCTGCTGCTCGGAGACGTCCCCGGCGCGCCCGGTCGCCGCGTCTGGGAGGGCTCTTCGGGGTCGGCCCTGGACGGCATCGTCGGCGGCGCGATCGGACACGGCGTGCCGCTGATCGCGCTTGTCTGGGCTGTCGCCGCGTGGTCGTTGCCGCTGCTCGTGCGCGGGTGGAATGTCGTCATCGACCTCGTCCTGGTGACCGCGTGGGCCGCCGGCCTGGCCGCCGCGACGCTGGCCGCCGCGCACAGCCTGCCGTGGGCGCCGAGCCCGGTCGTGGCCGGGATGACCGCGGGAGTGCCGCTGGCCGCAGTTCTCGCACTGGTCGCCGCCGGCACGCGCCCGCGCGCCGAGCCGGTGTCGTGAAGCCGCCCCGCTCTCTAGC